>CASEGE010000269.1 GCA_949287335.1 uncultured Olsenella sp. | reverse complement strand
CCTCGCGCGCCTCCGCGAACTTCTCACGCATCGTGGGATTTTTCCATGTGAGCTTGCGGATGGTGAGCTCGTCGGCCTTCTTGTTGGCAAGGCGCAGCTGGTTCTCCGAGGAGGTGAGGTTCTCCTTGACCTTCTGCAGGCGCGCGATGGCCTTGTCGATCTCCTCGATGGCGTCGCCGAACTTCTTGCTCGCCGCCTCGTAGTTCTTCCCGAACTTGGTCTTGAAGTCCTCGAGTGCGTCCTCGAAGTGCGTTATGTCGATGTTTTGCTGGCGAATCTCCGCAAGCTCGCGTCGATACGCCACGGAGTTCTCGGCGGCGTTTCTCAGCAGCGTGATCATGGGGATGAAGAACTGCGGGCGGATGACATACATCTTCTCGTACTCGTACGAGACGTCGACGATGCCGGCGTTGTAGAGCTCGCTCTCAGGCTCGAGCAGCGAGACGAGCACGGCGTACTCGCAGCCCTTGTTACGGCGGTCCTGGTCGAGCTTCTTGAAGAAGTCGGCATTCTTGTGGCGGCTCCGGGCGGCGGAGGCGTCCTCCTCGCTCTTCATCTCAAACATGATCGAGACGACCTCAACGCCGTCGGGCGTGAGCTCGCGGAAGATGTAGTCGCCCTTCGAGCCGTCCACGACCTCGTTGTCCTTGTGGAACTCGGCGCCCCTGAACCCGAGGCTGCGCCAGCGGTTGAACTCCATCTCGCAGTGCTGCTCGAGCGTCTCTCCGATGAGCTTTGTGGTGAGGCGCGCCCTCTGGTTGCGGAGGCGCTCGAGCTCGTCCTCACGCTCGCGGATGGTCTGGTCCTTGAAGTTGGCCTGCTCGACGAGCTGCTGCCTGAGCGAGGCCTCCACCTGCTCGCGCTCGAGCTTGGCGGCGTTCACCTGGCCCTCAAGCTCCACGATGCGCTGGTCCTGCCTGCTCGTTGCCTCGGTCACGGCCAGGGCCTTCTCGGTTGCGAAGGATTCCTCGCGAGCCTTGAGGCTCGCCTCGAGCTCGGCGATGCGGGCCTTGGAGTCGGCGAGCGCTCGCTCCCCCTTGGCGGTTGCCTCGGCGAGCGCGCGGTCGCGCTGCGCCTCAGCCTCCAGGAGCGCGCGGTCCTTCTCGGCAATCTTCTGGTCCCTCTCGGCGAGCGCCTGCTCGAGGGTCTTCTCCGCGGTGACGCGCGCGAGCTCGACCGACTCCGCGCCCTTCTCAACCTGAGAGCGCAGACGCGCGAGCTCGGCGTCCTTCTCGGCCAGGGCATCACGCGCGCTGTCCTGCGCCTCCGCGAGCTTTGCCTGGAGCTCCTCACGCTCGCGGACGGCGTCCTCCTGAAGCTTGCGCTCCGCCTGCGCCACCGCGGCCGCGACCTCGCTCTCGCGCGCCGCGCGCATGAGCTCCACGCGCGAGGCTATCTCCTTCTCGAACTCCGAGTCACGCACCTGACGCACGATCTGCGCGTACTCGGACTCATCAACCTGGAACACCTCGCCGCAGTGCGGGCATCTGATCTCTGCCATGGGGCCCTCCCCTTCTCGATGGTACAAGGGTACCCCACACACCGGACAAAAATAAGCGCGTGGCACCGGCGGCAGGCTTGCTTGCCTCACCTCACCTGACAAAAGGGGACGGAGGCGCTTTGTCAGGTCCGCAAAATCCTGACAAAGCGCCTCCGTCCCCAACTGTCAGCTTGGGTTAGCGGCCGCCGAAGGGGTTGTACTGCTGCTCCTGGTACTGCTGGTAGAGGTCGATGAGGTCCTCGAGGGAGACGTCCTGGCCGTTGACGTTGACGGTCTGGTTCTGCTGCTCCTGCTGTTGCTGCTGGAGGGTCTCGTCAGAGCCGAGGGTCACGTCGAAGGTCATCTCCTGGTCGCCGCGCATGACCGTCACGGGAACGGTCTCGCCGATCTCGTGCGAGCGAATTGCCAGGATGGCCCCGTCGGCAGAGGAGATGGACTCGCCGCCGATGGAGGTGATGACGTCGCCCACCTGGATGCCGGCCGCCTGCGCCGGGCCGCCCTCGGCAACCTCCACCACATAGGCGCCCTGGTCGACGGAGAGGTTGTTCCTAAAGGCGTTCTGAGCGTTCACGGTCTGCATGGTAAGGCCGATGTAGGCGTGCGTGACCGTCTCACCTGCGATGATCTTGTCGGCGACCTGCGTTGCGTAGTCGCTCGGGATGGCATAGCCAATGCCCGCGAAGCTCTTGGTATCCGAGGAGTAGAGCGTGCAGATGCCCACGAGCTTGCCCTCGGCGTTGACGAGCGCGCCGCCGGAGTTGCCCGGGTTGATGGTGGCGTCGGTCTGGATGAGGTTGGTGTAGAGCGTGTTGCCCGAGGCGCCCTCCATGAGCGTGTTGCGCGAGAGCGCCGAGACGATGCCCTGGGAGACGGAGCTCTCAAGGCCGAAGGGGCTGCCCACGCTCATGACCCAGTCCCCCACCTGAAGATCGGACGAGTTGCCAATCTCCATGGGCGTCACCTCGGTGTCGCCAAAGTCCGCGTGGATGACCGCGAGGTCGGAGGAGGGATCGGTCCCCACGAGGCTCGCCGTGTAGCTCTGGCCGTTCAGGGAGACGGAGATGGACTCGGCGTCCTCGATGACGTGGTTGTTGGTGATGATGTTGCCGTTGGTGTCGTAGATGACGCCCGAGCCCATGCCCTCGCCGTTCGAGAAGGTCGCGTAGACCGTGACCACCGAGGGCAGCGCCTTGGCGGCGACGGCATTGGCAACGGTGGTGTCCTCGTCGGCGGGATCGATGGTGATGGACTGCGAGGTGGTGGAGCCGCCTCCCGTGGAGCCGCCCGTCGGACCGATCACGCCCGTGGCGTAGAGTGTGCCCGTAAGGGCGGCAGCACCGATCACGCCACCGAGCAGGCCGGCGAGAACCGCCTTGAGGCCCACGTGCGACTTCCTCGGCTTCTCGGGCTGTCCGAAGTGCTCCGGGAGGTTGGAGCCGTCGCTCTTCTCGCCCTGAGGCTGGTAGTAGTCCGGGCGGGGAGGCTGCTGGCCGTACTGCGCACCCTGGCTATACTGAGCGCCCTGACCAGGCTGCGCGCCCTGTCCGTACTGCGAGCTCTGGGAGCCCGGGACCGGCGGGGTCTGGATTGTGGGTCGAGCCTCGGTCTGTGGCTCCTCGCGATGCTCGGGGTTGGAAGACCCGTAGGGATAGTTGCCGTACTCGCTCATGGTTGCCTTCTTTCCAAGACGCGCGGCCTCTCCGGCGCGGGCGCATCGTGTCCTCATCAAGTTCAAGGAGGAATGTACCCCGCACGCGACGTCTCCAAGACGAGACCTTCCGAAACGTCACATGCGTGCCATGTTGCTATTGGTTTCCTGAAAAGTATGCTCCAGATGAGGTTGGAGCACCCAAGAGGTGCCGAGAAGGACGACGGCTAGATCCTAAAGAGGTAGCCCACGCCACGAATGGTGACGATGTGGCTTGCCACCTGGGGGCCAACCTTGGAGCGGACGCGACGGATGTGCACGTCAACGGTACGGGTGCCGCCGCAGTACTCGAAGCCCCAGACGCGGTGGAGCAGCGTCTCGCGCGAGTAGGCGCGGCTGGGGTGCGTTGCCAGGAAGGAGAGCAGCGAGTACTCCATGAGCGTGAGGTCAACGGGCTCCTCGTCGATGTAGACCTGGTACGTGGCGAGGTTGATGGTCATGTTGTCCACGGTGACGAGGTCTGCCGGGGCGCTCTCCTCGCCAGGCCACAAAAGCAGGGTGCTTCTCAGCTCAAACTCGGCGGCGCCGGCCGTCGAGAGGATGAAGTCGTTGGTGCCCTGCGTGGGCATGCGGAGCGTGGCAAGCTTGTCGGGGTCCTGGACAAGCAGCATGGGGATGAAGCCATTGTCCTGAACAAAGGAGTCGACGGCGTTCAGAATGTCCTGGCTCATGCCCTCGCCGTCGAGAATGACAAGGTCAAACTCGTGCCCAGAGCTCACGGCCTGCGAGAAGGTCTCCTCGTTCGCAAGGGCAATGGAGACATCGATGGCGTGCGAGAGCTCGCGCATGCGGTCGTGAAGCCGCGTGGTGGCGGAAATGAGCAGGATGTTCTTGTGATGCATCCGGTCGACCCCCTGAAGTAAGGACGCATGAACCATAAAAGTTTACCACAAAGCCGGCCTCATCGCCTACTAACCTGCAGGGCCTCCCGATAATCCTCCGAGAAGTGCGCTGCGCGAAACTTCTCTACGGAATATCGGGAGGCCCTAGGACACGTGAGCGACCGGGCGTTCCGTAAGGGAGTTTCGCGAAGCGCACTCCCTGGAGGAACGCCCGGGCGCCTCCCAAGTGGCGAGGAGGGACTACTTGATCGAGCCGAGGAACTCTGCGGTGCGGGGGTTCTCGGGATGGTCAAAGACCTTCTCGGGCATGCCCTGCTCCACCACGACGCCGTCCTCCATGAACACCACGCGGTCTGCCACGTCGCGGGCAAAGCCCATCTCGTGCGTGACGACGATCATGGTCATGCCGGAGTTCTCGGCGAGGTCGCGCATGACGTCGAGGACGCCGCGGACGAGCTCGGGGTCAAGGGCTGAGGTGGGCTCGTCGAAGAGCAGCACGTTGGGATGCATGGCCACGGCGCGCGCGATGGCGACGCGCTGCTGCTGGCCGCCGGAGAGCTGGGCGGGCTTGAAGTCCGCGCGGTCGGCAAGGCCCACGGCGGCAAGCTGCTTCAGGGCCTCCGCCTCGGCCTCGGCCTTGTCCTTCTTGAGCACCTTGGTCTGGCCGATCATGACGTTTTCCTTGGCCGTGAGGTGAGGGAAGAGGTTGAACTGCTGAAAGACCATGCCCACGTCGCGACGCAGCTTGTTGACCTCAGCTGCGCTCTTGTTGGTGATCTCGTCGTCCTCGATGAGGATGTGGCCCGCGCTCGGCGTCTCGAGCAGGTTGATGCAGCGCAGCATCGTGGACTTTCCCGAGCCGGAGGGGCCGAGCACCACCACGACCTCGCCGGGCCACACGTTGAGGTTCACGTCCTTCAGGACGAGCGTGTCGTCAAAGCTCTTGTTGAGGTGCTCGATGCGCACGATGGGGTGCTCGCCGGGCGTGAAGTGGTGGCTCGTGAGGCCCTGATCCGCCTCATAGGCAATGCGCGCGGCCTCGTCGGCGGGAAGCGCGGGGGGCACATCGATGGTGCGCGCGTGACCGAACTTCTTAGCAGGCATCGGCGGCCTCCTTCATCTGGGCGACAGCTGGGGCGTCCTTCTCGACGCTCTTGCCCATGAGGGCGTCGGCGTTGTCGGCCACGTCGGCGCGGCGCTTGGGACGCGGGCCGCCGCCGCGCTCGGAGCGGGCGATGTTCTCCTCGACGATGCCCACGACCTTGATGAGCGGCAGCGTGACGATGAGATAGAAGATGCCGGCGGCCACGTACGGGGTGATGTTGCCCGAGACCGTGGTGAGGTTCTTGGAGAACATCATGAGCTCCATGACGCCCACCGAGGAGAGCAGCGACGTGTCCTTGAAGGCGGTGATAAAGTCGCTCGTCACCGTGGGGATCACGCGACGGACGGTCTGCGGCAGGATGATGGTGAACATGGTCTGCACGTAGTTCATGCCAAGCGAGCTCGCAGCCTCGTACTGGCCCTGCGGGATGGACTGGATGCCCGCGCGGAAGATCTCGGCGAGATAGGCAGACGAGTTGATGGCCATGACGATGACGCCCAAGAGGTTGTTGTCGATGTTGATGTTGAGCATCGGCAGGCCGAAGAACATGATGTAGATCTGCAGGAACAGCGGCGTTCCGCGCAGCACGTTGATGTAGATCACCGCGATGGCGCGCAGAATCCGCCACTTGGAAATCTTGAGCATGGCAAAGAGCAGGCCGAGCGCGATGGCAAACGGGTAGGCCGCAACCACGATGCCCAGGCACAGGAGCCAGCCCGGCGCAAGTGACGAGAAGGACGTCACCAGCAGCTGGGGCTTCAGGAACATGCCGAGGAACTGGTTGGAGTTCCAGGCCTCCACCCAGCTCTGCTCGTCGAGCCAGTTGACGATTGACTGCAACGGGGTGTTGGCGATGGTCTCGATGGGCTTGGAGTCCGCGAGCTCATGGGTTGCCCCGGCGCTCTCGTAGGTGCCGGAGACGACGCACTCCCCGCCCTCGGAGGGGAACTGCATGTTGGTGATCTCGAGGCGCAGCAGCGACCCGGCGGGAACGGGCTGGTCAAAGCTCACCGTGATGGAGCTGCCGGCGGGCGTGGCCCCACCGGTGACGTCCATGCGCTTCAGGCCCTCGAGCGCGGTAATGCGCGTCGTGGAGCCGTCGAACGTGGAGCCCTCCGGCAGGGTCAGCGTGACCGAGGTGACCTCCTCGCCCTCCTCGACCGTGCCCTCCCAGGTGAGGCGCGTGTCCATGCCGCCGATGACGCCGCTACCGCCGTCCTCGTTGGGGCGTGCGGTTGCCTTCTCGGTGGTGAGCGCCTGGGCGGGCTGCGGCGCCGCAAGCGCGAAGACGCCCGTGAGCGCCAGCGCAAGCGCGACGAGAAGCGCCCCGCGTCTATGCTGCATGCTTCCTCCGTTTCGGTGATTCAATTGGGGACAGACCCCTTTTGAATCATGAGGGCGATGATTCAAAAGGGGTCTGTCCCCAATTGAATCACCTTCTCGCTTAGATGTCGGTGGTGCCGAACCACTTCTGCTTGAGCTCGTCCATCGTGCCGTCCTCCTCGATCTGGGCGAGGGCGTCGTTGATGGCGTCCAGCAGACCCGGGTTGTCCTTGGAGACGGCGATGGCGTACTGCTCGCCGGTGGGAATCTCCTCCAGGATCTTGAGGTCCGAGAAGGACTGGGCGAGCATGTTCTGGGCGACGGGCAGGTCGATGACCATGGCCTGATAGGAGCCCGTGGAGACGCCCATCATGCCGGCCGTGACGTCGGAGAGGGGCACGCGCGTGGCGTTGGGCAGGTTCTCCTGGATCCACTCGTCGCCGGTGGTGCCGGTCTGGCAGGCAATCTGGATCTCCTCGGCGTTGAGGCTCTCGGTGGTGGCGTCGGAGCTGGCGGACACGATGAGCGCCTGGTTGGAGTTGAGGTAGGGGTCCGAGAAGTCGACGTGCTCGAGGCGGTCGTCGGTGATGGTCATGCCTGCGATGCAGATGTCAGCCTTGCCGCCCTGCTCGATGGTGGGCACGAGCGTGTCGAAGGCCTGGTTGGGCAGCCACTCGCAGGTGAGACCGAGCTTCTCGGCAATGGCGTTGGAGAGGTCCACGTCAAAGCCCACGGTGTTGCCGTCCTCGTCGATGTACTCGAAGGGCGAGAAGCCGAGCTCGGCCACGTTGGTGAGCACACCCTCCTTCACGAGGGTGTAGGGGGCCTCGTCGGGGGTGTCGTCGGCAGTGTCGTCGGTGGCCGGGGTCTGCTCGGCGTCGCCGCCGTTGTCGCAGCCGGCAAGAAGCGCCGCGGCCCCCGCAGCGCCCGCGATCTTCACAAAATTACGCCTGTTCATGCTGGTCATTTCATTTCCTCCCTGAGTGATCCAAAAGGGGACAGACCCCTTTTGGATCGTTATTCCAAAATGATTCAAAAGGGGTCTGTCCCCTTTTGGATCACCTACAGCTCGGCGCCGAGCCACTTGACCTCGAGCTCGGAGATGTAGCCCTCCTCCTCGAGCTCGGCCAGCGCGCCGTTGATGGCCTCGGTGAGGCCGGGGTTGTCCTTGTTGACGGCGATGCCGTACTGCTCGCCCGTGGGAATCTCGATGGCCACCTTGCAGTCCGTGAACGAGTTGGAGCAGAGATAGGTCATCACGGGCAGGTCCGCCACGGCGGCGGCGTAGAGCCCGGTCTGCACGCCGGTCACGGCCACGACCGGGTCGTCGAGCGCCACGATCTCCGCGTTGGGCAGGTTCTCCTCGGCCCAGGACGCGCCGGTCGTGCCGGCCTGAACGGCAATCTTGGTACCCTCGACGTTGAGGGACTCCTCGGTGACGTCGCCCACGCTCGCAAGCGTTACGAGGCCCTGGTTGGAGTCCATGTAGGAGTCCGTGAAGTCGACCTGCTCCATGCGGGCGTCCGTGATGGTGATGTTGGAGACGCCCACGTCCGCCTTGCCGCCCTGCTCGATGAGCGGGACGATGGTGTCGAACTTCATCGCGGGAAGGACCTCACACTCAAGATCGAGCTTGTCGGCAACTGCGTTGATGAGGTCAATCTCAAAGCCTTGGGCCTCGCCGGTCTTCTCGTCCACAAAATCGAGCGGGGCGTTTGCCAGGTCGGAGGCAACGATGATCTTGCCGTCCTCGACGAGGGTGTAGGCCGCCTCGGCAGCATCGTCGGTGGTGGAGGGGGTGTCTGTCTGCCCTCCCCCGCTGCATCCGGAAATCGTCACGGCGAGCGCGCAGGCAACCGCAAGGCCGCCCGCAAAACGGCTGGAGAGCTTCATGTCAGGGTTCCTTCCCCCAATGCTTTGGCGCGTGGTCACGCCCTTTCCCGACGGTGGCACGGGTCTTCCCGTGTCAGGACCGCAGTCCCGTCCGTCGCCGAAGTTTTAGTCTCGTGCAATTCAGGTTTGTAAGTTGCCGACAGCACGTTTCTTAACAAGATTGACACGATAAGGGCGAGAAGGACCGCGCCTTTGGAGCGGCGTCGGAGGGAGCGGCGCCGAAGCGCACCGCCCGCAAAAGAGCCCCGGGCGTTCCGCGAAAAGTGCCGCACAAGGTGCGTCTCGCAGGAAGCCCGGGGCCTCTGGTGCCTATCGGCTGGGCGCGCTACACGCCGCCGTAGTAGTGCTCGCGCTCCCAATCGGTCACAGCCGTGCAGAACTCCTCCCACTCGCGGCGCTTCTCGCGCACGAAGTAGGTGAAGATGTGGTCGCCGAGAACCTCGCGCATGAGGTCGGACTCCTCGAAGCGGTCGATGGCCTCGCCGAGGGTACGCGGCAGGCGATAGATGCCCTTGGCCGCAAGCTCGCGCTCGCTCGCGTTGAAGGTGTCGCACGTGGACTCCTCCGGCAGCGGCAGCTCCTCCTCGATGCCGCGCAGGCCGGCCGCAATGGTAACGGCAAGCGCGAGGTAGGGGTTGGCCGTGGGGTCGGAGCTGCGCAGCTCGATGCGGGTGGCAATGTGCTTGCCCGGCTTGTGCGTGGGAATGCGCACGAGCGCGGAGCGGTTCTTGCGGCCCCACGTGGCATAGGTGGGAACCTCGCCCGTGGACACGAAGCGCTTGTAGGAGTTGACCGTGGGGTTGGTGACGAGGGTGTACTCCGGCGCGTACTTGAGCAGGCCCGCAATGTAGTGCTGGGCGATGTCGGAGATGTGCGCGGGGTGGTGCTCCTTGGGACCCCAGAAGAGGTTCTCGCCCTCATGGTCGAGAAGCGACTGGTAGAGGTACATGGCGGAGCCCGGCGCATTGGTGATGGGCTTGGGCATGAACGAGGCGTACATACCCTGGCCGGCCGCCTCCTGCTTGATGACCAGGCGCGCCGTCATGATGTTGTCCGCACAGCTCACGGCCTCGGTGAAGCGCAGCTCCACGCCGTTTTGCGAGGGACCGGCGGCGTGGTAGGAGTACTGAACCGGAATGGACATCTTCTCCAGCGTGAGCGTGGTCTGACGGCGAAGGTCGTTCGCGCGGTCCATCGGCGTGAGGTCAAAGTAGCCGGCGGTGTCCAGCGGCACGGGGTCGAGGTCGTTGTCGAAGTAGAAGTACTCGATCTTGGGACCAACGTTGGGCACAAAGCCCTTCTCGTCCGCGGCGGCAAAGACCTTGCGCAGGCAGCGGCGGGGGTCACCGTCAAAGGGCTCACGCGACGGCATGGACACGTCGCAGAAGACGCGGGCCACGCCCGACTCCTTGGGACGCCACGGGAGCAGCGCAAACGTGGTCGGGTCCGGGAAGGCGAGCATGTCGGACTCCTCGAGCGAGGCAAAGCCATCAACGGCCGAGCCGTCAAAGCCAATGCCCTCCTCGAAGGCCTCCTCAAGCTCCTCCGGAGAGATGGCGAAGCACTTGAGGTTGCCCAGCACATCCGTAAACCAAAGCTGGACGAAGCGGATGTCGCGCTTCTCGACGGTGCGCAGGACGAAATCGATGTCGTTCTCGGTGCTCATGCGAGTCCTCCCCGGTTGCGAGCGCGGGCATTCATAATCTGCAGTAGGTTCTCACACAAGTGTTTCGCGCCTGTTTCCCGTTGCACCTCAACGTGGCGTCAGCATCTGGCGCCGGCAACGGAGCGGGTTGATGGCGCTTTTCGGACGCATGCGAGAAAATCGGCGCGCTGTACCGGTCACGCCGGCTGCCCGCCGAGAAATGCAGCCCGCTGTACCGGCTGCCCCGGCTGCCCGCCGAGAAAATCGGCCCCCTGTACCGCTCCTTGGGATTGGCTGCCGAGAAAACCCGCCCCCTGTACCGGTCGCAGTGGCTTCCCGTCGAGAAAACCCGCCCCCTGTACCGGCACCTGTCCCCACAGCGTCCCACCTAAGGTACACGCGGCGCGATTTCTCGGCGCGGGGCGGTACGGACGGTCGTTTTTCTCGGCATGCACCCGTCGCGCCGGTACGGGAGGCCGCATTTCCCGGCGCCTCTCACCGAGGGTTGGTACAGACGGCGACATTTCTCGCACCGTTTTCGAAAAGGTGGTACAGGAGGCCGCGTTTCTCGGCGACGCTCCCTGAGAGTTGGTACGGCGAGCGAGTTTTCTCGACGGGCGGCCGGGGCAACCGGTACGGCGGGCGGCATTTCGCGGCGGCCGGCCGGCGCGACCGGCACGGGGCGTCATTTCTCGGCGCACACCGCAGCAAAGCGAGTCGTCACGATTTGTTGAGGCTGTCCTCCACGTGACGGAGCATGTCCTGGGCGGCAGGGCATGGAGCCCCGGTGACGTGCGCGGAGCAGCTCCCTCGGCTGCCGCAGTCCGAGCAGCCGTTGGCACGGGACCGCACAATGGAACGAATGGCAAGCGCCAGCAGCGCCGCAATCACCGCTATGATGAGAAGATCGGTCACGTTCATGCGATCACCGCCTCCGTAAGGTGAAAAACCTCAGTGTTAACCATACGCAACTATACCCATTGCGTCATACTATACATGTTGGGCGGCATCCGCCGCACAAACTCAGCATCGAGAAGGGACGTGTCTCCAATGAACGACGATCAGACCATGCAGCTTGTCATCGTCCGTCACGGCGAGTCCGAGTGGAACAAGCTCAACCTCTTCACCGGTTGGACCGACGTTGACCTCACCGACACCGGTCGCGAGGAGGCCCACGCCGGCGGTAAGGCCCTCAAGGAGGCCGGCTACGACTTCGACGTCTGCTACACCTCGCTGCTCAAGCGCGCCATCCACACGCTCAACTGCGTGCTCGACGAGCTCGACCGCAACTGGCTGCCCGTCACCAAGGCCTGGCAGCTCAACGAGCGCCACTACGGCGCCCTCCAGGGCCTGAACAAGGCCGACGCCGCTGCCGAGCACGGCGAGGATCAGGTCAAGATCTGGCGTCGCTCCTTTGACGTTCAGCCGCCCGCCCTCGAGCCCGGCGACGAGCGCGACCCCCACGTCCAGGAGATGTTCCGCGACGTGCCCAAGGAGGACCTCCCCTACACCGAGTGCCTCAAGGACACCATCGCCCGCGCCTGGCCGTACTTTGAGCAGGAGATCAAGCCCCAGATGGAGGCCGGCAAGCGCGTTCTCATTGCCGCTCACGGCAACTCCCTGCGTGCCCTCGTCATGCAGTTCGAGAAGCTGACCCCCGAGGAGATTCTCGAGGTCAACATCCCGACCGGCGTGCCGTGCGCCTACACCTTCGACAAGGACTGGAACGTCGTCGACAAGCACTACATCGGCGACCCCGCCACCATCGAGGCCAAGATCAACGCCGTCGCCAACCAGGGCAAGGTTAAGAAGTAACACTCGCCAACGGTAACGATGGGGCCCGCCCCACTTGCACGCAGAAGTGCGCTTCGCGGAACTTCTGCTTAGCAAGTGGGGCGGGCCTTTCCGTGTCGATGCCTTCTACCGGGGAGATAGGACCAAGGCGCTTGTCGCGCACGCTCAACCGCGCAAAGTTGTATCAACAGATTCGGCGCTTCATCGCATAGGATGGGCGCACGTCCCTACCGCGGCATGCCCTCGATGGCAACGAAGGTGGTGTCGCCGGCAAGAACGAGCTCGTCACCGGGGCAGAGGGCCATCGGCACCCCCGCCTCCAGAGACGTTCGCGTATGGTCGACCCCGCTCACGAGGACGGTTCCGTTCTTGGACCCAAGGTCCGCGACGAGCCAGCCGCCCTTCTCGTCATGCCACACGCGCGCGTGCCTGCCAGAGACCCCGGCGCCAACATCGGTGACGTCAGACTCGCCCATTGCCAGAGACCCTATCTCCACGCCGCCGCCAGACCGAGGAAGCCAATGCGGATTGCCCGCCACATAGCCGTCCCTGACGCGAAGAAGGCCCAGGTCGAGGTCATTCTCGGCAGATTCTCCCATGGGAGGGGCACCTGCCAAGACATCCGTGGGCGGCGTGGAGGCGCGTCGGCCAAACGACGTCGTCGCGTAGTCCATCGCATAGGCAACCGATGCCTTCACGTTGGCGGAGCACCCCGCGGCGATAAAGAGCACGAGCGCAGCCTCGGCACGCTCGCCCGGCGCATACCCCTCGTTTCCCGCCATGCGCACAAGCGCGTTGCGATAGAGGCGGGCATCCTCATGGCAGAGCTCAAGGGCTCCGTCCATGGCCTGCCCGGGCTCGCCGGCGAGCATCTCCACGATCTTCTCGGCAGACAGCGCCTTGCCTCGACGCGACTTGAGGCGCCCTATCACCCTAACGGCCGCCGTGCCAAAGTCGCAGAAGTAGCGCTCCTGGATCGCGCCGGCGGGCGCGTGCACGATGTTGTGGGAGAGCCAGCTCCGCTCGCGCGCAAGGTCGACGGGGCTCTTGCCGCTGGGCAGCGGCCTATCGGAGAGGATGAGACCCGCAAGCTCCCGATGCGTGATGCCGCCCTGCCGCTTGAGCAGGGAAAACACAACGCCGCAGGGCGTCTGGTCGTGGGCGGCAAGCAGCATGGGGGACCTTTCGGGGAACTTCGTCATCTGAGGAGGCCCCCTCATTCTACGACAGAGCGCCGGACCGGGGGCGGGCGAGACGGCTGGGCGTCAGGCTATCATGGAGCAAACGCGGGTATGGGGAGAGGCCATGTTCGACGCACTTAGGGACACGAGAAGCACGGGAGGGCAGGCTCCGCGGCGAAGAGCCACGGAGGGACTCGTGGTGCTCTCGGTTGCGCTCCTGCTGGTGAGCTGCGTTGCCTACGTCGCGCTTCTCCCCACGCTTCTGCCCACAACGGACTCGGAACCGGGGCCGGGCGCAATCGCAGAGGCCCCCAAGACAGAGACGGGCGAGAAGGACGAGGACGCACGCGCTGACGAGGAGCCGCAAGAAGCGCAGGATGAGACGTCCGCTGGCGAGAAGGACAATGCGCCCGATGCCGTCAAGGATGACACCCAGGCCGCAGATGACGTGGCGGAGGGAAGCGATTCCGAGCTGACGCTCCCCGAGGCAAACCTCGAGGGAACCCCCTCCGTTGAGGCACCTGAAGGCGAGCAGGACAAAGACCAGCCGACTGGCGAGAAGGACGATGCGCCAGACGTCTCTCAGGAGACGGAGCCCGATGCCGCGCCCGACAAGGAGCCGGGCGCCACGCCCAAACCGGAGCCCGAGCCGAAGCCCGAGCCGGAGCCTGAGCCCACTCCCGAGCCGGAGCCCACTCCTAATCCCACACCCACGCCCGAGCCCGCGGACCCCGGTGACAACATGCCGAGTGCCGCCGAGGAGCAGGAGTTCCGCGCGTTTCTCGCCGGCAAGGCCCAGCTCCTGCCCGGCTACATAAGCCAGGTCAACGCCTGCGTGAGCGCCTTTGAGGCAGACAGCCTCTCCCCCGACCTCTCCGTGCGCCTTGCCGACCAGCGAACCTGCAACGCCCTCTCCTACCAGCTCCTCAACGAGTACCTTGCCGTGCGCGACCGCCCGCGCTCGAACAACTCCCAGTACTGCGACGAACAGGAGGAGCTCATCTCCATGTATCGCCTGCTGGGAAGCTACCTCGGATGCTACGAGAGTGCCTGGACCATCAACGTTGCCTACGAGGACCCCGCCTCGCACACGGCCGAGTTCATGGCGCCGCTGGGCTCGGCCCAGGGCTACCTTGCAGAGTTTCAAGCATACTACCAGGGGTTTTCCATATGAGTGAGGTACTTGTCGCCACAGGCGGACATCTGCAGCGCACCCCCGGCGAGAACCTGCCCGACACCGCCACCACACGTCGCGTCGTGCGCATCGAGCACTTTGAGGCCCCCTTTGCGCTTGGTGACGAGGAGGGCGCTGCCTACCGCAGGCGCTTTGCGACCCTCTTCGCAGACGACGCTCGCAGCAGGCGCGGAGGCCTCGGGCGCGTCACGCACGTGACCAACGCGCTCGGCGAGCAGTACGCGCTCAAGACCCTCATCGTCCCCGGCGAACAAAGCGATGGCGAGAAGGACCTGGGGTCAGACCGCAGCCGGCGCGAGGAGGTGCTTCGAGCCGCGTTCCGGCGCGAGTACGAGAGCCAGCGCGCCCTTGCCAACCTGCGCGGCTTTCCGCGAATCTACGGCTTTGGCGAGGCGGACGGACTCCCCGCGATCATCATGGAGTGGGTCGAGGGCATCACGCTTGCCGACGCGCAGCGCGCGCTCGCGGTAGACGATGCCGGGAGGCTCTCGCCGCTTACCGTCGCCCGCATCGGGGCGGAGCTCTTCGAGCTTGTCTCACGCCTCTCGCTCGTGGGCGAGGGGCTCGTCCACCGCGACCTCTCCCCCGCAAACATCATGATCAGGACGTCTCGGCACACCCTGGCCGAGCAGCGGGCGTCGGGGTCCTTCGAGCTCTGCCTCATCGACTTTGGCTCAAGCGCTGAGGTGGGAACGGAGGGCGGCTCCTTCACGCGCTCTCATGCAACCGTGCGCCATGCGACAGCCGACTACGCCCCGCCGGAGATGCTCAGCAACGACATCGCCGCCGTTGCCGAGCTGAGAAGATCCTCTGCCATCGACGTCTATGCCGCCGCAAGCGTGCTCTGCGAGCTGCTCGACGGAAGGCCGCCGTTTGCCGAGGTTGAGGACGATGCCAACGCGGGTGTCGTCTCCCCCTACCGCCTCAAGACGGAGCACGCACCCGCGCGCCCCTGTTCGGCGCATCGGGCGACAGGCAGCCTCAGGGACACGATCTCGCTCGAGGGCGAGACGGCACTTGTCGTGGGGCCGCTTGCGCTCGAGCGCGAGCTCTCCCCCGACTCCGATGAGCTGCGCCGCGCGCTCGCCCTTGTCGACGATCAGCTCGCGGACATTCTGCTGTCATGCCTTTCCGTTGACCAGAGGCGACGGCCCCCCGCAGCGGCCGTCCGCGACGAGCTGATCTTGTTCTGCGAGCGCTATGGGGAGAACGTCCGCAGGGCGCTCGCGGGCGAGAACCTCACGCCCTGCATGACGGGGACGCCCTGGCTGGCAACCGAGCCCATGTTCTGTGCCCCGCGCGTCGTACGGCTGCTTGGTCACGTTATCCCCGCGCTCGTCTGGGGTGTCGTGGGAGTTTCCACGGCGTGGCTGGTGGGGTCGGGGCATATTGCGACAACGGCAATCGCGCTCCTTTGCCTGATGGCGCCGGGAATCGTGGCCCTTGTCGCCCGCGGGAGGTCCTCGGATGCGCGGGCACTGAGACGCGGCAGCATTGCGCTTCTTGTCGCTACGGTGGCTGCGGCGTGCGCCATGCTGCTGCTCCCCGGACAGGAAGCGCGCTGGCCCGGTCTTCTCGCCGCGTTTTTTGCCATGGGGTCTGCGAGCTGGTGCTCGCTCGTCATCGACTACGCCTGCGCCTACGTGCCCGCCCTTGTGCGCGAGACGCGTCGCCAGCTGCCCGCCGCCGAGTCTGGCCTGGTGGCACGAATCCCATAGCGCATGGTCACAACAAAGGCGCCGCCTGCCTAGAGGGGGTGGGCAGGCGGCGCGAAGGTTCGCCGTTGGCAACGGGGAGAGGAGCCGTCGCCGTTGGCAGGGTTAAACGCGTTGCGTCCGAGTGAGTCGCTTTTCTCGGCGCAAAAACATCATAAGTTAACCAGAGCTAATTCTTGAGATCGCAGGGCGCCATCACAGGTTCTCCATAAGTTAGAGTTGGCTTACTTTTATCTAGGAGCGGGACGCGCCATCCAGCGTCATTGTGTGCAATCGCCGCGTTTGTGCACAGTCCCGCCGCGTTTGTGTACAGTCTCCCCACGGTTGTGTACAAAGATAAACGTTTGATGCGTTTCTCGCAAGGCTTTTACCTGCGGAAACGCAAAGACGACCGCCTCGAAAAACTTGCAACTGTGTACACAACGCCCGGCCGACTGTACACAACGCCCGGGGAACGCCTACCCCAAGGCCACGTCGAGCACCATCATCACCACAAAGCCGGCAATGAAGCCGAGCGTACCCACGTTGGAGTGCTCGCCCAGGTGCGCCTCGGGGATGAGTTCCTCCACCACCACATAAATCATCGCGCCGGCGGCAAAGGCCAGAAGCCACGGCATATACGGGCTGATCCATCCGCTGGCGAGAACCACGAGCACCCCAAAGATCGGCTCCACGATGCCCGAAAGACTGCCCATGACAAACGCGCGACGACGGCTCATCCCCTCGCGAGCAAGGGGCAGCGAAATGGCCGCGCCCTCCGGGAAGTTCTGCAGGCCAATGCCAATGGCAAGCGCCATAGCCATGCCAAGGTAAGCCTCCCCCGCGGCACCCGCGGTCTGCGCCGCCATGGCAAAGAGCAGACCAACCGACATGCCCTCGGGGATATTGTGCAGCGTCACCGCAGAGACGAGCAGCGTGGTGCGCTTCCAGCCAGAAGGCACGCCCTCGGGGTCGTCTGCGTCGGCATGAAGGTGCGGAAGAAACGTGTCGAGTGCCATGAGAAAGGCCACGCCCAGGAGAAACCCGCCCGCGGCGGGCAGCCAACCGGGCACGCCGAGTCCCTCTGCCTGCTCGATTGCCGGGTTGAGCAGAGACCACACGCTCGCCGCCACCATGACTCCCGCCGCAAAGCCGAGGAAGATGTGATGCATGAGCTTGCGCTCGGAGCGGAAGAAGAACACGACCGCCGAGCCCGCCGTGGTCATGAGCCAGGTGAAGCCGCAGCCAAGCGCGGCCCACACGAGCGCCTGCGGGATGTTGTCGATCATATTGACACCTTTCGACTAGCATTTCTCGACATTATACCCGCCCCGCAGCGCACCGAGCGTGGACCACCCCAGAAAAAAAGGATTCTGTGGGGGAGTTTTTTAGGGCTGGGGGGACATGTGGGCCGGGGGGGGGGTGTTTTTGGGGGGGGG
>CASEGE010000268.1 GCA_949287335.1 uncultured Olsenella sp. | reverse complement strand
TAGAGCGAGTTGGGGAAGCGGAACTCGGCGGCCTCCACCTTGCCGGTCACGGAGAGCGTGTCGCCGGTCATGGCCTCGAGCTTGGGAACCACGACGATGTCGCCAGCGGCTGCGGACTGGACGTCGGTGGTCTCCTTGCCGCACATCTGGTAGATGTGGCCGAGGCGCTCGGTCTTGCGCGTGCGCGCGTTGGTGAGCTCGATGCCCGGCGTGATGGTGCCGGCGAGCACCTTGAGGAAGGAGAGGCGACCGTTCTGCGGGTCGTTGAGGGACTTGAAGGCAAAGACCACGGGGCGCTCGTCGTCCTCGGAGATGTCGAGCTGCTCGCCGTTGACCAGCGGGATGCGACCAAAGTCGGCCATCGTGGGGAACCACGCCACGGCGGCGTCCATGAAGGAGATGACGCCCTCCTCGCGCACGCAGCTGCCCGAGAAGACCGGGACAAAGACGCGCTCGCGGACCGCCTTGGCGAGAAGCCCCTCGAGCTCGTCCTGGGTGATCTCCTCGCCCTCGAGGTACTTCATCATGATCTCGTCGTCGGCCTCCACCACGAGCTCGGTGAGCTGGGCGCGGGCTGCCTCGGCGGCGTCGGCGTACTCGGCGGGGACATCCTCCACGACCGGCTTGCCGCCCTCGAGGTGGCGCGCCTTCATGTGGACGACGTCGATGATGCCGGAGAAGGCCTCGCCGGAGCCCATCGGGATGGTCACGGCGCCGAGGTTGCTGCCAAAGCGGTCCTGCAGCGCGGCCATGGCCACGTCAAAGTCCGCGTCCGGGCGGTCGAGGCGGTTGATGAAGAGCGCGCGGGCGAGCGACTGCTCCTCCGCGGCGTACCAGAGGCGGGTGGTGATGGTGCCCGGGCCGGACGCGGCGTCGACCACGAAGACGGCCGTCTCGCACGCGGCCATGGCGGCATAGGCGTCGCCGACAAAGTCCGGATAGCACGGGGCATCAAGAACGTTCAGGCGCGTACCCTCCCAGACAATCGGCGCGATGGCGGTGGAGATGGAAAATCCGCGCTCGCCCTCCTCGCCGTCGTAGTCAAGCGTGGGCTTGGTGCCGGCGTGGCCGCCAAGACGGGTGGTACGCCCCGTCAGGTGAAGCATGGCCTCGGCCAGCATGGTCTTGCCCACGCCGCCTTGGCCCACAAGGACCACGTTCTTGACCTTCTCCGTTCCCTTTGCAGCCATGATGCCTCCCTTTGTACGGGGTTTATGCACGATGTGACACACCTTACCCACGTTTTGGCGCGGCGAGACAAACATATCGGGCAGCGGGCGAGAAGAACGGTGAGGGCGTGACGTTAGGACAGGTTCCCCTGTCACGCCCTAATGACGTGACAGGGGAACCTGTCCTAATTGTCACGCCCGTCGTTCTTCTCGCCCTTCTTGGGGAGACGGCCCGCACGGCGCAGGGCATCGCGCAAGATCCACTCGACCTGGCCGTTTGCGCTGCGCATCTCGTCCGTGGCCCAACGTTCCACCGCGGCCCAGACCTCTGGGTCTATGCGCAGGGGATATTGCTTGCGCGCGGCCACGTCGTCAGCGCCTTACTGGTAGAGGGAGCCGGTGTTGAGGACGGGCTGGGCCTCGGACTCGCCGCAGAGGACGACCATCAGGTTGGACGCCATCACGGCCTTGCGGTCGTCGTCGAACTCCACCACGCCGCCGTCGGAGAGCTCCTTGAGGGCCATGTCCACCATGGAGACCGCGCCCTCGACGATCTTCTTGCGCGCGGCGATGATGGCCTCGGCCTGCTGGCGGCGCAGCATCGCCTGGGCGATCTCCGGCGCGTAGGCGAGGTGCGTGAGGCGCGCGTCATCGACGGAGACGCCGGCCGGGGCGAGGCGACGGTCGAGCTCCTCCTTGAGGGACTCGGAGACCTCCTCGATGTTGGAGCGCAGCGTGATGGAGCTGTTGGAGGCGTCGTCATCCTCCATGTGGTCGTAGGCGTAGATGCTCGCCACGTGGCGCAGCGCGGTCTCGGTCTGCATGGACACGTAGCTGGGGTAGTGGTCCACGTCGAAGAGGGCCTTGGCGGTGTCAGCCACGTGCCAGACCACGACGGTTGCGATCTCGATGGGGTTGCCCATCTTGTCGTTGACCTTGAGGCGGTCGCCGTTGAGCGTGCGGGCGCGCAGGGAGACCTTGGTGGAGAGCGCCTTGGCGGCCGCGGCGGCCTTCACGGACGGGGCGCCCTCCTCCAGACTCACGTCGATGGAGGCACCGGTTCCGTCCGAGCCCAGGCTGTGGCTGTAGAAGGGGTTCACCCAGTAGAAGCCGGACTCGCGGACGGTGCCCACGTAGTTGCCAAAAAGGACGAGCACACGCGCCTGACCCGGCTGCAGCGAGAAGAAGCCGCAGCTGACGATGATGGCCACGATGAGCAGCACAATACCGCCCGCGAGCAGCGCCGGGCCCGCGGCGGGCGCGGCAACGCCAGCCTCCTCCGCGGTGGCGAGGATGATGATGCCCTGGACCATGCCCCATATGGCGGCGGCGTAGGCGACGAGGGTGACGAAGAGCATGGGCCAGCCGGACGCGGCGCGGGCCTGCTTCTCTACGGTCATTGCGGTTCCTTTCCTGGCACGGGCACGCCCCGGGGTGGGCGTCCTCGACTGATGCCATTGTGATATCACATTGGTTTCTTTTCAAGAGGGAGCCGCAAGCGCGCGGCGTTTGTCGGCAAACGGCAGGTATACTGGGTGCCATGGGATACAAGACCTACACCTGCCCGATTGCGCGCGACTGCGGAGGCTGCGAATGGCTCGCGGTCCCCTATCCCATACAGCTGCGACGCAAGCAGGCGCAGGTCGATGAGCTTCTTGGCCAAATGGCCCAGAAGGACGGCGCGGCTATCGAGCCCATCCGCGGCATGTCCGAGCCCGTGCGCTACCGGCACAAGGCAGCGACGCCGTTTGCCCACGCGCGCGGCGGGCGCGTGCTCTGCGGGTTTTACGCTGCGGGAACGCATCGCATCGTGCCGTGCGAGAAGTGCCTGGTAGAAGACGGGCGCGCCCGTCACATCCTTGGCGCCGTGGCGCGCGTGGCCGAGAGGCTGCACATTCCGCCCTATGACGAGGATCGGGGCGTGGGCGTACTGCGCCACGCCGTCGTGCGCTGCGGATGGAAGACGGACGACGTCATGCTCGTGCTGGTCACGCGCGTGGACGAGTTGCGCGGTGTCGACCGACTGGTTGCCGAGCTGCGAGCGGCGTGCCCCGAGGTCACGACCATAGTGCAGAACATCAACGACCGTCGCACCAACGCCATTCTGGGACGGCGCTGCAAAACGCTCTTTGGGCCCGGCGTCATGCACGACGAACTGCTGGGTTGCCGCTTTGAGATTAGCCCCACGAGCTTCTATCAGACCAACCCCGCCCAGACCGAGGTGCTCTACGGGCTCGCAGTTGAGGGCGTGGGCAACGCCGGTCGCGTTCTCGACGCATACTGCGGCACGGGCACCATCGGCATCTGCGCGGCAACAAAGATGCCTGGTCTTGAGGTTGTGGGCGTTGAGCAGGTTCCGGGCGCCGTGGCGTGCGCGCGGCGCAACGCAGGCGCCAACGGCGTGGCGGACCGCTGTAGCTTTGTGGCCGCGGATGCAACCACGTGGATGGCGGGCGACGGCGCGCGCGATCACTTCGACGCCGTCATCATGGACCCGCCGCGCGCCGGGAGCACGCCGGAGTTCCTCGCTGGCGTGGCCAGACTCGCGCCAGGGCGCATCGCCTACGTATCCTGCAACGTTGTCACGCAGGCTCGCGACCTCGAGGTCCTGCACGAACGGGGCTATCGTCTCGAACGGGTGGTGCCCGTGGACATGTTCCCACACACCAGGCACGTGGAAAGCGTGGTCACACTCGTCCGGCACTAGCACGAGGCGAGGGGCGGGGCGCTAGCGCCGTGGCCGCGCCGCGCGCATTGCGCAAGGCACGCGGCGGACGGCGCGGCGGTACACGCCCTGTGCAAAAGTGCCGTTCGTGCCACAAACGACGCGCGCCATGTGCAAAAGTCGCGTTCGTACCACACCCAAAAGGCCTCTG
>CASEGE010000267.1 GCA_949287335.1 uncultured Olsenella sp. | reverse complement strand
TGCCGCGCGCTTGTTGGAGCGACTGATTCTCAGCATGTCGCCGGAGAGCGTGCGCAGGTCGTAGCCGCGCACCCAGTCGATGCGCTCCATGTTCACGACCACGCTCTTGGAGATGCGCAGCAGCGGGCCGCCCGCGTTCTCGCGCTCGAAGGCGCTCAGGTTGCCGCGGACGCGCAGCGGCTCATCGTCCGCCACGTGGAAGATGAGGTCGTGGTTGCGCACCTCCACGTAGTCGAGGCGGGCGAGCGGCACCACGCGCACGCCGTCGGTTGTAGTGACGGGGATGGTGCGTCCCACGTTGGCGCTCAGCTTGCGCAGGGCCTTCTCCATACGCAGCGAGAAGTCGTAGTAGCCCACGGGCTTGACCATGAAGTCGAGGGCGTCCACCTCGTAGCCCTTGACGGCGTACTGCGCGAGGTTGGTAACAAAGATGATGGGCGTGACCTCGTCGTAGATGCGCAGGAGCTGTGCCGCTTCCATGCCGTTGATCCCCGGCAGGTCGATGTCGAGAAACACGAGGTCATACTTGCCGCTCTGCGAGATGAGGTCGAAGGCGGTCTTGAGCCACGTGACCGAGAAGTCCACGCCGCGTGTGCTCCCAAACCGCTCGAGGTGCGCCTTTATGGTCGCGGCCTCGTCGGCCTCGTCCTCCACAACCAGGACACGATACATGGTTCCCTCCCCATGAGCTTCTCCCCACGTACAGGGTACTTCCGTCGTCCTTCTCGTGCCATGCGCACCCCTCAGCGCCACTTGTGCGCGATGAGGTGCATCTTGCGCCGCGCTGGGCACCGTTCTCGACGGGGTTGGTTTGCGCCCGAGCGGACCGATACGGTGTGGGCTGGACAGTGATGCGCCACGCATCGAGGGTGCGGGCAGCGCCCGCATGGATAAAGGAGGAGCAATGGAGAAGAACGTCACTCGCCGCAACTTCCTGCAGGTCACCGCTGCGGCAGGCGCCGTTGCGGCGCTTGCGGGCTGCGACGGTGGGCAGGAGACCCCGGATGCACCGTCCGGCGAGCAGGGCGGGTCGACCGAGGTCCCCGCGGCCGACGCGTATCCCATCGACGCCGAGGAGTGGGGCTCCGGCACGCCCAAGCACGCCGAGGAGGAGACCCGCGACGGTTGGACGCGCGTGACCAACGAGGGTGGCACCACGCTCGGCGTTGCCAGCACCGACAAGCTCATCCAGGTGGGCGGCTATGCCTTCAAGGACCTCAACGGCAACGGCAAGCTGGACCTCTGGGAGGACTGGCGCCAGACCCCCGAGGACCGCGCCGCCGCCCTTGCCGAGCAGCTCACGGCTGACGAGTCGCTTGCCCTCATGCTGCACGGCTCGATCTTCAGCGTGGGCGAGGTCACCGACGTCCTCAACGGCGTGGGCCCCGTCGAGGGCGACAACGCCAACCCCACGGTTGCCGAAATCCTCGACCACGGCATCCGCACGATGCTCAACTTTGGCAACGCCAACGCCGCTCCCGCGCTCGCCCGCTGGAACAACCTGCTCCAGGAGTACGCCGAGGGCCAGACCTACGGCATCCCGGTGAACATCTCCAACAACCCCAAGGACTACGGCTTCCCCAGCACGCTCGGCCTTGCCGCGACCTTTGATCCCGCGCTCGTGAAGGACGTGGCCAAGGAGTACTCGCGCGCCTATCGCGCCGAGGGCGTCTCCACGCTGCTGGGCGTTCAGATGGACATCACCAGCGAGCCGCGCTGGAGCCGCATCCCCGACACCTTTGGCGAGGACCCCGCGCTCTCCCGCGACATGTCCAACGCCTTTGCCTCCGGCCTGCAGTCGACCTATGACGAGAACGGCGAGGACCAGGGCTGGGGCCCCGACTCCGTCATCAACATGCTCAAGCACTTCCCCGGCGACGGCTGCGGCGAGCAGGGCCGCGAGGCTCACAACGACTACGGCAAGTTCTGCGTCTATCCCGGCAACAACTTCGCCGCGCACCTCATCCCGTTCGTGGACGGCGGCCTGCATCTCGATTCCAAGACCGGGCAGACCGCGGCCTACATGGACTCCTACTCCATCGCCTACAGCGACGACGAGGAGTACGGCGAGCTCGTGGGCTCCGCCTTCTCCAAGTGGAAGAACGACCTGCTGCGCGAGAAGTGCGGCTACGACGGCCTCATCTGCTCCGACTGGGGCGTCACGGACGATCCCGGCGCCATGGTCTCCACGCCCTGGGGCATGGAGGACGCCTCCAAGGTCGACCGCTTCAAGAAGATCATCGAGGCGGGCGTCGACCAGATCGGCGGCGGCTTCGAGCTCGTTACGCTGAAGGCGGCGTACGAGAAGATCGTCGAGGAGACAAGCGAGGACGAGGCCCTTGCCCGCGTCCGCGAGTCCGCGCGCCGCGCCCTGCGCACCTTCTACGTCATCGGCCTCTCCGACTGCCCCTACATCGAGTCCACCGAGTCCAACAAGGTCGTCGAGGGCGAGGAGCTCACCTCTCTTGCCGCGGAGGCCGTGGACAAGTCCATCATCATGCTCAAGAACGTCGGCGGCGCCATCAAGGACCGCTCCGGCGCCAAGCCCAAGGTCTACGTCCCGATGAAGTACGCCAACGGCGCCTGGACGCTGCCCGTCACCGAGGCCGTTGCCGCCGAGGCCATCGACATCGTGACCGACACCCTGGGCGAGCCCACCGGGCCTGCCGGTGAGGACGGCGAGGCAACCTACGCCGAGACCGACGTCACCCGCGCCTCTGCCGAGGACGTTGCGGGCTGCGACCTGGTTGCCGCGTTCATCAGCAACCCCACTGCGGGTGTGGGCTACGACACCGAGACCCAGACCTACCTGCCCATCACGCTGCAGTACGGTGAGTACGTGGCCGACGGCGCCAACGTGCGCGAGACCTCCATCGCCGGTGACGTCGTCGACGGCGTCAAGGAGAACCGCAGCTACGCGGGTAAGTCCACGACTGCCGCCAACGCCTCCGAGCTCACCTTCGTCCAGGAGATGTCCGAGCTCGCCGGAGACGTGCCGCTGGTCCTGTGCGTGAACGCCGACCGTCCGATGATTTTCTCGGAGGTCGAGCCCCTGGCGGACGCCATTCTCGTTGGCTTTAGCGCGGGTGGCGACGACTTCCTGCACCTCCTCGCGGGCACCGCGGAGCCGAGTGCGCTTCTCCCGCTGCAGATGCCGGCCAACATGGACACCGTCGAGGCCAACCAGGAGGACGTCCCGCGCGACCTCGAGTGCTATGTGGACTCCGAGGGCAACGAGTACGACTTCGCCTTTGGTCTCAACTGGTCCGGAGTCATCGACGACGAGCGCGTTGCCACCTACAAGGTTGACCCGCTCACCACGCCCGAGCACATCGAGCTCTAATCGCTCGGCGAGAAGTACCTCATGCAAGAAAGGATGCGTTTCATGAAGAAGCAGTTCATTGCCCTTGTTGCCGCGTGCGCCCTTGCCTGCCCGCTTGCCCTTGTCGGCTGCAGCGGCAACTCCGACGCGCCGGCGTCCGATTCCACTGATGACACCCCCGCGGCCGAGCAGTCCGGCGACTTTGACGCCTACGAGACCTATTGGGGTCAGTGGCGCGGCTCCGTCGACACCACCGGCACGACGGCCTACGGCACCGCCTCCGGATCCGAGCCCATGCTCGACCTCAACCTCGAGCAGGACGGTTCCTGCACCGTTGAGCCGCTCAAGAGCCACGCCGACCTGCCCACCGACTCCGGCACCTGGGAGGGCACCGAGACCGAGATCACGCTCCACCTAGATTCCGCCGGCGACGTCACGATGACCATGAGCGACAGCGTTACCGGCCAGGCCGACGCGACCGCCTTTGGCATCGAGGGCTTCGACACCATCCACTTTGAGTTCTTCGGTTAGACGGAAGAGGGATGGCCCTCTCCACATTGCAAACCTCACAGGTAGTAAGTGTCTGAAAAAGTAACAGGTAAAGAATTTGTGCTGCTACTTTTTCCAGGAACCACTACCTGTGAGGTTTGCGCTTGGCATGCAAATTGGGGACGGGTTATTCCGCCCAGAGTTTTTGGGACAGGTTTTGCTCTGCCTAAAAGGGGACGGGTTCATTTCTGGCAAGTTTTCTGCGAATTGGGGACGGGTTATTTCTCTCAGTGTTTTGGGGGGCGGGTTGTGCAGGAGGACTACAGGGGGCAAAAAAATGTGGGGA
>CASEGE010000266.1 GCA_949287335.1 uncultured Olsenella sp. | reverse complement strand
CGTTCCGGCCCGCCCCCGCTCGCCCACCGCGGGACGGGTGGCCTACACGGGGACGGGTCCCTTTCTGGCGAAACGGGACGGGTAAGTTTGCACAGCGTTTTTGGGACAGGCCCGGTTCACCCGGCCGGACCCACAAACTCTGAGCAAAAAAACCCGTCCCCTTTCGCCAGAAATGAACCCGTCCCCTTTTAGGCAACCCGTCCCCCTTTGGGCGAGCGCGGGCGGCCCGGAACTGTCCGGACCGCCCGCGGTGACCTCAGTGATTCAAAAGGGGTCTGTCCCCTTTTGAATCATTAGCCGTAGAAGTCGAAGTTGATGGTATCGAAGTCGGCAATGTCGAAGAGCGAAGCGTCGCCCTCGCAGGTGGCGCTGCCGGTCACCGTGAGCACGATGTCACCAGAGGAGAGGTGCAGCGTGATGGTGTCCTCAGTGCCCTCCCAGGTGCCCTCGTCGGTGAGGAGGTCGGCGTGGGAGGCAAGCGGCTCCACGGTGCAGCTGCCGTCCTTCTCGAGGTTGATGTCGAGCATGGGCTCGCTGCCGGAGGTGTTGCCGTAGACGCTCTCACCGGTGGTCTCGACGGAGCCGCGCCACTGGCCCCAGTAGGCCTCGACGGCGTCGAAGTCAGAGCTCTCTTCGGACTGCGGGGTGGAGGTGTCGTCGCTCGTGGTGTCGTTGCCCGAGCAGCCGGCAAGCGGCAGGCCCACGGAGAGCGTCAGCGCAACGGCGACGGCGATCTTGTTCTTCAGCATGTTCTTCCTTCTCTCTCTTGCGTAAGGTCGTTCTCGTTCACCATGTCCTAGCCGGGAATGACCTCGGTCTCGGGCTCGGTGAGCGGGGCTGCCTTGTAGGTGGCCGTGCGGTCGTCCTCGATGACGCCGGACCAGTTGAGGCCGAAGCAGAACTCGTAGGTGTTGCCCTCGGAGTCCGTGTAGCACTCAACGTCGCGCGGCACGTCCTCGAGGGAGGCCTCGACGGTCTCCATGTCCTTGGGCATCTGGCAGGGCAGCAGGCCGGAGGGCTCCACCTCGCCCTTGAGGATGCGACCGTAGGCGCCGGCAAAGTTGCGGCCACCAGCGGACCAGGACCAGAGGATGACGTCGGCGGCGGGCTCGATCTCGTGGAAGCACTGGGCGTTGTTGCCGGCCTCGACGACGAGGATGATCTTTGCGTCGGGCAGGGCCTCGCGGATCTCGAGGAGACGGTCGAGGTCGCCCTCGTTGGAGGCGGTCACGGACTGACCCTTGTAGCTGCGGTTCTCCTTGGTGCCGTCCTCGAGGATGTCGCCGGCGAGCGAGGGATCGCGCGCGGTGTCGGCGGTGTAGGGACGATACTGCAGGGAGATGGGCAGGTACTTGGGGGCATCCGGGTCGACGGGGGCAGCGTTGGGGCCAAAGCCGCCGGAGGGCTCGCCCGCGCCGGTGCTGGGCGACTCGATGACGTAGAAGACGTAGTCGCAGTCGGCCATGTCGGCGACGGGAAGGTCGGTGACAGTGAGGTTGTCGCCGTCCTCCTCCACCGTGTCGGTCACCACGTCGAAGAGCTCGTTGGCGATGTCCTCGTCAATCACGAGGCTGGCCGTCATGGGCGTGGAGGGCTGGCCGAAGAAGCCGGCACCACCGGAGGTCTTGGTCGGGATGTAGCACTTGGGCTTGCCGGTGATGCCGCCCTCGGCGATGACGTTGCCGGCGTTCTTGAGCATGACGATGGACTTGTTGGAGGCCTCCTGCGCAAAGTCGAGAGCCGCCTGGTCCTCAAGAACCTCCTTGGCACGCACGCGGTCGGAGTACGGGTTGTCAAAGAGCTGGACCCGGTTCATGACCGTGAAGATGCGGCGCGCGGAGTCGCGGACGCGCTGGAGCGCCTCGTCCTCGCCAAACTCCTGCTCGTAGAGCTTGTAGCCCTCGGTGGCAACGTCAACGGCCCAGTCGCCGCCGACCTGGTCGACGGTGGCCTCGAGGAGCTTCTCGAAGCGCTCGGCCTCGGTCATGTCCTTGACGCCGTGAGCGCGGTCGCCGAAATCGGTCTCGCGCAGGATCTGCCAGTCGGTGGTGATCATGCCGTCCCAGCCGGCGTTGCGCAGAATCATGAGGTTGCGCTTGTTGTAGGCGCCGCCCCAGATGGGGCCGAGGGACTCGTCCTCGGTGTAGGCGATGCCGTAGTTGGGCATGACGGCCGCCATCTGACCGGTCACAGAATCGAGGTGCATGCCGCCGTCGAGGAACGGGATGAGGTGCGCGTTGAAGTTGTCGCCCGGGAAGACGTCGTACTTGCCGGCATCGTTGTGGTCGTTGCGGCCACCCTCGACGGCGCCGCCGCCCACGTAGTGCTTGAGCATGATGGCAACGGAGTCCTCGCCCCAGCCCTTGTCGTCGGTGCAGTCATCGTCGCCCCAGGTGGACTGCATGCCGCCACCAAAGGCCTTGCAGAGGTCACGGTTGGCCGCGGGATCCTCGCAGATGGAGCCGCCCATGCGGGTGTAGATGATGTTGGAGCCCACGTCCACCTGCGGGCCGAGGTTGATGCGGGCGCCCGTGACGCGCCAGGCGCGGCCGGTGTAGCGACCGGCCTTCTTCCAGATCTCGGGATCGAAGGAAGAGACGATGCAGTGGTTGTCGGGCAGATCATAGAGCTGGTAGGGATCGGTGTCGTTCATGTACGGGATGCCGTACTTGTCGTTGGCCTCGCACCACTCCTGAACGGCGTTGATCCACGCAATGGCACCGGCAAAGTTGTCCGCGTTGGCGTTGGCGCGGGAGACGCCGGCGCGCAGGCCCTCGCCGAGCTTGGTGGTGGAATCCTCGTCGAGCGGGGCGGAGGAGCTCATCATGCCGTCGTTGAACATAAGCGGCAAGATCTCCTCGGCGCTCATCATGTCGGCCAGCGCCTTGGCGCGGTCCTCGTCGTTCTGGCGCCAGTCCTCGTAGAGGTCAAGCTTGCCGTTGCCGTTGAGGTCCTTGAAGGCGTAGCCGTCCACCTGGATGATCTTGGCGGTGTCCATGACGCCCAGCTCGGCGCCGCCCTCCTGGGTGATGCGGGTCCAGCCGTCACGAGTCTCCTCGCTGGCCCACTTGGCCTCGACGTCCTCGCCGTCGGGGTCGATGGGGTACGTGTCGGCTGCGGGGGCGGTGTCCTTCTCGCCGTCCGTGGTAGTGGTGTCGCAGCCCGCCAGGCCGAGAAGCCCAGCGCTCACCGCCGCGGCGGCGAGGAAGTTCTTGCGTGTCACGTTTGCCATGTTTCCTCCCTTAGGTTTGCTGGCAATGCGTTCACTTCCACCCTGATTAAACGAGACCAAGGCACCGGCGCCGTAACTTCCGCACAACCCGTCAGTCCCGCCGCACGGTCTGCCCCCTCGTCGCCCAGGCGGACGACAGAAGAGCTGCCGAGAAGGACGGCGCGCCCCACGCCCCCAGCGAGACACGAAACCTCACAGGTAGTCCATGTTAGAAAAATTAATAAGATTATAAGTTAATCTGTTAGTTTGTAGAGGAAAAACTACCTGTGAGGTTTTGGAAATCGAAGGACGCGCACGCGAGAAGAGCGCACCCGCACGCACGCCAAAAAACGGCCCGCGGCCGGCTGGGATGCCGACCGCGGGTCGAGAGAGAAGGCTCTTGCAGACGAGCTACTCGCCGAAGATGGCCTCGGTCTCGGGCTCGGTGAGCGGCGCCACCTTGTAGGTGGCCGTGCGCTCGTCCTCGATGACGCCGGCCCAGTTGAGGCCGAAGGCAAAGTCGTAGGCGTTGCCCTCGGAGTCAACGTAGGGCTCAAGATCGCGCGGGACGTCCTCGTAGGAGGCCTCGACGGTCTCCATGTTGGCCGGGTGCTGGGCGTTGAGCAGACCGGTGGGCTCGACCTCGCCCTTGATGATGTTGGCCCATGCAGCGTTCTGCAGGCCGCCCTGCATGTTCCAGGCAAAGAGGATGACGTCGACGTACGGCTCGATTTCCGAGAAGACCATCGGGCGGGTGGCCTCAACGAGCAGGATGATCTTGGCACCCTCCGGGAGCTTCTCGCGCAGCTCGAGCACGAGGTCGAGGTCGCTCTCGTTGCTCGCCGAGGCGGACTGCCCGAAGTAGCTGCGGTTCTCGTACTCTCCCGCCTCGTTGACGTGCGCGATGGACTCCTTGCGCACGGCATCGGAGTCGGCGGTGTAGGGCCGGTACTGCAGCGTGATGGGGTGGTAGACGAGGGGCTCTCCCGTGTCACCGCCCATGAGGGAGACGCCTCCCGTGACGCCGTCGTTGGGGTCGGTGGGGTTCTTGACCTTGACGATCGCGTACTGGACGTCAGCGAGCTCCTCTGCGCTCAGAGAGACGATGTCCTCGCCCTCGACGCCGTCGCTCACCACGTCGTAGTCACCGAGCAGGTCCGCCTCCACGGCCGTGTCAAACGTGGGCGTGGCGTCGCCGCCCATCATGACCACGAACATGTTGGGCTCGGTCTTCTTGACGGGCATGTAGACCTTGGCGCCCGCGCCGAGGCCACCCTCCTTGATGACGCCACCCGCGTTCTTGAGCATGATGACGGACTTCTCGGCAGCCTCAAGGCCAAAGGTCGTGGCGGCCTCGCTCTCCAGAATATCCCTCGCGGTGGTGACGTCAGAGTAGGGCTGCTCGAAAAGGCTCACGTGAATCATGACGCGTGCGATGCGGCGGGCGGACTCGCGGACGCGCTCGAGCGCGGCGTCCTCGCCAAGGTCCGCCTTGAGGGCCTCGTAGGCCTCCATGCCGGTGTCGTACATGAAGGAGCCACCGTACTGGTCGATGCCGGCGTTGATCATCTTCTCGTAGCGCTCGGCCTCGGTAAGGTCGCCCACGCCGAAGGTCTGCTGGTTGATGATGCCCCAGTCGGTGCAGTACATGCCGTCCCAGCCGGCATTGCGCAGGATGTCGAGGACCTTCTTGTTGTAGCCGCAGCCCACGTTCTCGCCGTACTTCTCGTCCTCGTCGTAGGCAACGCCGTAGCAGGGCATGACGGCGTCCATCTGCCCCGTCACAGAATCGAGGTGCATGCCACCGTCAAGGAACGGGATGAGGTGCGCGTTGAAGTTGTCGCCCGGGAAGACGTTGTAGCGACCGGGATCGGCGTGGTCGTTGCGGCCGCCCTCAACCGAGCCCTCGCCCACGTAGTGCTTGAGCATCGCGGCAACGGAGTCCTTGCCCCAGCCCTGGTCGTCGGTGGCGTCATCGTCGCCCCACGTGGACTGCAGGCCCGCGGAGAACGCCTGCGTGAAGTCGCGGTTGAGCGCGGGATCCTCGCCAAGGGAGCCGGAGAAGCGGCAGCCGAGCGGCTGGGAGTAGACGTCAATCTGGGGGCCGAGCAGGCAGCGGACGCCCGTAGCCCTCCACGCGCGACCGAGCCACATGCCCGCCTTGCGCCAGACGTCCTTGTCCATCGCGGCAACGATAGCTAGGTTGTCGGGCAGGCCGAAGAGCTGGTACTGGTCGGTGGAGTTGAGATAGGGGATGCCCCACTCGCTCTGCTCGCAGATCTCCTGGACCTCGTTGATCCAGGTGATGTCGGAGGCGTAGGACTCAATGTCGGAGGAGAGGCGAGAAACGCCCGCGCGCGAGCCGGCCTTGACGAGGTCGTACTCCTCCGTCTCCTCGCTCGCCTCGGCGCCGGGGCCACCAGGACCGCCGGGGCCGCCGCCCATCGACGTGTCGCCGCCGTGCCACATGAGCTTGATGCACTCCTCGGCGGGAAGCGCCGCGGCCAGCGCCGCCGCACGGTCGTCCGCGCTCTGGCGCCAGTCCTCCCAGAGGTCCAGCTTGCCGTTGCCGTTCATGTCGCGGAACGCGTAGCCGCCCACCTGGATGATCTTGGCCGTGTCCATGACGCCCAGCTCGGCGCCGCCCTCCTGGGTGACACGGGTCCAGCCGTCGCGGAGCTTCTCGCTCTCCCACTTGGCCTCGACGTCCTCGCCGTCGGGGTCGATGGGGTAGGCGTCTGCGGAGGGCAGCTCGGAGTCGCCCGTCGGGGGCGTGCCCTCCGGGGCCTTCTCCGTGTCACCGCCCGTGTCGCAGCCCGCAAGCCCCAAGAGGCCCGCCGCCACGGCCGATCCCGCCAGGAAGTTCCTGCGTGTGACGCTCGACATATCTTCCTCCCTGTCTCGTGCCCCGTTTGGGGCGCCCATAAGAACCCTTAAGGAAGATTGAAAAGTCACGCCCGCCCGCACCGGTTCCCACCGCACAACCCGTCACTTTCGCCGCACGGTTTGCGCCCCACCACCTCCAAAGGAGAGCTGAACGCACGGTGCGCCCCTGCTAGAATGGCAGGTGGGAAGGGAGATTTAGCATGTACCAAATTGCGCTTGTGGAGGACGAGCAGCCCGCTGCCGACGCCCTCACGTCATTCATCACACGCTACGGCGAGGAGCGTGGCGAGCAGTTCGAGGTCACGCACTTCACCAACGCCATCGACTTTGAGGTCACGCGTCGCCGCTTTGACCTCGTGTTCATGGACATCCAGATGCCTGGCATCAACGGCATGGAGGCCGCACGGCTCCTGCGCACCTTCGACGCGGAGACCCCCATCATCTTTGTCACCAACCTCGCACAGTACGCCGTCAAGGGCTACGAGGTGGACGCGCTCGACTTCATTGTCAAGCCCATCACCTACTTCAACTTCCGCATGCGCATGGACAAGGCGATGCGCCACATCCGCCGCAACGCCGGGCACAGCATCATGGTGTCCACGCGCGACGGCATGCGCGTCATCCCCATGTCGGACATCGAGTACGTGGAGGTGAGCCGCCACGACCTCTCCTATCACATCTACGGTGAGGAGGAGCCGTTCGTGGTGTACGGCAGCCTCGTTGCCTTTGAGGAGGAAGTTGCGGGCGGCCCCTTCGTGCGCATCTCCAACAGCTGCCTCGTCAACATGAACCAGATTCGATCCGTCAAGGGCGCGGCCCTGCTCATGAAGGGCGGCGAGACGCTGTACTTCTCGCGCTCCCGCAAGCGCGAGGCGCTCGAGACCATCACGGCGTTCTTTGGAGGGAGCCTCTAGCCATGCTTGACGTGTCCTACCTCTCGGTCTTCTCCATCGTCAAGCTCTTTGTGGCGGCATGGCTCTTCTCGCACACGCTTCCCCGGCGCAAGAACTTCCCCGCACGCGCCGCCATCGTCCTCGTTGCCCTTGTTGCCTTTGCGGCCGCAAGCGTTGCCCTGGGGTTCTCGGTCTTTCCCACCTTGACCGACGAGCTCTCGTTCTTCTCGGCCATTTTTATGTTTGTGGGCGTTCTTACCGTGGTTCTGGCGGCGCAGATGTTTGTGTTCTCCTGCTCGTTGTGGACCTCGCTCTTCTGCTGCTCGATGGCCTACCTGCTGGAGAACCTCTCGTCGGCGGTGGAGCGCCTCGCAGGCAACTTCTTGACCACCAACGCTTTTCTCCTCAGCGTGGCAGAGGGACTCGCTCGTTACTGGATTGTCACCGCCGTTGTCTACGCCGCCGCATACGCCCTGCTCATCAGGCGCATCGAGAAGAACGGGCTCCTGCTCATCTCAGATCCGGTGATGGTTGTCACCACGGCACTCGTGATTGTGGTGAACATGGTGCTCGACCTCGTGATCAAGGACATCGGCGTACCCGATTTTGGCCTCCCAGACCACTACATCATTGCCTTGGACTGGATCTACGTCCTTCTCTGCATCTACCTGATGTACTCGTTCTTTGAGATCGTCTACACGCGCCGCCTGCGGATGAACATGGCCGCCGTTGAGCGCGTGCGCTCCATGGAGGCGCGCCAGTACGAGCTGAGCCGTGCGAACATCGAGGCCATCAACCTCAAGTGCCACGACATCAAGCACCAGATCCGCTCACTCGGCGAAGGCGGCGTCACGGTTGACGAGCGCGTCCTCGACGACCTCAGCCGCGAGGTGGACGTCTTCGACTCCACGGTTCGCACCGGAAACGACGCACTGGACACCATCCTCACCGAGAAGAAGCTCCTCTGCCAGCGCCGCGGCATCACGCTCTCGTGCGTCGCCGACGGCGAGGCGCTCGGCTTCATGGAGCCG
>CASEGE010000265.1 GCA_949287335.1 uncultured Olsenella sp. | reverse complement strand
GGCCATGCGCGCGAGGTAGTCGGTAACGAGCATATGGGCAACGCCGACCACAAGCCCGAGCAGGGCGGATGCGACGAAGGAGATTGCGGCGAGCGAAGTGACCGAGGCACGGTTGTGACGGACGTAGCTCGTAAGGTAGTCACGAAGCATGGTTACTCCTTCCCGTCGACGACGCGTCCGTCGGAGATGCGTACGACGCGGTCAGCTGCAGCTGCCACGGTCTCGTCGTGGGTGACGAGGACGATGGTGGTGCCAAAGCGTTCCCGCACCTTTCTCAGGAGGCCCACGACCTTCTCGCCGTTTTCGCGGTCGAGGCTGCCTGTGGGCTCGTCGGCAAGGACGACGGCAGGACGCGAGACGAGAGCTCGCGCGATGGCCACGCGCTGCTGTTGCCCGCCGGAGAGCTCGGAGGGCATGCTCTTCTCGCAGTCCGCGATGTCGAGAAGGTCAAGGAGCTCGGCAACCGTTGCCGGGTCCGGACGAGACCCGTCGAAGCGCACGGGAAGCTCTACGTTGTCTCGCACGGAGAGGAACGGGACGAGATTGTGGAACTGGTAGACGAGACCGACGGTGTGTCGGCGATAGAGGGCAAGCGCGTCTGCGCCAAGCGTGGAGAGATCCATGCCGTCCACGACCACGCGACCAGCGGTGGGGGCGTCCACGCCGCCAAGGATGTGCAGCAGCGTCGACTTGCCGGAGCCCGAGGCGCCCATGATGGCGACGAACTCACCCCGGCGTACGGTGAGCGTGGCACCATCGAGTGCCCTCCGCTCCGCTGCGCCCTCGCCGAAGACGCGCGTGACGTCCTCGACGATGACCGCTGGGTCGGCATGGTTGCTGCCGATGGTTAGGGGCTGCGCTCCGGTTGCGGAGGTGCCATCAAGTGACACGTCGAAGGGGATGCGCCGCTCACGGTCGACTTTCTTTGCAAAGAGCGTGAACGCTGTGGTCATGCTCATTCCGAGGTCGCGACATATTCCCTCCATGGAGCGCTTGGTGTCCTGATCGAGCCGGAAGTTGACGAGCGTGGTCTCGGACATGGGAGCCTCCTTAAAGAAATTGTCTTTATATTATCTTACACAGAGAGAAAACAAAAGCTGGCACCTGGAGTAAATGCCAGAATGCATTTGGATTACAAAGTAGTCTAACGTGGTATAAATGGAATCAGACAATGACACTTGGACAATCGGTAGGGGAGGTCCCATGGCAACGACAATGACGTCGCTCAACACCAAGCTGAGCGTCAAGGAGAAGGACGCCTTCGTCAGGAACACCGCCGCCCTGGGCCTGACGCCGTCCGCTGCGATCAAGGTGTTCGTCCACATGTTCAACGAGTGCGGTGGCTTCCCGTTTGAGGTTCGCCGGCAGGTGAGCGACGAGAGCGTGACGTACCTCGCCACAGGTGACTACGAGCGCTTTGCGAGCGCGCTTGACTCCGCCGTTCCCGCGGCCACCCGCGAGCTGCTCGATCGCGAGTTCTCATGGGAGGACTAGCGTTTCGTCGCATTCGCCCGCTTCGCGACGACGATGACGTGAGCGGGTTCTGCTCCGGCAATGTCGACAACGACGCCTGGCTCAAGGAGCGCGCGCATCGTGCGATGCGTGACGGGACGGCACGGGTGTACGTGCTGCCTCTCGCGACAGGTGAGATTTGCGGATTCTATGCCCTGAGCACTCATGCGGTTGCACGCGTTGGGACGCTTGCCGGCTCGTTGCGCCGAAACGCCCCGAACCCGATCCCCTGTACGCTGCTTGGTCAGCTTGCTGTTGACGAGCGCTACCAGGGGGAGTCGGCGGGAGTGCGATTGCTGCAGGACGCCATTCGCCGCGCGGCTGCGGCGTCGCGCATCGTCGCATCGCGGGCGCTTGTCGTCGACCCGGCCGATGAGCACGCGGAGGGCTTCTACGCCCACTTTGGGTTTCAGCGCCTGGCGAGCGACTCTCGCCGCATGTTCGTGCGGCTCTAGGGCGCGGCGTCGAGCCTCGGTTGACCGCGTGCAAGAAACGTCAACTAGCGCTCCTTTGATTCCACTTCTGCTCGACCGCATACTGGAGGTGAAAGCCGGCTGCAGCGTCGAGGGGGAGCCATGAGCGAGAGCATCAACATCGGTCGCACTATCGCGCGGGAGCGGCGCCGCGCGGGCGTCACGCAGGAGGCGCTCGCCGCCCACCTGGGCGTCTCCAAGGCCGCCGTAAGCAAGTGGGAGCTCGGGCAGAGCCTCCCGGACGTGAGCCTCCTGCCGCGCATTGCCGCGTACTTCTCGCTCACCCTGGACGATCTCTTCGACTGGCGTGACGAGCTCTCTCAGGAGGAGTCTGCCGCGCTCTACGCCGAGGTCTACGCACTGGGTGAGAAGGACCTTGGCGCCGCGCACAAGCGGCTGCGCGCGCTTGCCTCGGAGCACTACTCGGACGCGAACCTGCTGCTCATGCTGGCGTCGCTCCTCACGGTGTGGGCGGGCGGCATGGCGACGCCGTTTGCTCCGGCGGGCGAGAAGGACGGTGTGTCCGACACCCCGCTTGATGCCGACGGCCTCGCCGACGAGGCGCTCGCCCTGCTCGACCGCGCGCTCGAGTTGGCAACGGACCCCTCTGCCCTGTATCTCGCGCAGCAGCAGAAGGCCACGACGCTCTTCCAGGCAGGCAGGTACGTGGAGGCAGCGACGCTGCTGGAGCCGCTCGTGTACCGGCAGGACACGAGCACCCCGACGATGCTTCTGGCCTCGGCCTATCGCAAGCTCGACCGCGATGACGATGCCCTCGATCTTCTGCAGGCGGAGCGCCTGCGCGCGGCGAGCTTCGTGCTCTCGTCGCTCATGCAGGAGGTGGGGATGCGAGATGATGCGGCGTTCGCGCTCGCGGCTGGAGACGCCGCCGGGGCGGTCTTCGAGGCGCTTGATATGAGCGCGGTGAACCCGTTCTTCTCGGCAACGATGTTCCTTGAAGTTGCCGAGGTATTGCGCAAGGCTGGCGAGAAGGATAGCGCGCTCGACGCCCTTGCGCGGGCCGCCGACGCCGTGCGCGCGGTCCCGGCGCATCGGGATCCGTCCAGCTCTCTGCTCTGGGACCGGATGGCCGAACGTCTTGACCCCGCCCAGGCTGGAGAAGCCTGGGCAGATCACAAGGCCCGCCAAGCAGACGAGGTGGAGTCGCTCATGCGCCAGGCGTTCGTCGAGCGCGTTTCGTCCTCCGAGTGGAGCGAACTCGTGGGTGACGACCCACGCTACCTTGGTGTGCTTGCGATGGCCGAGGAGCAGGCCGCTTCCGGGGATAGCGCCTAGTTCGCCTCGCCCACCAGCTTGAGGCCGACGACGCACGCCACGAGGCCCGCGATGAGCAGGATCTTTGCCCACGAGAACGACTCCGCGCCGGAGACGACGCCCCACGCAACCGTGAGCGCGGCGCCGATGCCCACCCAGACGGCGTAGGCGGTGCCGAGCGGAATCGTGCGGACGGCGTGGCTCAGGCCGAGCATGCTCGCTGCGAGGGCGACGAGAAACACGATAGAGGGAACGGGCTGCGTGAAGCCCTCGGAGCGGTCGAGGGCCTGGGCCCAGACGGCCTCCATCGCACCCGACACGACCAAAATGACCCAATCCATGGCAACCTCCAAGATCATGCGCCGTCTTTGCGATTCTGGTACGGCTGCCCTCGTCAGAGACCCGTTGGGTCGGGCGAATCTTAGCACAGGCGCGGGAGGTTACGTTGTGAGCTCCTCTTGACCGTCGGTTCTTCTCGCGTTTTCGCAGTTCAGAGTTGTGGGCGAGAAGAACGGGCTGCTTGGAAAGAGTAGCGGCAGGCTATCAAAAAGATACGAACAGATGTTTCTTCTTGTGCTATACTCTTCACAAGGTACGGGAGCGACAAGAGCGGCACGGAGACCCCCAATGGTACGTGTCGGCGGGTGATCAGGGGTAGCAGGGACTGGTCACACTTGAAGCTCCCGGGCGGGCACGCGCCCCCGTCCTCCGGCACCCCAAGAGTCCGGGCTCACAGTCTATACAGATTTATTTTCCGTGAGTGATGCGGGGGTTCGACTATGGCCAAGAAGTCCATCAAGCAGTTTGACGAGAAAAGCGACGTGCCGGTTTTCGTGCCGGTTTGCGAGGCTCTCAGTCTTTGTGCCGCAGCTCGCGATTTACCTATAGATCTCTGATTTGTTAGGGGAACCATGTGAATTGGAGGTGCGTATGGAATGGAAGCTTGTTGCTTCCGATATCGATAGGCTTCTTAGGGCCTTCGGAAAGGGATATAAAAACCCTGCCGCTCAGACGAGAAAGGTGCTTGATGCGCTTGACCGGCTTCTCGGGGTGCTTGCCGACCTCAAGCCCCTAGCGGGCAATGATGAAGTGAAATCCATCTGGCTCAAGATCCCGCGCGGAAGTTCGGATGACTTCGGTGATTACGAGGAGCTGCTTGCCGAGGGGGAGGTTTCATCGCACGAGGAATATGACGAGCTGTGGGAAAGCGAATACCCTGACGGCTATTCGTGGTACGAGCTCGTCGCGGTAGAGAACGAGCGCTGTCGTGCGGTGTCGGTCGACAACGTGATGGTGCTCTGCGCCGACTCGGAGCAAGGGCCTATTGACTTCGATTGGCTCGAAGAACACGCGACCATTCTGCTCGACCTGCTGGATCGCTCTGCGCATGAAAGCATGCGCGCGCTGCGGGAGGGGTCGTATAACGCAGCCGTTGCCGAGCAGCTTCCGTACTACCTGCGTACCGGGGTGGTCGCGCGAGATGCCGTTTGGGCTGCGCATCCGGAGGCGCGGGATGCCATCTTCGATGGGATGGACGAGGACACCTATCGCGCGTTCCGCGAATATGCTGCCGCAGATGCGGAGGATGAGGGCGCGATTGGTCGCCTGACCTCAATGACGGGAAATGACTTCCTTGCCGCCTGTGCTCTCGGCTATGAGGCGTGCGGGTATGACGTCTGCGGAAGGGACGGCAGGCGCCTGCCACTTGACGATCT
>CASEGE010000264.1 GCA_949287335.1 uncultured Olsenella sp. | reverse complement strand
TGCCTAAAAGGGGACGGGTACGTTTTAGGCAAGTTCTTTTCAGAAAACTTGCCTAAAACGTACCCGTCCCCTTTTAGGCGACTTCCGACGAAGGAGTGGAGATATGCAGCCTGTGCTCAACATCAATGACGTGAGGTGCGTCGAGGTTGCCCTCACGCGCGAGGGCGTGAGCGTCTCGGAGCTCATGCGTCGCGCGGGCTTTGCCGCCGCACAGGAGGTGCTCGAGCTTGGCGAGGTGGACAACGTGGTTGTGCTCACGGGCCTGGGCAACAACGGCGGCGACGGCTGGGTGGCCGCCGAGGTGCTCCGCGGGCGCGGGGTCAACGTCAAGGTGGTGTGCCCCATGGAGCCCGACGACCTCTCCGGCGACCTTGCCCGCCAGGTTGCCCAGAGTGCCGTGCGCGCCGGCGTGTCCACGCTCGTGGGGCCCTCGCGCGACGAGCTCGAGAGCCTGCTCGACACCGCCGACGTGGTGCTCGACTGCATGCTCGGCACCGGCTTTCACGGCGAGGTCCGCGCGCCCTTCGACATCTGGATCGAGTGCGTGAACGCCTGCGGTGCGCGCGTCGTCTCCGTTGACGTGCCGAGCGGCCTCTCCGCGCAGACCGGCCATGCGGCGAGCGCCTGCGTGGTGGCGGACATGACCGTGACGATGATCTCCCTCAAGCCCGGTCTTCTCGCCGATGACGGTCGTGACGTGTGCGGCGTGATTGTCGTGGCCCCGCTTGCCGAGCAGACCGAGCGGCTCGTGGTGGACGCCGACCCCGTGGCTTGGCGCACCGACCTCTCCGACTACCTCGAGGTCACCGCGCCTCGATCGGCGGCTGTCGACAAGTTCACGCGGGGCTCGGTGCTCGTCGTGGGCGGCTCGAGGCGCTTCCCGGGCGCCGCGATCATGGCAGCCCGTGCCGCCGCGCGCATGGGCGCCGGCTACGTGACGCTTGCCATGCCCGCCTCCGCCGCAGGCGTGGCGCAGGCGCACCTTCTGGAGATCCCCGTCGTGGCGCTTCCCGAGGACGCGGACGGCGTGGTCACGGCCGAGGCCGTGGACGTGGTGCTCAAGCTCGCCGAGCGCTCCTCGGCGGTGCTCGTGGGCCCCGGCATGCGCGTGAGCAGCGGCTCGAGCGCGCTTGTCTCCGCGCTTCTCGGCACGTCGTGCCCGCTTGTCATCGACGCCGACGGCCTCAACTGCCTCGCGCGCCTCACCAACGGCAACCTGCCCGAGTTTCCCGAGGCCACGAGGCGTGAGGCGCCGCTCATCCTCACGCCGCACCGCGGCGAGCTCGGCAGGCTGGTCACGGGGGGCTCCGCGACGCCCGACTCCCTGGTGGCGCAGCTCGAGGACGCACGCAAGGTCGTATGGTCGGACGGTGGCTCCGAGCTCGTCATAGTTACCAAGAGCAACGCGACGGCCTGCGTGGGCGTGGAGCGTGCGGTGCTCCCCAAGCCCGGTCCCGCCTCGCTCGCGACGGCGGGCTCCGGTGACGTGCTCTCGGGCATGATGGCGGCCTCGCTTGCCGCCCACTTGGGCGAGGACGTTGACCTCGCGCTTCTCGCCGCCTACGCGTGCGAGGTCCACGGCTACGCGGGCTCGCTCGCGGCCGAGCGCGTGGGGAGCCGCGCCGTGATGGCAACCGACCTCCTTGACGTGATAGGACTTGCCGCCGACGCGGTTGATGAGCACGCCACCTTCCCCGAGGGGCCCGACGAGGGGTAGACTCGAGGGGTCGAGAGAAGGGGGACACCCGTGGAGAAGGTCATGAGCCCCGCCACCAGGTGGTCTTGGGTCGAGGTCAACCTTGCCGCCCTGAGGCGCAACACGCAGGCCTTTAGGCGCGCGCTGGGCCGTGGCACGCAGATGATGTGCGTCGTCAAGGCGGACGCCTACGGGCACGGCGCCGTTCCGTGCGCAAAGACCATGCATGCCGCGGGTGCCAACCAGTTTGCCGTTGCCACCGTGAACGAGGGCGTGGCGCTGCGCGAGGCCGGCATCGAGTGGCCCATCCTCATCCTCTCCGAGCCGCCCGTGGACTGCGTGGGCACGCTCGTTGAGTACGACCTCATGCCCGCGGTCTACACGGCGGACTTTGCGCTTGCCCTCGGCGAGGCGGCGGCGGCCGAGAACCGCGTGGCGCGCTATCACCTGGCCGTCGACACGGGCATGACGCGCATCGGCGTTTCTCGCGGCGACGTGGTGGAGCTGCGTCGCACCATCGACTTTCACCGCGGGCTGGAGTGCGCCGGCACCTTCACGCACTTCGCCACAGCCGACGTGCTCGACGACTGGGACTTTGCGCTGCAGCTCAACCGCTTCCGCGAGGCCGTTGGGGCCCTGCGGGGCGCAGGCCTTGAGACGGGCTTCGTGCACTGCGACAACACGCCGGGCACCGTGCTGCACCCCGAGTGCCACTTCGACATGTGCCGCGTGGGCATCGGCCTCTACGGCCTCCACCCCGCCGACGTCACGCGCCCGCGGATCGAGCTCGAGCCGGTGATGAGCGTGCGCGGCCGCGTGGTGCGCGTCGTCTACCCCAACGTGGGCGACGGCGTGGGCTACGGCCTCACGTGGCGCGTGCCCAAGAAGAACATCCAGGTGGCCACGGTGCCCATCGGCTACGCCGACGGCCTGGCGCGCGAGCTCTCCAACCAGATGGACGTGCTCGTGGACGGCACGCGCTGCCGCCAGGTGGGCAACATCTGCATGGACCAGTTCATGTTTGCCGTGGACGTCAACAGTGCCCGCGCGTATCGTCCGTCGAGACCCGTCCAGTACGGCGACGTGGTCACGCTCATCGGCGCCGACGGCGACGAGCGCATCTCGGCCGAGGAGATGGCCGAGCTGAGAAACACGATCAACTACGAGGTTGTCTGCGACTTTGGGATGCGACTTGAGAAGATCTACACGTAAGGGGACGGCCGCGGGCGGCCAGAGCGCCGCGGAGAGAAGGGGGCTGGACCTCATGTCCGTCATGCACATACCCGGCCACGAGCACCAGGGGCCGCGCGAGGTCACGCTCGAGGAGATCCGCAACCTCATGGGCAACTGCCAGCTGTGCCCGCTCGGTGCCACGCGAACGAACCTCGTCTTCGGCGTGGGCAACCCGCATGCGCGCGTGATGTTTGTGGGCGAGGGGCCCGGCCGCAACGAGGATCTCCAGGGCGAGCCCTTTGTGGGCGCGGCGGGTCACAAGCTCGACGCTCTTCTCGGCCTGGCGGAGCTCACGCGAGAGGAGATCTACATTGCCAACGTGGTGAAGTGCCGTCCGCCCGGAAACCGCAACCCCAAGCCGGACGAGATCGAGGCGTGCGCGCCGTTTCTACGCGAGCAGATTCGCAGCATCTGGCCCGACGTCATTGTGTGCCTGGGCAACTTTGCGTCCCAGTTTGTGCTGCGCACCAACGCGGGCGTGACGTCGCTGCGCGGTCAGCTCTACCAGACGGGCCACTTTGTGGTGTGCCCG
>CASEGE010000263.1 GCA_949287335.1 uncultured Olsenella sp. | reverse complement strand
GCCGTGCGCCGGCTCGTGGACGTCATCCAGGGCAACACCGGCGGCGAGGTCGTGCGCATCTCCGTCCAGCCCGAGATCGTCCAGCGCAAGAGCGTGGCTCCCCCACCCGAGGACTAAACCTGACAATTGGGGACGGAGGCGTTCTGTCAGGTTCTGGGCGGCCGGCGGCGCTCCGGAATCGCCGCGCTTCTCCGCCCCGCACGGCCGCGCGATCCGGAATCGTTGGGCTTCTCGCTCCGTGCGGCCGCGCGCTCCGGAATCGTTGGGCTTCTCGTAAGATGCGCCCATCTACGTGCCACCGGACCAGCGGAGGATGCCGAGAAACACCGCCGGCAGTACCAGCCCTGGCGACCCCCTGGCGAGAAAAGCGCCCCCCTGTACCGGCCGCGGGCTGTCCGCGCCGGCAAATCCCGCCCTCTGTACCAGCCGCGGGCTGGCCGCGTCGAGAAATGCCGCCCTCTGTACCGTCTTATCGGGATGCGCGTCGAGAAATGCCGCCCTCTGTACCAGGCCGGCCGCCGCGGGGCGGCCCCGCCCCGCTCGACGTGGCACACCCGACGGCATTTCTCGGCATGGCGCGGTACAGCCGGCGGCTTTTCTCGGCAGGGAGCGGTACGTCGGGCGCGATTCCCCGACCAGTCCCCGCGCGCGTGGTACAGGGGGCGACATTTCACGCCGCGCATCCAAAAAAGCGGTACAGCCGGCGGCTTTTCTCGGCACGCAGCAGCTCACAACAGCCACGCCACGCCGTCCAAGCATCACATCGCCCAAATGACAACCAGCTCTGACCTCAGCGCCACAACCTTGACGGTTGGCGACCTTCGAGGCATACGACATGGGCCGCCCGTCCTTCTCGCCCAGCGACTTCTGCGCGCAGCGCAGTGAGCTGGGGAGAAGGACGGGCGGCCCTTCAGGTGCGTATGAGGCGAGCGCCTTACTCGTTGTCGCCGGCGGTCATCTGCGTGGCGGAGATGTCTTCGCCAGCGTCGGAGGCGTCGCGCCACTTCCAGTCGGTGAAGGCCGGGTGGTCGTAACCGTAGTCCACGGCAAACTGGAAGGCCTCCACGCGGAAGTTCTCCCACTCGCCGATCTGCTGGGACCACTTGTCGGCGTCGACCATGCGGAGGGCATCGGCGGCCAGCGCCCAGCGGTCCATATCGTTCACGCGAACCATGTCGTACGGCGTGGTCGTGGAGCCCTGCTCCTTGTAGCCGTGAACGTTGAAGTTGTCGTGGTTCGGGCGGTCCCAAATGAGGCGGCGGATCGTGCCGGGGTAGGCGTGGAACGCAAAGAGCACGGGCTTGTCGGCCGTGAAGAGCTCGACGAACTTCTCGTCGGACATGGCGCGGTCGTTCTCGCAGGCGTTCTGGATGCTGAGAAGATCAACCACGTTGACCAGGCGCACCTTGACGCCGAGCTTGTCGAGCAGGTCGAGCGCGGCCATGGCCTCGCCGGTGGGAACGTCGCCGCAGCAGGCGAGAACGACGTCGGGCTCCTCGCCCTCGGCGGTGTTGGAGGCCCACTTCCACTCGGCGGCGCCGGCGGCGAGCTCCTCGCGGGCCTCGTCGAGCGTCAGCCACGTCGGGGCGGGCTGCTTGCCGGCAAAGATCGCGTTCACGCAGTTGGTTGACGTGTAGGCGCGCTCGGCCACGGCCAGCAGCAGGTTGGCGTCGGCCGGGTAGTAGATGTTCACCACGTGGTCGTTGTTGAAGTTCTTGTTGAGAAGGACGTCAACGAAGCCGGGGTCCTGGTGGGAGAAGCCGTTGTGGTCCTGACGCCAGACGTGGCTTGAGAGCAGCATGTTGAGGCCGGAGATCGGGGCGCGCCAGTCGATGTGGCGCACGGTCGCCTCGAGCCACTTGCAGTGCTGGTTGACCATGGAATCGACAATGTGGACGAAGCTCTCGTAGGAGCTCCAGAGGCCATTGCGACCGGTGAGGATGTAACCCTCGAGCAGGCCCTCGCACTGGTGCTCGGAGAGCTGCTCGATGATGTTGCCCACGGGCGAGAGGTGCTCGTCGTTGGCGGGGTCGTCATAGGTGCCCTCGCCAAACCACTGCTTGTCCGTCACCTGGTAGGACGGCTGCAGGCGGTTGGAGGCCGTCTCGTCCGGGCCAAAGATGCGGAAGACGTCACGGTTGTTGTTAATGAGCTCGGCCGTGTACTCGCCGAGGACGCGCGTGGCCTCCACGGCACCAAAGCCGTGGCCCTTCTCGGCAACCGGCACCTCGTACTTGCGGGTGTCGGGAAGCGTAAGCGGCTCGCGGAGCTTGCCGCCGTTGGCGTTGGGGTTGGCGCCCAGACGAAGCTCGCCGGTGGGCATCCAGCTCGTGACCTCGGGGCGGATGGCGCCGTTCTCGTCAAAGAGCTCCTCGGGGCGGTAGGACTCCATCCAGCCCTTGAGGACCTGGAAGTGGGCCTCGGTGTCGCGGGCGGAGGCCAGCGGCACCTGGTGCGCGCGCCAGGAGCCCTCGGTCTTCTTGCCGTCGATCTCCTTGGGGCAGGTCCAGCCCTTGGGGGTGCGGAAGACGATCATCGGGTAGAACGGGCGGGAGGCCTCGCCGGCCGCCACGCGGGCCTTGATGTCGCAGATCTCGTCGAAGACGGCCTCGAGCAGCGCCGCAAAGCGACGGTGGATGGAGGAGACGTCCTCGTTGTCAAAGCCGGCGACAAAGTTGTAGGGGTGGTATCCCATGCCGCGGAAGAACTCGTCGCGCTCGGCGTCGGAGATGCGGGCCAGGATGGTGGGGTTGGCGATCTTGTAGCCGTTGAGGTGCAGGATCGGCAGCACGATGCCGTCGGTCAGCGGGTCCATGAACTTGTTGGTCTGCCAGGAGGTGGCAAGCGGGCCGGTCTCGGCCTCGCCGTCGCCCACCACGGCCACTGCGAGCAGGCTCGGGTTGTCGAGAACCGCACCGTAGGCGTGGGAGAGCGTGTAGCCCAGCTCGCCGCCCTCGTGGATGGAGCCGGGGGTCTCCGGAGCGTAGTGGCTGGGGATGCCGCCGGGATAGGAGAACTGGCGGAAGAACTTCTGGAGGCCGGCCTCGTCATCGGTGATGTCGGGACGAACCTCGCGATAGGTGCCGTCGAGCAGGGACTGCGCGGTTCCGGCGGGTCCGCCGTGACCGGGGCCCATGAGGAAGATGGCGTTCTGCTGGTGGTCGGCGATGAGGCGGTTGATGTGACCAAAGAGGAAGTTAATGCCCGGCGTGGTGCCCCAGTGGCCAACGAGGCGGTGCTTCACGTCCTCGCGGGAGAAGCCCTCGCGCATGAGCGGGTTGCTGCGCAGATAGATCTGGCCCACGGAGAGATAGTTCGAGGCGCGCCAGTAGCGGTCGACGCCCTTGAGCTCCTCCTCGGGCACCGGTCCGTTGAGCTTCTTCCACGGGGTGCCAATGACGGGCTGTGCCATGCTTGCTCCCTTCTTCACGCCCCTTGATGGGGCCTAGCCTCGATTCGAGTGCAGTATACGAAGACGAGAAGGGCGCTCTGCCCCGGATTCGTGTTTTTTAGAACGTTTAGTAAACGTTAACAGCTAGCTTACGCAGGGGTTTTGTCGTGTGATAGATAAATGCGCGCCTGTGCGCCGGCGAGAAGGACGCGCGCTTCTCGCCGGTGCCTCTCGCCCGGCCCCGAAGCGCTATCGCTGGTTTGAGCGCCACAGGCACCAGAGCCCGCGCAACGTGAGCGTGTCGTCCACGATCGCCTCGTGACGAAGGAGCGCCGCCATGGCATCGGCCCCGTCACCGGTTATGACCACGGGCGCCTTGGCCCCAAGCTCCCCGGCAATGGCGTCGAGCAGGCCGTCGATGCGCGCCACCTCTCCAAGAACCACGCCGGACTGCATCGCGGCGCGCGTGTTCTTGCCGATCACCGTTGCCGGCGCGCGCAGCTCGATCATGGGCAGGCGCGCGGCAGCCGCAGAGAGCGAGCGGGCGCCGAGCGCCACCCCCGGCGCGATGATGCCCCCCGCAAACGCGCCATCGGCGTCAACGACCTCGAAGTTGGTGGTGGTCCCCAAATCCACGATCACCACCGGGGCGCCATAGGACTCGCGCGCTGCCACCACGTCCGCCACGCGGTCGGCGCCAATCTCGGAGGGGTCGTCGTAGCGCATCCTCATGCCCGTCTTGAGGCCGGGTCCCACCACGAGCGGTCGGCAACCGCAGCTCGCGGCGAGCGCTCGGCGCCACACGTCCGCGAGCGCAGGGACCACGCAGGCAAGGATTGCCTGGTCGGGCATGGTGGCACCCATCATGTTCAGGGCCTGCGAGAGCTGCATGCGAGCCTCGTCGGCAGTGAGCCGGCCGGCCGTGGTGAGCTCCCACGTCCCAACGAGCTCGCCGGCCGAGAAGATTCCCAGACGGGTGGTGGTGTTTCCCACGTCTACGGTGAGCACGTTCTTCTCGCCCTGGGCCATGAGTCCTCCAAAAAAGTTGCCTAAAAGGGTGCCTAAAAGGGGACGGGTTCATTTTAGGCATATACTGTACCAGTCCGTTCCGTAACCCGACTCCCCGCCAGGGGGAGCGGATATACGAAGGAGCACATATGAGCGAGAAGAGCTCTCGCGCCTCGTGGCGCGGGCAGCTGAGCCCCGTTGGCATTGCCATCGGGTGCATCGGCTGCGTCATCATCACGGCGTCCTCGGTCTACACCGCCCTCAAGATGGGCGCGCTGCCGTGGCCGACCATCTTCACCTCCATCGTTGCGCTGTTTCTGCTGCGGGCCTTTGGGCGCCGCAGCCTCAACGAGGCCAACGTCACGCAGATCGTGATGTCGGCCGGCTCCATGGTGGCCGGCGGCCTGGCCTTCACCATCCCCGGCATCTGGATGCTCGGCCTCGCCGACGAGGTCAGCTGGGTAGAGATGCTCGTCGTGGCGCTCTCCGGCACGCTGCTCGGCCTCGTGTGCACCGCGGCGATCCGCCGACGCTTTGTCGACGAGTCGGACCTCGAGTACCCCATCGGCACCGCCGCGGCCGAGACCCTCATGGCCACCAAGACCGGCGGCGTCACCGGCAGGCGGCTCTTTGGCTCCATGGGCCTGGCGGGCCTGTGGTGCGTGGCCCGCGACGCCCTGGGCTGGATGCCCACGCTCGTGGCGCAGCTCCCCATCCCCGGCGTGAGCTTTGCGATCTACAACTCCCCGCAGATGCTCTCCGTGGGCTTTCTCGTGGGCGGCTTTGCCGTGGCGTTCTGGTTCCTCGGCGCGCTCGTGGGCAACTTCGGCATCATCACGGGCGGGAGCGCCGCCGGCCTCTGGGACGTGGCGACGGCCCAGGGCATCGTCTCCAGCTTAGGCATGGGCCTCATGATGGGCTCCGGCGTGGGCGTGGTGCTCAAGGACATCCTGCCCCACGCGGCACGCGTGCTGCGCGGACGCCGCACGCCGGGCGAGAAGGACGGGGGAGCGGGCTCGGCCGTGACCTTCGGCTGGAGCCGCCTCGAGCGCGGGACGCTCGCCCTCATGGTGGCCGCCGCGGCGCTGCTCGTGTGCATCGGGCTTGGCCTCGGGCCGGTCGTGGCCGTGGTCGTGGTGCTTCTCGCCTTCGTCACTACGATCATGAGCGCACAGTCCGTGGGCCAGACGGGCATCGACCCGATGGAGATCTTCGGCCTCATCGTGCTTCTCGCCGTGGCGGCGTTCTCCAACGCGAGCCAGGTGCAGCTCTTCTACGTTGCCGGCGTGGTTGCCGTGGCGTGCGGTCTGGCCGGCGACGTCATGAGCGACTTCAAGACCGGTGCCATCATCGGCACGAGCCCGCGCGCCATGTGGGTAGGCCAGGCCATCGGCGCCCTTCTGGGCACCGTGGTTGCCGTGGCGGTGCTGGTCACGCTGTTCTCCGCATACGGATCGGGCGCCTTTGGGTCGGGGCAGATGTTCGTCTCCGCACAGGCGAGCGTGGTGGCGACGATGGTCTCGGGCATCCCGAGCGTGCCGGGCTTTGTGATCGGGCTTCTCGGCGGCGTCGCGCTCTACTGGGCCGGGCTGCCGGCGATGATGTTTGGCCTGGGCGTGTACCTGCCGTTCTACATGTCGCTCACCGCGGCGCTTGGTGCGGGCGTGCGCTGGGTCTACGAGCGCGTCTGCGAGGCGCGCGGCGTTGCCGACTCTGAGGAGAAGGGCGTCGTCGTAGCGTCCGGCGTGCTGGGCGGCGAGTCCATCGTGGGCGTGGTAATTGCGCTCACAAGCGTGATAAGCGGGATGGCAGGATAGCGCAGCCGAAGCGTGCCCGACGCAAGCCGTGGACCCTTTGCGACACTTTGGGGCATCAGAGTGTCGCGAAGGGTCCACGTTCTTCTCGGCGTGGACTCGTAGCGACAGTTTTATGGGTCAAGGTGTCGCGAAGGGTCCTCAGGATAGCTCGGAGGCGGGCGGAACCTCACGCGTAGCGCCGAGCCATTTGCACGGTCTCCTCGAGGTAGCCTCCGCCAAAGAGCACGCAGTGCAGGAGCAGAGGCGCCAGCTGGTGGAGACCCACGCGCTCCTGACAGCCGTCAGCCAGAGGCGAGGCCTCGTCATAGCCAGCCACGACCTCGTCGAGGTAGGGGTATCCAAAGAGCGCAAGCATGGCGAGGTCAGTCTCAGCATGTCCGCCGTAGGCCATGGGGTCAATGAGCACGCCTCCCGTT
>CASEGE010000262.1 GCA_949287335.1 uncultured Olsenella sp. | reverse complement strand
CGTGCGAAACACCTGCGGCGTCTGCGCCGCCCAGTAAAACGAGCGGTCCGGCGTGGCAATGATCGTCGTGCCCTCAACGAGCTTGAGCGTGTCTATTGAGCGCATGGCGAGAATCGCGCCCGCCAGGGACGCGTCCGCGCGCACCGCCGCCACGCACGCCTCGATCTGCTCGGTCTCCACGAGCGGCCGCGCCGCGTCGTGCACGGCGACAAACTCGAGCTCGCGCGGGACCGCGCCCAGCCCGGAGCGCACCGAGTCCTGCCGCGTGACGCCCGAAGAAGCCAGCACAACGGGCTTTGCGAGCGTGAGCTGGGAGAGCACGTCCTTCTCGACCTGGGCCGAGCGCTCGGGGGCGCACACCACGACGATGCGCGCCACCGACGGCGCGCGATCAAACGCCATGATCGACCAGCTCATGAGCGGAAGGCCGCACAGTTCCACGAACTGCTTGCCCCGTGGGTCGCCGAACCGCTCGCCAGACCCCCCGGCAACGATGATCGCGCAGGTATCGGCAGGCACATCCCCCGAGCCGGCTCGCTCTGCCCGCGCGCAGGGGCACGGGGCGGGGGCGCTCATCTCACTCCCCCTTGTCCCACATGCGGTGCAGGCTGTTTGCCAGCACGCCGGGGTTCTTGACGCCAATCTCGCCGAGGCGCGACGGGTCGTCGTCCACCGCCTCGAGCACCTCCTGGAGCGATCCGTACTCGTCGACGATCTTGTCGGCCATACCGTCGCGCACAACGGAGACGCGCGAGAGGGTGCGCAGGCCAAGCGGCGTCATGACGGAGTCCTCGCCGCGCTCATCGGTGTAGCCGAGCAGCTTTGCCACGAACTTCGCGGAGCGCAGCTGGGTGTTCACGGTGTCGTGCAGGCGCTTGCGGATGGCGCGCGCCGCCTCCTCGGAGGAGTCGACGGCGTAGTCGCGAATCATGAGGGTATAGGCCTCGTCCACTCCGGCAAGGTACTCCTCGCGCTGCATCTGCGTGGTGCGGCCCTCGCTTCCGAGCTGGATGATGCAGCCGTCGAGCTCGTCACCTGCCGTCATGAGCACCTCGAAGAGGTAGAAGACATTGGTGAGGTCCCCGAGGGTGACCACGTTGTCGAGCTCGAGGCTCGTGAGGCGCAGCAGGCTGCGGTCGAGCTGGGAGCGCGTGTTCTGCATGGCAACGATGAGCTGGTTGACCAGCGAGAAGAGCGCCGTCAGGCTCTTGAGCTCGTAGCCCTTGCCGTCCACGTAGACGTTCACGACGGAGCGCCGTGAGGAGACCGAGATGACGGTGGCCTTGGTAAGCAAGCTCATACGCGCGGCGGTTCGGTGGCGCATGCCCGTCTCGGAGGTGGGCAGCGACGGGTCCGGGTTGAGATGGTAGTTGGCGCGCAAGATCTTGGTGAGGTCGCGGTCCACCACCACGGCACCGTCCATCTTGCAGAGCTCGAAGAGGCGGTTTGCCGTGAAGGAGACGTCAAGGCGAAAGCCGTCGTCGCCCGCGGCGAGCACGTTCTCGGTGTCGCCCACGCAGATGAGGGCGCCGAGGTGCCCGGCCAAGATCATGTCGAGCGCCGTGCGCAGCGGCGTGCCCGGCGCGGTCTTCCTGATGGCGTCCTCGAAGCGCTGCTCGCGATCGAGCGCGCCGTTCTCAAACTGGGAACCGTTCACGTGCGCCCCTCTCGTGCGACTGCTGTCTGGTACGAGTATAGCGCCGGAGCCGACCGCCCGAGGGGCAATGCCCGGCGCTCAAACAGTCCTCGCCCGGCGCCGTGCCGACGGCCCGAGTCCGCCGCGAGTTCCGCAGGCGCGTCCTCTGCGCCGAGGACTGTCCGAGCGCCGGACTCGG
>CASEGE010000261.1 GCA_949287335.1 uncultured Olsenella sp. | reverse complement strand
GTCGTCGTCGCTCCGCGAAAGGAGGCGTAAGCGAGCATGGGTCACAAGGTTCAGCCTACCGGCTTCCGTCTCGGCATCACCGAGGAGTGGCGTTCCCGCTGGTACGCCGATAAGAACTACGCCGAGACCCTCGGCAACGACCTCGCCATCCGCTCCTATCTCGAGAAGCGCCTCGCCAAGGCCGCCCTGTCCCGCGTGGACATCGAGCGCGCCGGCGACAAGGTGAAGGTCACCATCTACACCGCCCGCCCGGGCATCGTCATCGGCAAGAAGGGCGCCGACATCGACGTGCTTCGCGCCGACCTCGAGAAGGTCGCCAACGTCGCCAAGGGCCAGGTTGCCGTTGACGTCGTGGAGATCAAGCGCCCGGAGCTCGATGCCAACCTCGTCGCCCAGTCCGTGGCCGAGCAGCTCGAGCAGCGCGTCGCCTTCCGTCGCGCCGTGCGCAAGGCCGTCCAGTCCGCCCGCAAGGCCGGCGCCAAGGGCATCCGTATCCAGTGCTCCGGCCGTCTCAACGGCGCCGAGATGGGCCGCCGCGAGTGGTCCCGCGAGGGTCGCGTGCCCCTGCACACCCTGCGCGCCGTGATCGACTACGGCCAGTCCACCGCTCGCACCACCATGGGTGCCTGCGGCATCAAGGTTTGGATCTACCTCGGCGAGAAGCTGCCCGGCCAGGCCACCCCGCGCCCGGCCCTCGAGGGCTCCTCGCGTCCTCGCCGCGGTCGCAATGAGAGGAGGGGCCGCTAATGCTCGCACCTAAGCGCGTTCTTCACCGCAAGGTTCAGCGTGGCTCCAAGAAGGGTCACGCCAAGGGCAACACCGAGCTGCACTTTGGCTCCTACGGCATCCAGGCGCTCGAGGCCCACTGGATCACCAACCGTCAGATCGAGGCCTGCCGTGTCGCCATGACGCGCTACATGAAGCGTGGCGGCAAGGTGTGGATCACCATCTTCCCGGACAAGCCCATCACCAAGAAGCCGGCCGAGACCCGCATGGGCTCCGGCAAGGGCAACCCGGAGGAGTGGGTGGCCGTGGTCAAGCCGGGCCGCATCATGTTCGAGATCGACGGCGTCTCCGACGAGGTCGCTCGCGAGGCCCTGCGTCTTGCCCAGCACAAGCTGCCCATCAAGACCAAGATCGTCGCCCGCACCGACCAGGACGGGAAGGAATAGTCAATGAAGTACAAGGACATCCAGGCCATGAGCGATGACGAGCTCGCCAAGAAGCTCGAGGAGGGCCGCGCTGAGCTCTTCAACCTTCGCTTCCAGATGGCCACGAGCCAGCTCGACAACACGGCTCGCGTCAAGACCGTGAAGAAGGACATCGCGCGCGTCCTCACCGAGCAGCGCGCCCGTCAGATCGCCGCGGAGAAGTCCGCTGCCCAGAACTAGATCGCAGGAGAATGACTATGGCTGAGACCGAGAAGAGGAACGCGCGCAAGGTCGTCACCGGGACGGTCGTCTCCATCTCTGGCGACAAGTCCATCACGGTGAAGATCGACTACCGCAAGCGTCACCCCAAGTACGGCAAGATGATGACCATCTCCAAGAAGCTGCACGCTCACGACGAGAAGAACGAGTGCGGCATCGGCGACACCGTCACCGTCATGGAGACCCGTCCTCTGTCCAAGACCAAGCGCTGGCGTCTCGTGGAGATCGTCGAGCGCGCCAAGTAAGTATCAGTGACGAGCCATCCCATGTGCGCGGCACGTCTGCGCGCACCTCTGGGAGGGCACCACGTTCGGAGGAACACCAATGATTCAGATGGAGACCATGCTCAACGTCGCTGACAACAGCGGCGCCCGACGCGTGAAGTGCGTCAAGGTCCTCGGTGGCTCCAAGCGTCGCTACGCCGGCCTGGCCGACGTCATCATCGGCGCCGTGCAGGAGGCTACCCCTGGCGGCTCGGTGAAGAAGGGCGACATCGTCCGTTGCGTCATCGTGCGCACCACCAAGGAGACCCGTCGCAAGGACGGCAGCTACATCAAGTTCGACCAGAACGCCTGCGTGCTGGTCGACAAGGAGGGCGAGCCCAAGGGCACCCGTATCTTCGGGCCTGTTGCTCGTGAGCTCCGCTACCACAAGTACATGAATATCGTCTCGCTCGCGCCTGAGACGCTAAAGGGAGTGAGATGCGAATGGATAAGATGCATGTGAAGAAGGGCGACAAGGTCGTCGTCCTCTCCGGT
>CASEGE010000260.1 GCA_949287335.1 uncultured Olsenella sp. | reverse complement strand
TTTTCAGAAAACTTGCCAGAAATGTACCCGTCCCCTTTTAGGCAACCCCAGACCTGTCCCAAAATCTCTGAGAGAAGCAACCCGTCCCCAATTAACAGAAAGGACTCCCATGAAGCTGGTAATTGCCTCTGACATTCACGGTGCCGCCGACGCGTGCGCGCGCCTCATGGCCGCAATCGAGCAGGAGAGCCCCGACCGCGTGGTCCTTCTCGGCGACCTTCTTTACCACGGCCCGCGCAACGACCTCCCGGCCGACTACGCGCCCAAGCGCGTCATTGAGATGCTAAACTCCATCGCCGACCGCGTGATTGCCGTGCGCGGCAACTGCGAGGCCGAGGTTGACCAGATGGTCCTCACGTTCCCCTGCATGGCCGATCACAACGTCCTGCTTGATCTCAACGCCCCGAACGGTCCCCGCACGCTCTTCCTCACGCACGGTCACATCTACGGGCCCGGCTACCACAACAGCGTGGACGCCTGGCCCGCGCTGCCGCCGCGCTCGGCGCTGGTCTACGGTCACACCCACATCAAGGTGAGCGAGAAGGACGCAGAGCACGACGTCTGGGTCTTCAACCCTGGCTCGGTGGGCATCCCCAAGGACGGCTCGGCCAGCTTTGGCCTCTACGAGAACGGCTCCTTCGAGCACCGTCTGCTGTAAACGCGCGGCTTCCGGGCACTTCCGGGGCCCTGGCCGCCCAAAGCGCGCGGTGACGGCGCGCGGCGCCCGGGCGCCCCGGGGCCCGTCCCGCCCAAAACCCCACGCTTTTCTCGCCCGTCTCGCACCTTCGCCATCCCTCAATTGTGCGATTCAAAAAATCTAATGTGTGGAGACTTAGATTATGTATAGAATCGTGACGCATGGGGGATAAACTCCACCGTACACAGAAGGAATCACGCGAGAGGGTCGGCCCCGAGCCGCCCCGCGCACAACGAAGGAGAGCAACTATGGGCAAGATTCTTGGTATCGACCTGGGCACCACCAACTCCGCGATGGCGGTCCTCGAGGGCGGCGAGCCCACGATCATCGTCAACGCCGAGGGTGACCGCACCACCCCGTCCGTCGTGGGCTTCCGCTCCGACGGCGACCGCATCGTCGGCAAGGCCGCCAAGAACCAGGCGGTCACCAACCCCACCAACACCGTCTTCTCGATCAAGCGCTTCATGGGCCGTCGCTACGACGAGGTCTCCTCTGAGCTCAAGACCGTCCCGTACAAGGTCAAGCCCGGCGTGGGCGGCCGCGCGGTCGTGGAGATCGACGGCGAGGACTTCACCCCCGAGCAGATCAGCGCCATGATCCTCTCCAAGATGAAGGCCGATGCCGAGAAGTACCTCGGCGAGACCGTCACTGACGCCGTCATCACCGTCCCGGCCTACTTCAACGACGCCCAGCGCCAGGCCACCAAGGACGCCGGCAAGATCGCTGGCCTCAACGTCCAGCGCATCGTCAACGAGCCCACGGCCGCGGCCCTTGCCTACGGCCTCGACAAGAAGGGCATCGACCAGAAGGTCCTGGTCTTCGACCTCGGCGGCGGCACCTTCGACGTCTCGCTGCTCGACCTCGCCGACGGCGTCGTGGAGGTTCTCGCCACCAATGGCGACAACCACCTCGGCGGCGACGACTGGGATCAGTGCGTCATCGACTGGATGGCCGACAAGTTCCAGGCTGATAACGGCATCGACCTGCGCAAGGACCCGATGGCCCTGCAGCGCCTGAAGGAGGCCGCGGAGAACGCCAAGAAGGAGCTCTCCTCCGCCCAGCAGGCCCAGATCAACCTGCCCTTCATTACCGCTGACGCCACCGGCCCCAAGCACCTCGACTACACCCTCACCCGTGCCGAGTTCGAGCGCATCACGCGCCACCTGCTCGACCGTTGCAAGGCGCCCGTGACCAAGGCCCTGCACGACGCCAACCTCCAGATCTCTGAGGTCAACGAGGTCATCCTCGTCGGCGGCTCCAGCCGCATGCCCGCTGTCCAGGAGCTCGTCAAGCAGATGACCGGCAAGCAGCCCAACATGTCCGTGAACCCGGACGAGGTCGTGGCCGACGGCGCTGCCGTCCAGGGCGGCGTCCTCACCGGCGACGTCTCGGGAATCCTGCTTCTGGACGTCACGCCGCTCTCCCTTGGCGTTGAGACCATGGGTGGCGTCATGACCAAGATGATCGACCGCAACACCACGATCCCCACGTCCAAGACCGAGATCTACTCCACTGCCGCCGACAACCAGACGTCCGTTGAGATCAACGTCCTGCAGGGCGAGCGCGAGATGGCCGCGGACAACAAGTCCCTCGGCAAGTTCAACCTCACCGGCATCCCGGCGGCCCGTCGTGGCATCCCGCAGATCGAGGTCACCTTCGACATCGACGCCAACGGCATCGTGAAGGTCACCGCCAAGGACAAGGCCACCGGTAAGAGCCAGCAGATCACCATCTCCGGCTCCACGGCCCTCTCCGACGACGAGGTCGACCGCATGGTCAAGGACGCCGAGGCTCACGCCGAGGAGGACAAGAAGCACAAGGACGAGATCGAGGTCCGCAACCAGGTCGACTCGCTGTGCTATGGCGCCGAGCAGACCCTCAAGGACCTGGGCGACAAGGTCCCTGCCGACCAGAAGTCCGAGGTCGAGAACGCCATCGCCGAGGCCAAGAAGGCCCTCGACGGCCAGGACATCGACGCCATCCGCGCGGCTGGCGAGAAGCTCACCGAGGCCTCCCAGAAGCTCGCGCAGATCGTCTACTCCACCACCGATGAGGCCTCTGCGGGCGCTGGCAACGCCGGCGCAGGCGCGCAGGGCGGCTCGGACGACGTTGTCGACGCCGACTACGAGGTCGTTGACGACGACAAGAACAACTAGTCCAAGCTGGCCGTACTAACGGATCGAACGGGGGCGGCCACGGCTTCGCGGCCGCCCCTTGCGCAGAATGATTCAAAAGGGGACAGACCCCTTTTGAATCACGAAGGGACAGTCCCTTCGTATCATCCGAGAGTTTGAGGAGGGTGACGTGAGAGTGCCCATCGAGGTAGAGGACGAGAAGAACGAGGCCGTGGAGCCCGAAACAGAGACCGCAGAGGCCGAGGGTGCCACCGTGGCCGACGAGGCCGCCGGTGCCGAAGAGCCCGAGATGGACGAGGAGGCGGAGGAGCGCGCCCGCGTTGAGGCCGCCATCCGCGCCGGCGAGGAGGCCGCGGAGCGCGAGCTTGCCGCGGACGCCGGCAAGATTCGCGAGGAGCGCGACGAGCTGCAGAAGAAGCTCTCGGACGTCGAGGACCAGATCGAGGCCGCCAAGAAGGAGGCCGCAGACGCCACCGAGCGCATGCTCCGCCTCCAGGCTGACTGGGAGAACTACCGCAGGCGCACCGCCGCGGAGCGCATTGCCGAGAAGGAGCGCGCTGCCGAGAGCCTGGTCACCAACCTGCTGCCCGTGATCGACGATATCGAGCGTGCCATCGAACACGCCGGCGCCACCGATGAGAACGAGCAGCTCAAGCAGTTCGTCGAGGGCGTCTCCGCGGTGCACACCAAGATGCTCGCGGTTCTCGCCAAGGAGGGTGTTGAGCCCATCGACCCCGCCGGCGAGCCCTTTGAGCCCCTGTCCCACCAGGCCGTCGGCCGCGTTGAGGACAAGGAGGCCTACGACGAGACGGTGGCCCAGGTCTACCAGAAGGGCTACAAGATGGGCGACAAGGTCATTCGCACCGCCATGGTGACGGTGACCTACGGCGGACCCAAGCGGCCCGCCAAGCAGGAAGGCGACGTCGAGAAGAGCGAGGAGTAGGCCCGCTTTTCTCGCTCGGCAAAGACGAGAGGAGGCTCGTGCGACATGGCAAATAAGCGAAGCTACTACGACGTTCTGGGCGTGAAGCGCGACGCTTCCGACGACGAGATAAAGAAGGCGTTTCGAAAGCTCGCCGCGAAGTACCACCCCGACGCGGGCGGTGACGAGGCCAAGTTCAAGGAGGTCAGCGAGGCCTACACCACGCTCTCCGACCCCCAGAAGCGCCGCGAGTACGATCAGCTGCTGATGTTTGGCGGCATCCCCGGCGCCGACTTTGGCGGCTCGGGCGGGCGCGGTCGCTACACCTACACCACCAACGTGGGCGGCGACTGGTCCGACATCTTCAACAACATGCGCAACGGCGACGGCGCCTTCGGCGGGTTTGACTTCTCGTCGATCTTTGGCGGCGCGGCCGGGGCGCGGGCTGCGTCCAACCGCCCCACCAAGGGCAGCGACCTCACCATGTCCGTGGACGTCTCCGCCGAGGAGGCCTTCCGCGGGGCCACGCGCAAGGCCACGTACCGCGTGCCCTCCACGGGCGAGGAGCAGACGCTCACCATCAAGATTCCCGCGGGCGCGGTGGACGGCGGCAAGCTGCGCTATCGTGGCCGCGGCGAGTACGGCACCAACGGCGGCGACCGCGGCGATCTCGTGATCACCACGCACGTGGCCGAGCACCCACTCTTCAAGCGCGACGGTGCCGACGTGCGCATGGAGCTGCCCATCAGCATCTATGAGGCCACGCTCGGCGCAACCGTCGACGTGCCCACGCCCGACGGCACCGAGGTGCGCCTCAAGGTTCCGGCCGGCACGCAGGACGGCAAGACCTTCCGCTTCCGCGACCTTGGCGCCCCCAACGTCAAGCGCAAGGGCTCGCGCGGCGCGCTCTACGTGACGGTTCGCGTGAAGGTCCCCACGATGCTCACCAAGAAGGAGCGCGATGCGCTCGAGGCCCTGCGCGACGCCGACACGCGCGACTACCGCGAGGAGGTCAACCGCTATGGCACGAAGCGCTAGCGACGAGCGCCCCCGCGAGGGGCGTGACCGCAACAAGCCCCTCTATATGATCAGTGTTGCCGCCGAGCTCACGGGCATGCACCCCCAGACCCTGCGCGTCTACGAGCAGAAGGGCCTGGTCACTCCCGGGCGCTCGCGCGGCAACACGCGCCTCTACAGCCAGTCCGACATCGAGCGGCTCAACCTCATCTCAAAGCTCACGGACGAGGGCATCAACCTCGCCGGCGTGGTGCGCATCCTCGACATGCGTGAGCGCATGCTCGAGCGCGAGGACGAGCTCGAGGACCTGCGTCGCCGCGTGCGCGAGCTCGAGGACGAGGTCCACGAGTTCCGCATGCAGGAGAAGATCACGGCGCTCGCGCGCTATGATGCCGCGGCTAGCCCCGAGCAGGTCATGAGGCGCCTGCTGCTCGGCGGCGCGCCAGAGCCCGGCGAGAAGAACGAGGACTAGAAGCGGCAAACACCAGGAAGGGGAGGGAAGACGGTGAGAATCGGCGAGGCGGCGGAGCTTGTTGGGGTGAGTCGCAAGACCATCCACCACTACATCCGCCTTGGCCTGCTCGCCCCCGTCACCCAGGAGAACGGCTACTTCGACTTGGGCGAGGAGGACGTCGCGCGCCTCGTTCACATTCGCAACCTGCGCCACCTGGGCTTTCCCCTCGATGAGATCTCCGGCATCCTCGACCACGACGATGCCCTGCGCTACCACTTCGCACGCCACCTCAAGGAGCTCGTCTCCCAGCAGCGCAAGACGGCCTGGCAGATCGACTGGATCCGCCGCGTGGTGAACACCGGCGCGCTCGACCTCCAAACGCAGCCCATCTTTGACGTCACGCTTCCCACCCAGCCCGCCGTGCTCGACGAGAACGACGCAACGCTGCTCGTCACCTACGTCTGGGGCACCTTCATGCACGGCCTCGAAATGACGGAGTACCGCCGCTTTCTCTGGCAGCGCATGTGCGACCTCATCGTCGAGCGCCAGGACGACTACCTCTTTACGCTCAGAAACTACCTCATGGAGCTCTCCGCCGACGAGTTCGACGTGCTGTTCAAGGGATACGACACGCACACCTCCCTGCTCATCGAGCTCAAGGAGGAGGATGTCTCCCAGGTGGCGAAGACCATGGCCGAGCAGATTGGGGCCAGGCTTTGCGACAGGCGCTTCATGCAAACCTGGTCCAAACGCTACGAGTCCTTCATCGTTCCTTCCACTAGGTTCTTTGGAGACGAGAAGTACTTCTCCATCATGCGAGAGTTCTGCGATCGTCTTGGTCGCCTTGCGAAGAATTCCACCTTGTGCGACGAGGCCCTTTGGAGGCTTCTGCAAGAGCCTGCGAACGAGCCCCTGGCAAAGACGATAGGGGCGAAGTTCTCTGAACCTCCGGAGACGCTTCGTGCCATGCACACCCTCGTGACGTTCTGGTTGTTCTGCTAATCAAACTGTCCAACAATTAGACGCCCTTCTCGCCAAACGAGAAGGGCGTCGGCGCTTTGCGGTGCCGTTTGCCGGAGAAACCCGTCCGCTCGCCCGCTGCGAGTCCCTACCAGCCACCTGAGAATTTGCGGTTGACTGTCTCGCTGAAACCCGCCTGATAATCGCGCGAAGGGAAGGCGGCTGGGGCCCTGTGCCCCACAAGCGAAAGGACGGACATATGGCTGATGTCCCCAAGAAGAAGTCGAAAGGCTTCATTGGAATCGCGATCATGCTGGTGGTGGCCCTTGTGGTCAACATCGCGTGCGCGGTATTCCAAACTGCCATCAATTCGTTTATGGCAGCAAACCTGAACCCCATCATCACGGGGCAGGGCAACAGCGGGATTGAGTCCCTGGGGCTCACGCCCGAGCAGGCAACCGAGGCGAGCCGTGAGATAACCCGCGAGCTCGAGGCCGAGGGCCTGGTGCTTCTCCAGAACGAGGATGACGTGCTGCCCCTTGAGGAGGGCGCGAAGGTCAACCTCTTTGGCTATGCCACGGTCTCGCCCATCTATGGCGGCACCGGCTCCGGAGCGAGTGACACCTCCAACAACGTTGACCTGGTCCAGGGCCTTACCGACGCTGGCTTTGAGGTCAACCAGGAGCTCGTTGACTTCTACAAAAACTCCGGCGTGAGCCGCGGCGACCAGAGCGGCTTCGAGGGCGCCAACTTCACGCCCGCCGAGGTCCCCGCCTCCGAGTACAGCGACGAGCTCATGAGCTCCGCGCGCGACTTCTCCGACGTGGCCGTGGTCATGCTCTCCCGCATTGGCGGCGAGGGCGGCGACCTGCCGCAGGACATGCAGGCTGCCGGCTTTGGCGATGACTCGCGCAGCTACCTCGAGCTCACCCAGGACGAGGAGGACCTCCTTGCCCTTATCGAGGACGCGGGCTTTGAGCGCGTGGTCCTTCTCATCAACTCCTCCAACGCCATGGAGCTCGGCTTTGTCGAGGACAGCGGCATCGACTCCGTCATGTGGGTTGGTGGCACCGGCTCCACGGGCTTCTCGGCCGTGGGCGACGCCCTCTGCGGCAAGGTCAACCCCTCCGGCCGCCTTACGGACACCTACGCCTACGACCACAGCACGGCCCCGGCGTACTGGAACGCGGGCGACTTCACGTACTCCAACATGGACAACTACAACTACGTGGAGTACCAGGAGGGCATCTACGTTGGCTATCGCTTCTACGAGACCCGCTGGGTGGACAACGCCACCGGCGAGGTTGACGAGGCGGCCTACGACGAGATGGTCCAGTACCCGTTTGGCTACGGCCTCTCCTACACCACCTTTGAGCAGAGCATCAAGGACTTCCAGTCCGATGACGAGACCATCACCATGACGGTTACCGTCAAGAACACCGGCGACGTTGCCGGCAAGGACGTTGTCCAGGTCTACTACACCGCGCCCTACACCGAGGGCGGCATCGAGAAGAGCCACGTGGTTCTCGCTGGCTTTGGCAAGACGGACATGCTCGAGCCGGGTGCCGAGCAGGACGTGACCGTGAGCTTTGCCGTGGCCGACATGGCCTCCTACGACTACGCGGGCGAGGGCTGCTACGTGCTCGACGCGGGCGAGTACGCCATCAAGCTCATGAGCAACGCGCACGACGTCATTGACGAGCGCCCCTATACCGTGGCCGAGCGCCAGGTCTTTGGCGAGGGCAACGCGCGCCCCTCCGATGGCTCTGCGGCGACGAACCACTTTGACGACGTGACCAACGGTCAGATCACCACCTATGTCTCTCGCGCCGACTGGGAGGGCACCCTGCCCACCGAGCGCATTGACGGCAAGGAGGCTTCTGACGAGGTGGTCAACGCCATCACCGGCACCCCCACCTACGAGGACGACCCCGATGCCGAGCCCATCGTGGTTGCCGACCACGGCATCACCCTTGAGGACATGGCGGGCGTCCCCTACGACGACCCCAAGTGGGACGAGTTCATCGAGCAGCTGAGCGTTGACGACATGGTGACGCTCGTCTCCAACGGCGGCTGGTCCACGGCCGAGATCGAGAGCGTCGGCAAGCCCGCCACGACCGAGATCGACGGCCCCGCTGGCCTCAACAGCCTGACGAGCGGCTTCCAGGGCGTTGCCTTCCCGGCCGAGGTGGTCATCGGCTCCACCTGGAACGAGGGGCTCGTGGAGACCTTCGGCCAGACCTTTGGTGCCGAGGCGGCCGCCAACCACGTTGCCGGCCTCTACGCCCCGGGCGCCAACATTCACCGCACGCCGTACTCCGGCCGCAACTTTGAGTACTACGGCGAGGATGCCCTGCTCTCCGGCAAGATGGCCGCAGCGCAGATTCGCGGCCTCTCCTCTCAGGGCGTCTACTCCTATATCAAGCACTTCGCACTCAATGACCAGGAGTCCAACCGCCTCACGATCTCCGTGTGGTCCAACGAGCAGGCCATGCGCGAGATCTACCTCAAGCCCTTTGAGATTGCCGTCAAGGAGGGCGACACCACGGCCATCATGAGCAGCTACAGCCGTCTGGGCTCCACGTGGGCCGGTGCGAGCAAGGCGCTGCTCACCAACGTCCTGCGCGACGAGTGGGGCTTCCAGGGCACCGTTGTCACGGACTCCGCCATGGGCAACACCTCGTGGATGGATGTCAACCTTGGCATTCGTGCTGGTAACGACCTCATGCTCTGCCTCATGGGCGTGAACCTCGATGCCTCCACTGACACCGCGCAGCAGGCGCTGCGTGCCGCCAGCAAGAACATCCTCTACACGCAGGCAAACAGCGTGGCCGTTCAGGTTGCCACCGACAGCTCCCCGTACTGGGTCTTCCTGCTCGCCGCCGTTGACGCCGTCGTCCTGGTGGTGCTGGTTCTGTGGCTTCTGCGCAACAAGGGCCTCAAGGCTCCGGCAAAGGCGGGGATTGGCGTTGGCGTTGCCGCTGCAACGGTGCTCGTGTTCTGGCTGATCTTCTTCAGCGGCATTGGGTCGTCCTCCGCGCCTTCTGGCGGAGACTCCACGGAGCAGGGCACCGAGCAGAGCGCGGAGCCCGGTACCGAGGGCGAGGCTGAGGGCGAGGAGCCCTCTGACGCCGAGCCTGCTGGCGACGTCTTCCTCCAGATGGAGGGTGCCGGCGTGGGCGAGGAGAACGCGTGGCTGCTGGCTCACGTGACGCTCGCCAACGACGGTACCTTCACGATCACCATCGACTACGGTGCGGATAACGCGGGCATCGAGACCGACTCCGGCACCTGGACCCAGGCCGACGACGGCTCCATCACCCTTGCGGGCGACAAGCGCGAGCTCACCGCCACCACCTCGGACGGCACGACCTACGAGATGGAGTTCGACAACACCGAGACCTCCATCCCCGTCAAGGTGACGGGCACCGCCGCCGGTTCCGGTGACTCCGGCACGGCTCCTGCCGCCCCGGCTGAGGGCGCCTTCCTCCAGATGGAGGGCGCAGGCGTGGGCGAGGAGAACGCGTGGCTGCTCGCGCACGTCACGCTTGCCGACGACGGCACGTTCGAGGTCGTGATCGACTACGGCGCCGACCACGCCGGAAACGTGACCGACTCCGGCACGTGGGAGAAGTCCGACGACGGCACCATCACCCTCAAGGGCGACAAGCGCGACCTCACCGCCACCACGGCCGACGGCTCCACCTACGAGATGGAGTTCGACAACGCCGAGACCTCCATCCCCGTCAAGGTGACGGGCACCGCCGCGGCGTAACGGGATTCGACGGATATCCTCCCCTTCCCTGGCGCGGCCCCACTATTGTGGGGCCGCGTTCTTCTCGCCATATGGAGAGTCCCAGCCTTGCGATTACTTTTCCTTCAAAACTGATCGTTTCCGTGAGCCCCGCGTTTCTCGCCTACGCGTCCTCGACTGCCAGCGCCTCCACAAGCGGCGAGCTCGTCGCCTCTCTCGCCACTTCCTCGGTATAGGCGGAGACCATGTATGTGGTGTAACCAAAGTCCTTGTTGATGTTTATCCAGAGCGTCCAGTACGTTGCTGGCCCTTCTCCTTCAACGCGACCCACCCGGTAGAGGTTCACGAGCCCGAACTTCATGTCCTCAACGCGATCTGTGTAGAACGGGTCAGAAAAGCCGGCTCTCTCGAGCATGTCGCCACCGATCTCGTTTGCCTCATCCTCGCTTACGACCGGTGCGTACTGAAGGCTAAACGACGCCTGCTCCGGCGAGCTTCCACTGTTCAGGAGCTCTGGCGTGGAACCGCCGAGCATGAGGCTGTTGAAGCGGCACTCGGGCTGTCCCTCCACGGGCTCGTCCGTTTGCCACGAGCCGTATGGCGCGCCATCTGAGTACGAGAAGCCCAGTTGTTCGAGAGCGCTTGGCAGGTTCTTGGGGTCACACGCCAGCATGCCCGCCACATCGTAAGCCGAGGCGACGGTGGTGCCGGAGTCTGGCGAGCACGCGCACAGTGCCACGACTACAACGGCGAGCGCGGCGAGAAGAACGAGGCGATGAGCCCTGCGTGTCATGGCGGCCTCCCAAGAACGGTTTCGTAAAGCATAGCGGATGCTGAACGCTGCCCGCCTCGCACCGCAGCCGTCCGCGATCTCGCAACCCCACCGTTCTTTTCGGCACTCAGAAAATCTACAATGAAGACACTTAGATTTGCGTATAAGCCCCCGCTCTCACCGGGTATAACTGCTTGTGATAAACAACAGACCCAAGAAGGGGGCAACCATGAGACTCGACAAGTGGGCCGTCACGGCGCAGGAGGCGCTGCAGGCGGCCGTCGGCATCGCAACCGACGCAAACGCGGGCCAGCTCATGCCCGTTCATGTGCTCAAGGCGCTGCTCAGCTCCGGCGAGCACAACCTCCGTGCCATCATCGAACGCGTGGGCGCAGACCCGGCCTCCATCGAGGCCCAGGTCGATGATGCCATCGCGCGCCAGCCGCAGGTCTCCGGCGACACCGCTCAGATGGGCATGGCCGACGCTACCGTGCGCGTGGGCAACGCGGCGGAGAAGCTCGCCGCAAAGATGGGGGACTCCTACGTCACCTCGGAGCACCTGCTCTGCGCGCTCGCGGACGATAAGACCGACGCGGGCTCCATCCTCAAGGCCGCCGGCGTCACCGGCAAGCGCGTCGAGGAGGCATACAACTCCCTGCGCGGCGACGAGCGCGTGACCAGCCAGGACTCCAAGCCGGAGTTTGAGGCGCTCGAGAAGTACGGCCGCAACGTGACCGACCTCGCGCGCAACGGCAAGCTCGACCCGGTTATCGGCCGCGTGGAGGAGATTCGTCGCACCATCCAGGTGCTCAGCCGGCGTACCAAGAACAATCCCGTCCTCATCGGCGAGCCGGGCGTGGGCAAGACCGCCATCGTGGAGGGCCTGGCCCAGCGTATCGTGAACGGCGACGTGCCGTCCACCCTGCGCGACAAGGACATCGTTGAGCTTGACATGTCTGCCCTCGTGGCGGGCGCCAAGTACCGCGGCGAGTTCGAGGACCGCCTGAAGTCCGTGCTCAAGGAGGTCGGCAAGTCCGACGGGCGCATCATCCTCTTCATTGACGAGCTGCACACCATCGTGGGCGCGGGTGCCACCGAGGGCTCCATGGACGCCGGCAACATCCTAAAGCCGGCCCTTGCCCGCGGCGAGCTGCACGCCATTGGCGCGACCACTCTTGACGAGTACCGCAAGTACATCGAGAAGGACGCGGCGCTCGCCCGCCGCTTCCAGACCGTCATGGTCTCCGAGCCCACCGTGGAGGACACGATCTCCATCCTGCGTGGCCTCAAGGAGCGCTACGAGCAGCACCATCGCGTCCGCATCACGGACTCCGCGCTGGTCAGCGCCGCCGACCTCTCCAACCGCTACATCTCCGACCGTTTCCTTCCGGACAAGGCCATCGACCTCGTTGACGAGGCCGCGAGCCGCCTGCGCATGGAGCTTGACAGCATGCCGGCCGACATCGATGCCGTGGACCGCCAGCTCACGCAGATGCAGATCGAGGAGCAGGCCCTCATGAAGGAGGAGGACGCCGCCAGCAAGGAGCGCCTCGAGACCCTGCGCGGCGAGATTGCCACCACGCGCGAGAAGCTCGACGGCATGAAGGCCAACTGGGAGAACGAGAAGGGCGCGATCGACCGCGTGCAGGACCTCAAGTCGCGCATCGAGGACGCGCGCGTGGAGATGGAGCGCGTGACCCGCGAGGGCGACCTCGCTCGCGCCTCCGAGCTGCGCTACGCCACCATTCCGAGTCTCCAGCGCGAGTACGAGGAGGCCGAGGCGGCGCTCGCCGCCAAGCAGGAGGCGGGCGGCCTGCTCAAGGAGGAGGTTACCACCGAGGAGATCGCCGAGGTGGTTTCCGCCTGGACGGGCGTGCCCGTCTCCAAGATGATGCAGGGCGAGATGGACAAGCTCAAGAACCTCGAGGGTGAGCTGCACCGCCGCGTGATCGGCCAGGACGAGGCCGTCTCCGCCGTGGCCGCCGCCGTGCGTCGCAGTCGCGCGGGTCTCTCCGACCCCGACCGCCCCATCGGCAGCTTCTTCTTCCTCGGACCCACCGGCGTGGGCAAGACCGAGCTCGCCAAGGCACTCGCCGAGTGCCTCTTCGATGACGAGCGCTCGCTCGTGCGCATCGACATGTCCGAGTACATGGAGAAGTTCAGCGTGCAGCGCCTCATCGGAGCTCCCCCGGGATACGTGGGCTACGACGAGGGCGGCCAGCTCACCGAGGCCGTGCGCCGTCGTCCGTACTCCGTCATCCTGCTCGACGAGATGGAGAAGGCGCACCCTGACGTCTTCAACATCCTGCTGCAGGTGCTCGACGACGGCCGCCTCACCGACGGCCAGGGCCGCGTGGTGAGCTTCAAGAACACGATCATCATCATGACGTCCAACGTGGGCAGCCAGTTCATCGCCGGCGCCAACGCCTCGAGCGACCCGGACGAGGTTCAGCGTGAGGTCAACAACGCCCTGCGCCAGACCTTCAAGCCGGAGTTCCTGAACCGTATCGACGACGTGGTGGTCTTCCACGCCCTCGGCCTCGAGGACATCGAGAAGATCGTGGACATCCAGCTGCGAGACGTGCGCGAGCGCCTCGAGCGCGACCGCATCCAGCTCGAGCTCACGCCTGCGGCCAAGCAGTCGCTCGCCTTCGACGGGCTCGACCCGGTCTACGGTGCGCGTCCGCTCAAGCGCCTCATCCAGCGTCAGGTCGTGGACTCCGTGGCAAGCCTCATCATCGACGGCAAGCTCGGCGAGGGCGACGTGGTCCGCGTTGACGTGGGCGCGGACGACCGCCTCTTCGCGGCGCGCGACGATGCCGCCTCCGAGCGGCGTCGCTCCGGCACCGTTGAGCCGAGCGAGGATGAGCCCCTCGAGCCCGACGCGCTGGAGTAGCAGCTCCCTCACTGGCGTCAGGCGTGACAATCGCGCCTGACGCCAGTGTCATATGACAAACGGCTCTGACGTCAGTGTCACACTCTGCGATACAATCGAGGCTCAACGAGAAGTTGGGAGGCGACATGGCGGCGGACAAAGACAGCGAGAAGACCATTGCGGTGTCCCCGGAGGACCTTCCAACGGTTACGCCCGCAGATGATGCGGCTGGTACCGATGCCACGCGCGTCGCGGATGCCGCCGAAACGGTTGTCTCGCGCGAGGCGCTGACGACTCGGCTTCCGTCCCCTGCAGATCCCGCGCCGGACGCTCCGGCCCCCGATGGAATTGACGCGCTTGACGATCCGTATTACGCCCCGGCCGTCCCGGAGAACCTCACGACCGCTCATCGGCCCGTGTCCATTCCCTCCCCGGTGGAGAGTCTGCCCGAGCGCAAACCCCGCTTTCCCCGCTGGGGAATCGTCTTGATCGTCATCGTGCTTCTCGCTGCCGCGGGTGCCGTGGCCTGTCTCACCTACGAGCAGGAGCTCTGGGGCGGCAAGACCATTCCCAACGTGACGGGCAAGACCGAGGAGGAGGCCACGCAGCTCCTCGAGGACCTTGGCTTTACCGTGGAGGTTACCTACAGCACCTCCGATGACAACCTTGGCATTGTGGTGGGCTGCGACCCGGTTGCCGGCATCCGCACCGACCTCTCCGAGATCGTGACCATTACCGTTACGGCCGAGCGGACGATTCCTAAGGTCGTGGGGATGAGCGTTGAGGAGGCCTCCGAGGCCCTTGCCCAGGCGGGCGCGCAAAACGTCCTTCTCACCTATCTCAACTCAGAGCAGCCGGCGGGCACCGTGCTTGACGTGAGCCCCGCGGAGGGCAGCCCATTTGTCTCTACCGACGAGATCACGCTTACGGTTGCGCAGGCATACGCGGTGCCCAACGTCGAGGGCATGAGCGAGGAGGAGGCCTGCGCCACCCTTGAGAGCGAGGGCCTGGCCTCGTCGGTTACCTACGTCGAGTCGGATGCCGAGCGCGGTACCGTTGTGGCGGTGAGCCCGTCCGTCGGCTCCCAGGTTGCCGCGGGCAGCACCATTGAGCTGAGCGTATCGAGCCCCTATCCCTCGTCCCCAACAAGCCTGCTCGAGTATTTTGAGGTGAGCCCCGAGGATCTCTCGACCTATCTTTCCGATGAGGGTTACAGCCTTGTCTACGGCGCCACGTTTGTTGCGAGCGGAAACGCCCTTACGGGATATGAGAGCGAGGCTGGCGATCTGCTGCAGATAACCGACTCTCCCGAGTCCGGCAGCAATGCCATTGATTCCGTGGCCGACGTCCTTGCGAAGGGTGCCGGCGTGGGCGGCGTGCGCTACGCGTTCACGGAGGAATCCCTGCCCGAGGGCGGTGCAGTCGAGGATGAGAGCGGCATTCACGCCGTCATGGAGGCGTGCGGGCTCTCGGGGCTGCGCGACACGTGCACGCAGGACGACATCGTGATTCCCGAGGAGGAGCAGCCTCAGGCTGAGCCTGTGGATGAGGCCGAGCCCAGGCCTGAGGATGGCGGCGGGACCGAGGGCGATGCCAGTGTCGAGGAGGAGGCTGCTCCCGACGAGGCCTCCTCCATGCATTTCATCTGCGGGCTTGGCGTGCAGGACGGCTATACGTGGGTTATCGTCATCGGTGGTTCGGGCAATGCGACACGTGTGGTTGCCTTTGTTGCCCCGTCTGCGCATTTCTCGAGCTACGACCTTGAGCCGTATGGTGGGAGCCTCCTTGATTGCCTTGCCTACATCGATCTGTTTGCGGAGTGACAACCATGGACGAAAAGAATAAGAGACGTGAGCCGAGCGACGAGGACCGCGAGTTCGTTCGGGCCGAGAACGAGGACGACGACGGCTACGACCCCTACTCGGATCGTCGTCCCGCGGCCGAACCCCTCTTCGAGCGTGATCCCTGGTCCTAATTCCTCCTCTCCAGCACCTGACAGTTGGGGACGGGGGCGTTTTGTCAGGTGCCGAGCCGGTCACGATGCGAAAAAGTTCCGCTCGTGCCACATTTCGACGAGCGCCCGTGCAAAAACGTCGTTCGTGCCACATGGAATAGCCCTGTTGCGCCGCATATAATTCAAATCATGATGCACTTATCAGGGGAAACGTCTTTTGGATACTCGGGACGCCCCGAAAAACATGTGGCACGAACGCCACCTTTGCACAGCGGACTCTCCAAATGTGGTACGAACGCACATTTTGCTCACTCTCGGAGGTTGCCTAAAAGGGGACGGGTGCAATTCTGGCAACTTTTTGCCAGAAATTCACCCGTCCCCAGTTAGGCAA
>CASEGE010000259.1 GCA_949287335.1 uncultured Olsenella sp. | reverse complement strand
TTCAACTCCATATACAACAACGGGCCTGCGGCAACGGTGCGCGCCGTCTCGGAGTTTGCGGGCGTTGACATCACGCACTACGTGGAGGTTGACTTCAACGGCGTGAAGGACGTGGTCGACGCCCTTGGTGGCATCACGGTTGACGTGCCCGAGGACATCGACGACTACAAGGCAAAACTCACCCTCTCCGCCGGCGAGCAGGTCCTCGACGGTGCCACGGCGCTCAAGTACGCTCGCGCCCGCTACGACGTCACGGGCGGAGACTTTGGCCGCGTCCGCGCGCAGCGCCAGGTGGTCGAGGCCATTGCGCGCAAGGTACTGGCCAGCAGCCCCGTCGACCTTCCCGGCGTGGTCACCGAGCTCGCCGAGTCCATCAAGACGGACCTCTCCGTCACCGACATCATCTCCTACGCCCTCGCGATCCAGCAGAACGTGAGCGGCCTCACGATCTTCTCGGCAACCACGCCGAGCTACGGCTATGACTACTACGGCGTCTCCTACGTGGCCACCATGTATGACGAGTGGCGCGCCATGATGCAGCGCATGGACGCCGGGCTCGACCCCGCCGACGAGGACGTTGCCATTCCCGAGGAGCAGCTCGCCAACGAGCGCCTGGGTGCGGCGTCAAACGGCGGCTCGCCGCGCGACTACTATTACCTGGCGGCCGTCTCCGGCTTTACGAGCGAGGACATTGCCGAGTTCACCGTGGAGAAGCCCGGTCAGCCGGCACGTCCCGGCGAGCTCATCAAGTAGGCGCGCCGTGGGTGCGCTCTTCTTCCTGAGCGAGCGCGGCAACGCGGCAAACGAGGACTTTGCCTACGTGGGCGCGCTGCCGGGAGGCGGATCGTTTGGCTTGGTGATCGACGGTGCCACGGGGCTCATTGCCCTGCCGCCCGTCTCCGTGGACTTTGCGACCAACGCCCAGTGGTTCTCGCACACGGTTGGGTCGATGACGTGCCGCGCGCTTGAGGCGGGGGAGCCGGCGGAGGCCGCGCTGCGCGGTGCCGTTGCCGCGGCGCGCGAGGAGCTTGAGGCCGCGCTGGGTTGCCCCGTGGGCGAGCTGGACTCGGCGGCGGTGCCGTCCGCCACGCTTGCGCTCGCCGTCGTGGGCGAGAAGGACGTGGAGCTCTGGGGCCTTGCGGACTCGCCGCTCGTGGTCCTTCTCCGCAGCGGCGAGGCGCTCGTCTCAACCGACGAGGTGCTCGAGGGGCTTGACGGACGCGTGGTTGAGCTCATGGTGGAGCGCTCCTCCGGGCGGAGGCTCTCGGTTGCCGAGAAGCGCGCGCTCGTGCGCGAGGAGGTTGTTGCCAACCGGCGCCTGCGCAACACCGAGGGCGGCTACTGGTGCCTGGACCCCACCGGGGAGGGGCTTGCCCACGTGCGGCAGATCCTGCTGCCGCGGGAGGACGTTATTGCCGTGGCGGGCATGAGCGACGGCCTCTTCCGGGCGTTTGGCCAGTACGGGCTGGAGCGGCTGGGGGAGTGGATGGCGAGCGCCACGTTCTTCTCGGCGCTTTCCCTCTGCGACCGGATGCGCGTGTTGGAGGCGTCCGACCCCAATCTCGAGCGTTTCCCGCGAATGAAGCTCGGCGACGACGTGAGCATCTTCTGGCTGGGGATGTAGCTCCGGTTCGCCCGAGGATTGGCTTCGACACGTCCGGGTTCCAAGGCAGGCCGAGAGGGGCGCTGACGCCGGGTACGCGATGGGGGAGGCGCGGGGCCGAGCGGGTACAATAGGGCTTCGGATGGGGCGCCGAGAAGAACGGGGGGACCGCCATGCGCTTTGCGAGCGTCGTGCTCGACATACCAACGCGCCAGCTCGACGGCGCGTTCTCCTATGCCGTTCCGCCCGAGCTCGAGGAGAGCGCCGTCGTGGGCGCCACCGTGCTCGTGTCCTTCTCGCATCGCGCCGCCGTGGGCTATGTGGTGGCAACCTCGCCGGTGCCCCCGGCTGGTCTCAAGCCCGAGAAGATCAGCCCCATCGAGCAGGTCCTCGCGCCGAGCGCCTTTGACGAGACGGCGGCTGCCCTCGCGGCCTGGATCGCGCGCGAGTACGCCTGCACGCTGCCGGACGCCATCCGGCCCTTCCTCGCGCCCGGGCAGAAAGTCAAGGTTGCCCGCGCCTCGGACGACGCCCCCTGGGAGCTCGTCAACGAGCGCGCCGGTGCCGTGGACGTGCGCTGGGCGAGCCTCACGCCGGCCGCGAACGACTTCACGCCCGCCAAGGGCGCCTCGCGCCAGCGTGCCGTGATCGAGGCCCTGCGCGAGGGCCCGCAGCGCGTGTCCGAGCTCTCCGCCACCATTCCCGGCGCCGCCTCCGCCGTGACCGCGCTTGCCAAGCGCGGCGTCGTTGTCGTGGAGTCCCGACGGCAGTTCCGCGGCG
>CASEGE010000258.1 GCA_949287335.1 uncultured Olsenella sp. | reverse complement strand
TAGCATAATAACTAATCGAACTAAAATTGCCCCTAGGGGCCAATTCGGTGTGGCACGAGCGCCACTTTTGCGCGCCGGCCCGCCGGTTTGTGGCACGGGCGCGACTTTTGCGCAAGCTGAGCGACCGCTCGCCCGCCTCGCCCCGTCAGCCCTGCCAAGCTCCCCCTCTCGCGGAGCCCTTCCCGCCGTCGCAGCAAAGGTGACAGGGTCATCTGTCATACTTTCAGCTATGACAGATGACCCTGTCACCTTTGTCAGCATTGCCTGCCGGGGAGCCGTCATGGACGAGAGAATCAAAGAGATCGCAACCTCCTATGCCGAGACCTGCTACGAGGAGGAGCTTGAGCTCCTCCGCACGCTCGCCCAGATTCCGGCACCTTCGGGCCACGAGGAGAAGCGAGCGGAGTTCATCCGCGACTGGCTGCTTTCGCAGGGAGCGCCCATTGGCTCCGTTCGCATTGACGACGCCAAGAATGTCATCCTGAGTCTCCCGGGAGGCTCTCGTGATAAGGCGGATGACGGGTGCGCGGTCTTTGCCGCACACACTGACGTTGTCTTTCCCGACACCGACCCGCTGCCGCTCGCGGAGAGCGCGGATCGCCTGCTCGCACCCGGCGTGGGCGATGACACCGCAAACCTGGTTGGGCTCCTCCTTGCCGCGCGCTACCTTATGCTCAACCGCGTGCCACTCGATAGGCGCGTGCTCGTGGTGGCCAACTCCTGCGAGGAGGGCCTCGGCAACCTTGCCGGAACACGCGAGCTCTTCCGCCACTACGATGGTCGCGTCCGCGAGTTCACGAGCTTTGACCTCTATCTCGGCATGCACGTGGTCTCTGCCGTGGGCTCGCATCGCTGGAAGGTGACCTGCCACACGCAAGGAGGCCATTCCTGGGAGAACTTCGGGCGCGACAACGCCATCGAGGCACTTTGCTCCTTCATCGAGGGCCTCTATGCGATGGAGCTGCCGCGGGAGGCAAAGACCACCATCAACGTGGGCCGATTCATCGGGGGCACCACCGTGAACTCCATTGCCGAGGAGGCAAGCGTGCTCGTTGAGTACCGCTCCGCCTCCGAGGAGTGCCTCGAGCAGATGTACGGCAAGTTCGTCGTGCTCGTGGAAGAGCATCTCAAGGAGAGCACGCGCATCGACGCCAAGCTCATCGGGCGTCGCCCGGCCTCCGGCGAGGTGATTCCCGAAGGGCAGTGGGACCTCATCGCGCGCACGGACGATATCCTGCGCGAACTTGGAGGAACGGAGCCCATCCACCAGGAGTCATCGACCGACGCGAACATCCCCTTCTCGCTCGGCATCCCCGCGCACACCGTTGGCACCGTTGAGGGTGACCTGCTGCACACGCGCGAGGAGTGGATAGAGAAGAAGAGCCTCAAGCGCGGGCTCGCCGTCATTCTTGCCCTCATGCTGCAGCATGCCAGATGGTGATTACCTGACAGATGGGGACGGAGGCGTTTTGTCAGCTTGGCCAAATGCCATCTAAAGAAAAAGGAGCCCGCAGGCTCCTCCTCCCCTAAAGTGGGATGTTGTGTCGCTTACGCCGCGCACACGCACTTGACGAGCAGGGGCGAATCCGCGTGATTCTGCTCGTGGGAGGAGAACCACTCGTCAACGTCCTTGAACAGAAGCCGCTTGCTGTCAGCGTTGAAGCTGCGCTCGTGACCGTCCATGATGGCGCGGTACTCGCCGCTCATGAACCAGCCGTTGTGACACGCGTCGAGCACCTTGCGCTCGCGCTTGCTCATGTCCTTGATCTTGGTCATGCCTTCCCTCCTTTCGTGGTATCGTGACGCGTTTGTTATACCCAATCACCTCGTCTGCCGAAAGCCTATTGACAAAACCTTTACAATTTCCTAGCCAATTGTGAAGAATGCATCACAACCGCGTTTAACAGGCGTTATGAAGACGTCCTCACTGTCAGGAAAAGGGACGTGTCGCCACGCGCAGATCTTCTCGGCAGCATGACCTGAGCGGTTCTCGTCCAATGCCGACGGTACAAAGGTGGCAAAACGACGACAATCCCAAAACGCGCCATCGAGCAATACAATGGCTATATGACAACGCCGTCAGTTGGAGAATCCTTGAATCTCAAGCAGCTCGAGTACTTTGTCGCCATAGCCGAGGAAGGCCAGATTACCGCGGCCGCGCGTCGGCTTCACATCTCGCAGCCCCCGCTTTCCTACGAGCTTGCCCAGCTCGAGCGCGAGCTCGACACGCAGCTCGTGCGTCGCGGGCCACGCGGCGTCACGCCTACCGCTGCGGGACGGCTCCTCTACGAGCGCGCGCAGCGCATCCTCGCCATGACCACGGCCGCATCACGCGAGGTCTCGAGCGTGGGAAAGGGCCTCACGGGCACGCTCTGCCTCGCAACGTGCGGATCGGCCGCCGGTCTGGCGCCAAGCGCGCGGCTCGCCGAGCTTGCCGCACGCCACCCAGACGTCTCCCTTGAGCTGCGAGAGGGTGACGTTCCAGAGGTGCTCGACCTCGTGACCAGCGGCATCGCGGAGGTCGGCATCGTGCGCACGCCCTTCTCCACCCAGGGCCTTCGCACCCGCTATGCCCCCGCCGAGCCCCTTGTTGCCGTGATGCCACCCACGTTTGAGCGCGGAGACGAGCTCTCGGTTCTTCTCGCCCAGCTCGAGGACGTGCCGATCATCTGCGACTCCCGAACTGCAGACACGCTTGATCGCGCGCCCTTCTGCATCACCGACGACACCCGAAGCGTCTGCTCCTGCGCGGCGGCTGGCCTGGGCGTGGGCCTCGTGCCGCGCTCTCTCCTCACCGTCTGCGACACGGGCCCCTGCTACATAAAGACGCTTACCGAGAAGGACCTCGAGAGCCGCGCCGCCGTCATCTGGAAGGCTGACCGAGCGCTCTCCCCGCTCGCCGAGCGTGCCGTCGCCCTTCTCGGCGAGCTAACGTAGTATGGCAGGAATATATGGTATCAATCGTCGAATGATGGAGCCCCAATGAGCGACGAAACGTTTGTAAAGTCAGTGTCTAGCGATATTCCGATCGCATCGCTGAGCCAAGATCGTTTCTCCGTACAAGACTACGTTCAGTCGCTCTGCTCTTTCATACGCTCTGCAGAAACGCCGATAACCGTCTCCATCCAAGGAGAGTGGGGCAGCGGGAAAACGTCGTTCATGAAGATGATCGAATCGATCTTGTGCGATCCCACCCTGCCAGATGACGATCGTTTTGACGCAATTTGGCTTGATACATGGAGCTTGTTTCTCGAGGACAATCAGGAAAGGGCGTCGATTAAGCTTCTGACCGACTTGATTTCCCAGATCGGCCGTCACTTGGGAAGCTACGCCAGCGAATCACGTTCAGATGAGATGAAGTCTTCTGCACGGCAGTCATTGCGCGCCCTCAGCAAGATTGTGCTGAGCGTTGCCAACGTCGACCCGGAGAGCGTCGACAGCCTATGGGATTCGTTAGGCGGGTCCAGCCCTACCACGACCGGCAGCCTCAAAAACAGACTGGGCGAGCTCATATCCCAAGAGGTCACCTCTTGTGGCAACGGAACCACAGGACGCGGCTTTCTCATCTTCATCGATGACCTCGATCGACTCTCGCCACAGCTTGCCGTATCTCTCCTCGAGACCGTTAAGAATCTCTTTGACGTCAAATACTGCGTGTTTGTCCTTGCCATCGACTTTGACATCGTTAAACTCGGCGTCGAGCAGAAGTACGGCACCTCACTCGTCCGCGGCAGAGACGTTGCCCAGGAGTTTTTTGACAAGATTATCCAAGCGAGCTTTAACGTGCCTGTTCGGAAGTATGACGTCATGCCGCTCATTCTCGAGCGACTCAGGGCGCTGCGCCTGCTCTCAAGCCCCACGCAGTACTCGATGAGGCGCGCCACGATCAAGTCAATCATGGTCGCGAGCACCAATAAGAATCCTCGCGCGATAAAGGCAACGCTCAATGCCCTGCAGATTGTGCTCCACATTATTCGCTCTACAACCAAGAAGGAGCCCTATCGCCTCATGGTCCTCGACCTCGTTGCGCTTGAGAAAGCCTTCCCCCGAGTATATGAGGCGCTTGCGAAGTCATCTGTCCTCGCGTCGGGAGGACGCAACGTTGAGAAACGAGACATTGCGGGACTTTCTCAGCTCCTTGTTAGCGACAAGTGCATGAGTCAGTTACTGGAAGTCGACGACCCGCTGGGCAGCATTTCTCGAAGGGCGCGCATCCTCGTTGACGAGTTCGCGAGACTGGCCCTAGAGTGCTGGGAGAGCGATATCCCATTCGACGACCTCTTTGACGCAATCGGCCTCGTCAGCGGAGACTACGACGCCTCGACGGAAGTGCGCTACTCCGGATCGCTTTACGATGCCTCCTCGACGACCCAGTTCGCGCAAGGAGAGCGACTGGTGGACCTCATCGACTTTTCTTCCCACCATCACGTTCTCGATGTGGGCTGTGGAAACGGCAAGACCACGGTCGAGCTCTGGCTCTGCAACCCGGCAATGGATGTTGACGCGATCGACATCTCAGAAAGCCAGATTCGTTCCGCTCACGTTCACTATGAGCAAGCACGTCGGGAGCTCAACAAAAAACGAGACGACCAAACAGGGCTTGGCACTATCGAGTTTGAGATTCTCGACTTCAACCAAATCCATAAACAGGCACGATACGATCTTGTCTTCTCCAATTCAGCCCTTCATTGGCTCTCTCATCCCAAAAACGGCTACATGCGCCTTTTCCGCGCGCTCAAACCGGGAGGACTGTTGGCGGTTCATCAAGGTGGAGCAGGTACATACCGAGGCCTTCACGCCATTGCACGCCAAGCGATTGAGGAGGTCGGCCTCCTTGACCGATACTCCGGCTGGCAGTTCCCGTCGTTCTACCCAACGGCGGAAGAAATGCATCAGATGCTTGAAGATATCGGTTTCGAAGAAATCACGGTTCAAGCCATCGAGTCAGACGGTCTGAACGCGTCCCCGACGCTTCCCCAAGACTTTGCCATCGCAAGCCTCATCTATTACAAGATTCCCTCTATCTCAGAAGCTGAGTTCCAAAGCATCGAATCGGCTTACACGAGAATCTGTCAGGAGACCGAGCCCGATTTGTACACCAATCGTCTTTACGTTTTTGCCACTAAACCGAATTAGGCAGACGGATAGACACACCCACTCGCCGAGCGTGCCGTCGCCCTTCTCGGCGAGCTCTGCTGAGTAAGCGCCACTGGCGTCGCATCAAAAAGCCCCCGGCGGGAAAGGGTCCGGGGGCAGGGAGGAAGGACTGCTCTGGGAGGCTTAGTGCTGCTGGACGGGCTCGGAGGCAACCTCGGGCTCAGGGCCGTCGGCAGAGGCGGGCCCTGGCTCGTCGGAACCCTCGGACATGCCCTCGCGCACGTTCTTTACGGTCTTTCCGATGGCAGAGCCAATCTTGGGCAGGTTCTTGGGCCCAAAGATGATCAGCACAACCACGAGAATGACGGCAAGCTCGGGAACGCCCACGCCAAATAACATGTGATGCCTCCTCCAACGCTGTTCTTCTCGCCCTATCGTAGATTGCCTCAAGACCAAGGTAAAATACATATAAGAATGGGGTGCCATACAACCGTTGTATGGCACCCCAGCTATGCGAGAAGGACCAGCGCGCGGCGCGAGCTCCCTTACTCGATCTCGCTCTGGTCGAACACGTGGAAGCCAGCCTTCTCGATGGCCCAGCTCGCCTCAGCCGCGCTGGCGGGGTCGGCAATCTTGAGCGCAAGGACGGCCAGGTCATCGGTGGTGGAGAAGCAGTAGAAGTACTCAATGTCCACGTCGAGGTCATCGAGCTTCTCGAGCAGGTCCGCGGCGCCGCCCGGGTGGTGAGGCACGGCGATGGCCATGACCTTGGTCTTGATGGCGCGGTAGCCGCCGGCGTCGAGCGCGGCGATCGCCGCGTCGGTATCGCTGCAGATGATGCGCACGATGCCGTACTCGGTGGTGTCGGCCACGGAGAGCGCCGCCATGTTGATGTTGGCGTCGCCGAGGGTGCGGCACAGCGAGGCAATGCGGCCGCGCTTGTTCTCGAGGAAAACGGTAATCTGCTCAATCATTACTTAATCCCCTTTCGCAGGTCGACGATGCGCTTGGCCTTGCCCTCGCTGCGCGCGATGGTCTTGGGCTCAACAAGCTTGACCTTGACGCCCACGGAGAGCGCCGTCTTGAGGCGCGCAGAGATCTCCTTCTGCAGGCGCTCGACCGCGGCGACGGAGTCGAAGGCAAAGTCCGGGTTGACCTCGGCCTTGAGCGTGACCATGTCGAGCGAGCGGTGGTCGGTGTCGACCTCGATCTGGTACCAGGAGGAGACCTGGTCGAAGGTCTTCATGACGTCCTCGATCTGGCTCGGGAAGACGTTGACGCCGCGGATGATGAGCATGTCGTCGGTGCGGCCGTGGATGCGGTCGATGCGGCGGTGCGTGCAGCCGCAGGCGCACTCGCCCGGCAGGATGCGCGTGATGTCGCGCGTGCGGTAGCGCACGACCGGCGACGCCTCGCGGTCGATCGTGGTGAGCACGAGCTCGCCCCACTCGCCGTCGGGCAGGACCTCGCCGGTGTTGGGGTCGATGATCTCCGCGTAGAAGTGGTCCTCGGCCAGGTGCAGGCCGTTCTGCTCCCAGCACTCGATGGCCACGCCCGGGCCCATGGTCTCGGTGAGGCCGTAGACGTCCAGCACATGGTAGTTGAGCTTGCGCTCCAGGTCGCGACGGAAGTTGTCACTGAAGGGCTCGGCGCCATGGATGCCCGCGCGCAGGTGGAAGTCGCGCGCCGGGTCGATGCCCATCTCGAGGGCGGTGTCGGCGATGTGCATGGCGTAGCTCGGCGTGCAGCAGATGATCGTGGAGCCCATCTCCTTGAGCACGCGGATCTGGCGCTCGGTGTTGCCCGCGGACATGGGGATCGTGGTGGCGCCGGAGTAGAGGCCGCCGTAGTGCGCGCCCAGGCCGCCGGTGAAGAGGCCATACCCGTAGCAGACGTGGACCACGTCGTCGGCGCCGCCGTTTGCGTACTCGATGCCACGCGCGAAGCACTCGCCCCAGATCTCGAGGTCATGCTGGGTGTAGCCGCCCACCGTCGCCACACCCGTGGTGCCGGAGGACATGTGAATCTCCTTCACCTCGGAGAGCGGCGTGGCAAACATGCCGTAGGGGTAGTTGTCGCGCAGGTCCTGCTTGGTGACAAACGGCGCCTTCTGCAGGTCGTCGAGGCTCTTGTCGGCGTCCGGGTCAAAGCCGGCGTCGTCAAAGCTCTTCTTTTCGAACGGCACGTTCTCGTAGCACGCGATCACGGTCTTCTTGATGCCCTCGAGCTGAATCTGCTCGATCTGCTCGTGGGGCGCGTGGAGAATCTCCTGCATCTTGCCCATTGGCGCTCGCCCTTTCTGATAAGAACACGGATGGGCTGATTCTATGCCGAGAAGAACGCGGGCACCAAAGCCG
>CASEGE010000257.1 GCA_949287335.1 uncultured Olsenella sp. | reverse complement strand
CCCGGCGCCCGTCGCGGCGCGAGGCGCGCCGTCGGCGCTGTCGGGCTGCTTGAAGTGCGAGGCCATGCGAGCTCCTTGTCGTCTGCGGCGGGTTGCGCCCACGACCGCGGGTCGCGCCCACGGCCGTGCCCGCCTGGGCCTGGCCTTTCTCGGCCTAGGCCTCGGCCATCTGACGCTTGAACTCCACGATCTTCTCGCGATACTCGGGCATGGTGGCGCCGAGGATCTGCGTGGCGTAGATGGCCGCGTTCTTGGCGCCGTTGATGGCGACGCAGGCCACGGGCACGCCGGAGGGCATCTGGACCATGGAGAGCAGCGAGTCCATGCCGCCGAGGTCGGAGGTCTTCATGGGCACGCCGATGATGGGCAACGGGGTGAAGGCCGCCACAACGCCGCCGAGGTGGGCGGCCTTGCCGGCGGCTGCGATAATGACCTTGAGGCCGCGGTCGGCCGCGGAGTCGGCCCACTCGTGGACCTTGTCGGGGTTGCGGTGCGCGCTGGCAATGACGAGCTCGTACGGAACGCCGAGCTCCTCGAGCTGCGCGGTGCACGCCTCCATGGTGGGGAGGTCGGACTTGGATCCCATGATGATACCCACGAGCGGCTGGTCTGCCATGATGCTCCTCTCGTCGCTGCATATGCCCATCCAGTATAGCGCGACGACAATGTTTGGGCAGGTTGTCACGTCGCTGCAACACGGCGAGTGCTATGCTGTGCCCTTGTACGCTGGTCCATCAGTCCGCGGACAAAGGAGAATCCCATGAACAACGCCAGCAATCTGTTCCTATACCGTCGCGAGGGCGGCTACCTGCCGCGCGTTGCCGCCGTGCACGACCTGTGCGGCTACGGCAAGTGCTCCCTCGGCGTGGCCATCCCGGTGCTCTCGGCGGCCGGTATCGACGTGTGCCCCGTGCCCACGTCGCTCTTCTCGGCGCACACGCGCTTCCCCAAGTTCTACATGCACGACACCACCTCCATGCTGGGCGAGTACCTGGACGCCTGGCGCGAGGAGGGCATCGAACTTGACGGCATCTACTCGGGCTTTCTGGGCTCGGCCGAGCAGGTCGACGCGATTTTGCGCCTCTACCGCGAGTATCCCGGGGCGCTGCGCATCGTGGACCCGGTGATGGGTGACGGCGGCTCCAAATACCCCACCTACACCGATGAGATGTGCGAGGCCATGAAGGGCCTGGTAGATGGTGCCGACGTGCTTACGCCCAACCTCACCGAGGCCTCCATCATCACCGGCATTCCCTACGAGAGCCAGGACGTGAGCGAGGACTACGTGCGTCGCATGATGGACGCGCTTCTGAGCATGGGTGCCAAGACCGTGGTGCTCAAGGGCGTAGTGCACGCCGGCGAGAATATCATTCGCAACTACGTGTCCGTTGCGGGAGACGGCATGGACGAGGTGTCCGGCGAGCTTCTGCCCTACATGCTGCACGGCACGGGCGACCTCTTTGCCTCCGGCCTCACCGCGGCAATCTACGCCGGCTGCGATCTACTCTCCTCCGTTGAGTTTGCGTGCAAGCTGGTGCGCGACGCCATGCGCATCACGCCCGACCAGCCCGATTACCAGGTGCGCGGCGTGAGCTTTGAGAGCGTGCTCGGAGACGTGACCGCTCTTCTCGCCTAACCTGACACTTGGGGACGGAGGAGTTCTGTCGGGTTTTGTGACAACGAGCCCCGTCACCAGCGTCATACCCCAGCAGATGGGAACGGGGGCGTTCCGTCAGGTCCGTTCAGAACCTGGCAGAACGCCCCCGTCACTTTTGTCAGGCCGGCCTGACCTTAGAGGCAAAAACCAATGAGCACCGCGTTGGACGATGCCGGACGGTTGCCGTAGGAGGTGATGCCGTCGGGCGAGACGCACATGAACCAGCGCTCGTTGGCCGGGTCGGGGCTGCGCAGCCACCAGTAGACGCCCGGCAGGGTGACCGACGAGCCGTTCTCGGTGCAGGTCACGCCCATGTCGTCGAAGAGCTGGTACTGCTCGCCCTCGGACTTGTACACGCCGTAGTGGCGATACCCCGCGGTCATCTCGCCCACGAGCTCGGAGTACGAGGGCACCCACAGCTTATCCTCCGTGGTGATCTGCGAGGTGCCCGTTCCCAGAACGGGGTTGGTGGTCTTCTCGACCTCAACGATTGCCTGCGAGACCTCGTCGGGCAGCATGGCCAGGAAGTCCTCGCTCAGGTAGGCGCGCAGCGACGCGTCAACCCAGCCCTGGCCCTTCACGTCGTTCACGCACATCGGCATCGTGGTGACGGCGCCCTCCGAGATAAAGGAGATGCCGGCAACGCCGGAGCCGTCGGCCTTCTCGTCCTGGCGGAAGCCCGCGATGCGCATCGTGGCGGTGGTGCCGTCCGTGAGCTCGAGCTCCTTGGTCTGGCTGCCGTCGAGCTCGCCGCCCGAGCCGCAGAGGTTGTAGGTCTCCGCGATCTCGATCGCATCGTCATCAGAGCTTGCGCTGGCGATAAGCGCGGAGATCTGGGAGAGCTCCTCCCACGAGTAGTCCTCGACGGCCTCGCGGACCGCAGGGGCGTCCTCGGGCAGGCCGTCCTCTTCCTCCTCCTCGCCCTCGAGCGGCGCGATGCTGCCGTCCGAGGGGGGCTGGACCTGCGGCGCGGGGGGCTGCTCGGGCGCAAGGGGCCCAAGCCAGCTCGTGGCAAAGAAGCCGAGAAACGCCACGACCAGCGCGGCCGCAACCACGAGCACGGCCGCAACGATGACGCCCTTCCTCGGGGCCCTCACGCTGCCGAGGCGGTCGCGCACGTCGCCGGCAAAATGCTTGAAGCTGGGCTTGCCCTCCTCGGTGCGCTCGGCGGCCTCGTGCTCCTGGGCAACCGTGTCATCCGAGAAAATCGCGTCGTCCTGGTCCTCGTCCTCTGCGGGAGTGCTGGCGGGGCGCGCGAAGTGGTGCGGGTGCTCGGACCACACGGGCGCGTCGGAGACGCTCCTGCGATCGCCAAACACCTGGCGACCGGCCGACGTGGCGTAGGAGCGCGTGCCGTGGGACCTCATCCTCGTGGCGCGCGGCGGCGGTGCCACGGGCACGAGCGGAACGGCGCCCAGGCCGGACGGGTCGAGCGGGTCCTCGAGGCGCTTCGACGCCGGCATGTCGCGCATGTCGCTCAGGTCCGGCTGGTACTCGATGGTCTTCATGGGGTCGCTATTGGGCTCGGCGGGAGCAGGGGAGGGCTCAGCTTCTGCCTCGGCCTCGGGCTCCGTTTCCGGCTCGGAGGCGGGCTCGGGCGTCTCCTCTTCAGGCGCCTGCTCGGGGTCCGCGGCCGCCTCGGCCTCAGCCTCGTCCTCAATCCCGGCCTCTTCGGCCACCTCGGCCTCCGGCTCACCAGCAGCGGCCCCGACCACCGGCTCCGACGGCTCCTCCGAGCCCTCCCCGGCCTCGCTCTCTATCTCGGTGTCAGACGACGTCGGGACAACCTCGTCCTTCTCGACGCCCTGTTTGGTATCAGTTTGGCTCTCGTCTGCCTGCTCGGCCGCGACCTGGTCGACGGACGTGCCGCAGATGAGGCAGAACCGTGCGCGGTCAGGCAGCTCCTCACCACACGTCTTGCACTTCATGGAACCCCTCCTTGGTTCTTCTCGCACATCAACACACGTTAGCATGAAGCGCAAGGTACGGGGACTACGAGCTTTCAGGCGGTATTGGGTCACCGGTAAGTTGAATCAGCTTCCCAGGCAACGGCCCCGGCGGGTCGTGCGCTAGTTGCCCCCGAGGATCTGGACGGGCGTGAACGACGTGGTGATCTGGTCGCGCAGCTCCTCCTGGACCGTGCCGTCGATGCCGGTGATGCGGCAGGAGAACTGCACGCCGTTGGCCGACTGGGTCTTGGTCCAGACAAAGGTCATGAACGAGGTCACGTCGCCCGTGGGCTTGAGGAAGCCGAAGAGCGAGGACTGCTGCATCTTGCCGTCAGCGCCCACGTGAACGCTCACGTGGTAGACAACGGTGTCGATGTTGGGGTTGAGCAGCGCGTTGACGGCAAAGGCCGTGGCCTGCACCTGCGAGCCGGCAAAGCACTCGAGCGCGTTCTGCGAGCTCGTGTCCACAACGGAGACCTCGATGCGGCCGGTGTTCTCGTCGGCCTCCTGAACGGTGAAGTCCTCGGGGAACTGGGTGAAGCCGTTGCCCCACTCGACGCCGCCCGAGAGCGCCGAGGCAACGGTGCGCACGTTGGCCTCCTCGGCGAGGTTGGCGGTGTTGGCGCGGCGCATGAAGCCAAAGGCAATCTGACCCGCGACAACGGCGACGAGGAAGATAATGACGAAGGAAACGGCGGTCTTGGTGATGACCTTGCCAACGTTGGAGCCAGAGGGGTCGTCCTCGGAGAGCGGGTCGATGTCGAGCGAGACGCCCTTCTCCCTGCGGTGCGCACGCTGGCGACGAGCGCGCTCCTCGTCGGTGTGACCGGTGTGATCTACGCGCGAGAACAGCTCCTCAGCCTCGTCGGCAGTGAGGGCGCCCTTCTGGACGCGCGCGACTTCGCTTCTCTTTGCCATCTGCACTCTCCCCGCGGCGCGCCTCGATTCGCCGCGACGGCTCGCTTCCCTGCTGCTCAGCCAAGTATACGCAAATCGCGGGCGCCGCGCGCCCGCTGGTGGAGGCGCGTCCCGCGCCTCCACATCCTCCTCGTCCACGGCTCTCGCCGACGGATAGAAATGCGCAAAAGTGGCGTTCGCGCCACAAACGGGCGCCGTCGTGCGCAAAAGTGGCGTTCGTGCCACATCAAATCGGCTCCTTGAGGCGATTTTGATTCAATTTATTATCCTACTATCTGGGTTTTTGCTCCCCGGATACTTCAGACACCCCTAAAAACATGTGGCACGAACGCCACTTTTGCACAGCGCTTCCGCCGTTTGTGGTACGAACGCCACTTTTGCGCAGCGCGCACGGCAACGGGCACCCTACTCCGCCCCGTCGGCGAACTGCATGTGGTAGTAGCGCGCGTAGGTGCCGCCGCGGGCAAGAAGGTCCTCGTGCGTGCCGCGCTCGACGACGCGCCCGCCCTCCATGGTGACAATTTCGTCAGCATTCTTAATCGTGGAGAGCCTGTGTGCGATGACAAGCGTCGTGCGCCCGGAGGAAAGCTCGGCCAGCGACTCCTGAACGGCCTGCTCGGACTCGTTGTCCAGCGCGGACGTGGCCTCGTCAAAGATGAGGATCGGCGGGTTCTTGAGGAAGACGCGCGCGATGGCCACGCGCTGCTTCTGCCCGCCGGAGAGGTGGCTGCCGCGCTCGCCAACCTCGGTCTCGTAGCCGTCGGGCAGGCTCTCCACAAAGTCGGCGATGTTGGCCTTTTGAGCCGCCTCGCGAATCTCGTCGAAGGTGGCGTCGGGGCTACCGTAGGCAATGTTCTCCGCAATGGTGCCGTCAAAGAGATAGACGTCCTGCTGAACAAGGCCAATGGACTCGCGGAGGCTTCGCTGCGTGACCTCGCGCACGTCCTGGCCGTCAATGGTAATGGAGCCGGAGTCCACGTCGTAGAAGCGCGGCAGCAGCGAGCACGTGGTTGTCTTGCCGCCCCCGGACGGCCCCACCAGCGCGATGGTCTCACCGGGGCGAATATCCAGCGTAAGGCCGTTGATGACGCCGTCCTCCGGGGAGCCGTCGGCGGCCTTGTACGCAAAGTGGACGTCACGGTAGCTGATGGCGCCCGCGCTCACGCAGATGGGCTTGGCTCCCGGCGCGTCCTGGATGTCCGGCTGCGTGTCCAGCACCTCGCAGAAGCGGCGGAAGCCCGCGATGGCCTTCTGGAACGTCTCGGTGAAATCCAGGATGCTCGTGATCGGCGTGGTAAACAGCGAGATGTAGAGCGCATACGTTGCCAGGTCGATGGCCTCCATCTGCCCCTGCGCAATGAGCCAGCCGCCAAAGACCACCACGGCCGTGTTGAGCGCGCCCATCATGACCGCAATGGCCGCCTGATAGCGACCCATGGCGCGGTACATGCGCGTCTTAGAGGCAAGATAGGCATCGTTGCTGCGACGAAACTTCGCGCGCTCCACGTCCTCGGCGGCAAAGCTCTTGACCACGCGCACGCCGGCAAGCGAGTCCTCAAGCCGGCTGTTCACGCCCGAGATGCGCACGCGGTTCTCGGTGTACACCGAGCGCATCTTGTAGTTGGCGTACGCGTTGTACAGCACAAGAAGCACCGCGATAAGCGCAAGCACGCCCGTGAGCGGCAGGTTAATGGTTGAGAGGATGATAAACGAGCCCGTAACCTCAACAATGCCGATGAGGATGAACTCCGGCCCGTGGTGGGCCGCCTCGGAGATGTCAAAGAGGTCCGAGACCAGGCGGCTCATGAGGTCACCGGACTTGTTGTGGTCAAAGTACGAGAAGCTCATGCGCTCGTAGGCGTCAAAGAGGTCCTCGCGCATGCGGCTCTCCATGCGCGCACCCATGACGTGGCCCCAAAAGATCACGAAGTAGCGGCACGCAAAGCGGATGGCGTACATGCACACAAGGCCAACGGCCAGATAGGCCAGCGCGCCCATGATGGCGTCCGGCCCCTCGGTGAAGAGGCCGCCCGTGAGGGTGCGAAGGATCTGCGGGAAGGCGAGGTCGATGCCGGCAACGGTGATGGCGGCGATGATGTCGATGACAAAGAGGTGCATCTGGCCCTGATAGTAGCCAAGAAAACGCTTGAACATGATGGTGCGACACTCCGATGAGACGATGGTATGAGCGCGCTCTAGCGTACCACGCGCGCGCAAATTCGGGGCGTCGGCACGCGGGCGAGAAGGGCGCACAGGAATTTGGGGCGTTGGCACAAGACGCGAGAAGGGCGCACACAAATCGCCGGGCTCGGCACAAATTCGCCCCAAAGGACGTGCCGAGCCCGGCGATTTGCGTGCAAACGGGTCGATTATGTGCCGGCGCGCCGATTTTGTGTGCGCCCAGCGCGCCGCATGTGCCGGCGCTGCCAAAACGTGCGCGCCCTTCTCGCCCGCCGTGCCGAGGCCGCCAAAACGCGTGCGGCAACGGCAACGCTAACGCTAACGGTGGCGAGCGAGACGATACGTGTTGGCGAGCTGCCCGCCGTTCTCGCCCCACGCGTGCTCAACGACGAGAAGCCCCTCGTGCCGCAGGTTGGCCACCAGGCGGTCGATGGTCTTCTGGTTGCGCCCCAGCGCCTCGGCAATCTGTGCCTTCGAGCAGGGCTTCCCCTCGTGCTCGATAACATACTCAAGGATCTTGCGCTCCGTAGGCGTGAGGCGAGCGCGAACCCGCGCCGCCGCGTCGTCATCAAATCCCATATCAGCTTCCCCTAAATGAAGGCGGCCGGCGTCACGTTGACGCCGGCCGCCACTCGTCAGACGCGCTTACTTGTTCCGACGCCTCGCGCAGACCAGCGAGCCCGCCACCAGCGCGGTGCCGCCCACGGCAAGAACCGCCGGGAGCACGCCGCTGGTGTGGTCACCGGTGTCCGGGATCAGCGGCGGGGCCACGTAGGTGTTCACAAAGCTCGGAAGGCTCGCGCCGTCGCCGTAGGAGACGCTGGCGTGCAGCGACCCCTGCATGTCGTCCGTGACCGTGACGGTAGCCGTCCAGACGGTCTCGTCGTAGGTCACGCGCTCGCGCTGGACGCCCTCGGTGTTGGCGTCGTCATCCTCGGGCAGGACCTCGCGCACCTGGTAGGTGTACGTGCCGGCCTCGGAGAAGACCACCGGGTCGGGGAAGACCACGGAGCCGTCGGCGTTGTTGGTGGCGGTGGCCACAACCTCGCCGTTGGCGTCAACGAGCTCGAAGGTGAACTCGCCGGCGGTCAGCTCGCGGCCGTTCAGCGTCTTGGTGGCGCCAAACGTGATCGGGTTGGACGGGTCGGCCTTGTAGGTGTTCTTGAACACCGGCTCTCCGGCCTCGCCGTAAGTGACCGTGGCCTTGAGGGCGCCGGTCTCGGCGTTGTCCGTGACGCTCACGTGAGCGGTGTAGACCGTCTCGTCGTAGGTGATGCCCTTGGCGTCGCCCTTGACCTCAACAAACTGGTAGTCGTGCTCGCCAGCCTCGGTGTAGGTGATCGTGGAGAAGGCCACGGTGCCGTCAGCGGCGTTCTTGACCGTCTCGATGACCTTGTCGCCCTCGCGGAGCTCGAAGCTGTACTCGCCCTCGGTCAGGTCGCGACCGGAGAGGAGCTTGGCCGCGGTGAAGGTGACGTTGGTCGGGTCGGCCTCGTAGGTGTTGGCAAAGCTCACGGCACCGTCGGTGGCGTCGGGCATGTTCCAGGCAACGCTCAGCGTGCCGTTGCCGTTGTCGGTGACGGTGGCAACAACCGCGTAGGAGGCGTCGTCGTAGATCATGCTCGGGGCGTCGCCGGCCTTCTCGACCAGCGTGTAGGTGTAGGTACCGGGTGCCGAGAAGGACACGGCGGGCATGGACACGATGCCGTTGGCATCGTTGGTGCCCTCGGCAACCACGTTGCCCTTGGCGTCAAGCAGCTGGAAGGCAAACTCGCCGCCGACCAGCGTGCGACCGGTGTTGGAGCTCAGCGTCTTGGAAATGGTGAAGCCACCGTTGCCCGTGAGGCTGGAGTCCGTGGGCTCAACGCTGTAGGTGTTGGTGAACGTGAAGTCCTTGCCGGACGCGGAGCCCGCGGCCGCGGTCTTGACCACGCTCATCGTGCCGTCGCCGTTGTCAGTCACGGTGTAGGTGATCTGACGCGTGACGTTGACGTCGTTGGTGACGCCCTCGACGCTGCCGGACTCGGTCACGGTGTAGGTGAAGGTCTTGGTGCGCGGCTCAGAGGTGGCCTCGGCGGGCTCGCTCTCAAGCTCGGCCTGGACCTCGACGTCGGTCTCGGTCTCGGTCTCGGCCTCGGCATCGGCCTCAGCCTCGGCGCCCTCGGCGCCAGCGGCCTCGGCGGCGGCCTCGGCCTCAGCCTCGACAGGCGCCTCGACCTCGTCGCCCGTGTCGCCGAAGATGTCCTCCATGGTGAAGACGATCTTGCCAAAGTCCACGTTGCCGGAGGCGTCGTTCACGGCCTCGGTGCGCTCGGGCGCGGGGGCACCCTCGGGCACGCTCACCGTGAAGGTGTACTTGCCGGTGATGTCGGGCGCGTTGTCGCCGGACTCGACGTCCAGGACCTTGTTGCCCGCAAGGCCGGAGGTGAAGCTGCCGTTCTCGCCGTTGCCGTAGATGTTCTCGAAGACCATGCCGCCCTCGGCGTAGGACACGGTGGCGGAGAGCTTGCCGGCGCCGTCGTCGGTCACCGTGACGGTGACGCTGGAGCCCGGCTTCACGGCCGTGATGCCGTTGGCCTCAAAGCCGCTCTGGTCCTCGGCCACGTCGTAGACGTAGGTGTAGGTGGCAGCCTTGCCCTCGCCCGCGACGCGCGTGGCAATGCCCGCGGCGGCGTCGGCGTTGAGCTTCTCGGTGGTGTAGGTGATGGCGCCAAAGTGGATGGTGCCGTCAGCGCCGTTGGTGCCGCTGGTAACGAAGTTGCCCTTGGCGTCGGTCACGTTGAAGGTGAACTCGCCCTCAACGAGCGGACGGTTGGCGAGCTGCTTCACGCCCGTGAGCGCCACGTCGGCGTCGCCGCCCACCGTCGTCTCGCCGGCGTCGTAGGAGTTGTTGAACTCGATCACAACCGGCACGGCGGCCGCGCGGGTCACAACGCCCTCGTAGGTGGCGGCGGGCTCGGTGGCACCGTCAACGTAGGCGTTCACAACCAGCGTGCCCGTGCCCTTGTCGGTCGCGACGTAGCGCACGGTGTGCGTGGCGCCGTCGTAGGTCACGCCGTCAATCGTCTCGCCGCCGTTAACCTCAGTCACGTTGTAGGTGAACTCCTTGCCGGCGTCATCCAGCGTGAACTTGAGGCCCGTGGTCACCGGGACGGTCTCGGTGGACGTGTTGCCCTCGAGCGTGGAGCCCTTGGTGGACACAACCACCTTCTCGCCGCCGGCCAGCTTGGCCGTGGCCTCGGGCGTGGTGCCCTCAATCTCAAACGTGAACTCGCCCTCGCCGATGGCGCGGCCGGTCATGTTCTTGACGATCTGGAGGCCGCCGTTGGCAACCACCGTGTCAACGTCAACGTCGCCGGTCTCGTAGGTGTTCACAAAGAGGCCGTTGGGGTTGGTCACGCTGGCAACGAGCTTGCCGGTGGTGGCGCCCTCGGCGTCCTTGTCCGTCACGTGGACGGTCACGTTGGCAACGTTGTTGCTGTAGGTGACGCCGTCGTTGGTGCCGGAGAGCTCCTCGACGGTGTAGCTGTAGTCGCCCGCCGCGGTGTAGACGATGTTGCCAAAGTCAAACGTTGCGGTGTCGCCGCCCTCGGTGTCGGGCGCGTTGACGGTGATGGTCTTGGTGCCGTCCTCAGCGATGCCCTCGGGCATGGGCGCGCCGTCGACCGGCGTGAGCTTGAACTGGAACGCGTAGTCCTCGGTCCACGCACGGCCAAGGAACTGCTTGGTGAACGAGAAGTTCGCGGGAACCTCGTCGGCCGTGGGCTCAACCTCGTAGGTGTTCACAAACGCCGCCGTGGCAACCTCGCCAGCCGCGATGGTGCCGGACTTGGCCTCCTCGTCGGGCGTGTAGCTGCCGTCCGCGACAACCGTCTCGGTCACGGTGTAGGTGGCGCCCTCGGGCAGGCCGGTGATGGTGGCGGTCTGGCCGTGCTTGAGCTCGATCTTGGAGCCGCTGGTCACGGAGTCCATGCCCTCGAGGCCCTCGACCTTGTAGTTGTTTGTGAGCTGCTGGCCGGACGCATCCTTGAGCTCAAGGGTGAACTCAAAGGCCTTGTTGGCGTCGACCTCGGTGCCCTGGTCCTCGGTCAGCTCGATCGTCTTGGAGACGGCGAGGCTGCCGGTGGCGGGCTTGTCGCCGTCGCCGGTGGTGTTGGTGGTGTAGTCGTGGTTGCCCACCGTGATGGTGGCCGTGTTCTTCACCGGGTCCTCGACCGTGGTGGCGTCCTCGTTGACCGTGGCCGAGAAGGACACGGTGCCCTTGGCGCCGTCGTTGCGGTTGTCGAGCGTCCAGGTGATGGTGCGGGTCTCGGCGTTATAGGTGCCGCCGTCGGAGATGGTGCCCTCGTCAACCGTGAGGCCGGCCGGGAGCGTGTCGGTCACCGTGACGGTGGCCACGCCGCCGGAGGTGTTGGCCCACTCGATCGTGTAGTCGAGGGTGTCGCCAACCTGGAGGCCGTTATCGGGCGTGGTG
>CASEGE010000256.1 GCA_949287335.1 uncultured Olsenella sp. | reverse complement strand
CACGGGCATCAACACCACCTACTACAAGACGCTCGCCTTTGTGGTCTCCGCGTTCTTTGCGGGCGTGGCGGGCGGCCTCTACGCGGGCTGCGTCGGCGTCCTGCAGCCGGCCAACTTTGGCTTCATGCAGTCAATCGAGATCCTGGTCATGGTGGTTCTCGGTGGCATGGGCTCCATGCTGGGCTCGGTGTTCTCTGCCACCGTTCTCACCATCCTGCCCGAGGCGCTGCGCGCGTTCTCCGACTACCGCATGATCGCCTATGCCATCGTGCTCATCCTCGTGATGATCTTTAGGCCCCAGGGTCTTCTCGGCTCCTATGACTTCTCGCTCTCCCGTGTGATCGAGCGCGTGATGAACCGCGACTTCCCGTGGAAGAAGAAGGACTCCGCGCCCGTTGACGGTGCGGACGGAAAGGGAGTGAGCGCCGATGTCGAGCGATAAGAGCACGAAGAAGCGCCGCCCCGTCCTCGTTCAGATGGAGACGCCCAACCTCATCCCCGAGCGAGACCTGGGCACCATCCCGGTGCTGCAGGCAGAGCACCTGGGCATCGACTTTGGCGGTCTCACGGCCGTGGACGACTTCAACATCGCCATGGGCCGCACCGAGATCTCTGGCCTTATCGGCCCCAACGGCGCGGGCAAGACCACGATCTTCAACCTGCTCACGAGCGTCTACAAGCCCACGCGCGGCACGGTGCTCGTGGACGGCTACGACATTGCCGGCAAGTCCGTGGCCGAGGTCAACCGCATGGGCATTGCCCGCACGTTCCAGAACATCCGCCTCTTCTCAAAGATGACGGTCGAGGAGAACGTGCTCGTGGGCTTTGGCAACACCATGAAGACGCACCTCATCACCGACATGCTGCGCCTGCCGGGTCACTGGAAGCAGGAGGCGGAGTTCCACGACAAGGCCCTCGAGCTGCTCGACATCTTTGACATGCGCCGCTTTGCGGACACCGAGGCGGGCAACCTCCCGTATGGCGCCCAGCGCCGCCTGGAGATCCTGCGTGCGCTTGCCACCGGCCCAAAGGTGCTTCTGCTCGACGAGCCCGCGGCCGGCATGAACCCGGCCGAGACCGAGGAGCTGATGGAGAACATCCAGAAGATCCGCGACGAGTTCCAGATTGCCATCCTCCTCATCGAGCACGATATGTCGCTCGTCATGGGCGTGTGCGAGGTCGTGGGCGTGCTCGACTACGGGCGCATCATCGCCAAGGGAACGCCCGAGCAGATTCAGAACGACCCCAAGGTCATCGAGGCCTATCTGGGCAAGCAGGAGGTGAGGTAGCGTGGCGTCCCTGCTTTCCGTGAAGGACCTGCACGTCTCCTATGGTGCCATCAAGGCGGTGCGTGGCATCTCGTTTGACATCAACGAGGGCGAGATCGTGACGCTCATCGGCGCAAACGGTGCCGGCAAGTCCACCACGCTCAACACCGTCTCTGGCCTCATCAAGCCTGAGTCAGGGAGCATCGAGTTTGACGGGGCGTCCGTGGTGGGCGTTCCGGCCCACAAGGTGCTGTCGCGCGGGCTCGCGCTCTGCCCCGAGGGCAGGCGCGTCTTCACGCAGATGACCGTGGCCGAGAACCTCGAGATGGGCGGCTACACGCGTAGCGACGCCGAGAACAAGGAGACGCTCGAGAAGGTCTACGCGCACTTCCCGCGCCTCAAGGAGCGCCGCGGGCAGGTTGCCGGCACGCTCTCCGGCGGCGAGCAGCAGATGCTGGCGATGGGTCGCGCCCTCATGAGCCGCCCGCGCCTGCTCATGCTCGACGAGCCGTCGATGGGTCTCGCGCCCATCCTGGTTCAGGAGATCTTCGACATCGTGAAGCAGCTCAACGAGGCGGGTACCACGATTCTTCTCGTCGAGCAGAACGCCAACATGGCGCTCAAGATTGCCGACCGGGCCTACGTGCTCGAGATCGGACAGGTCAAGAAGACCGGCACCGGGGCGGAGCTTCTCGTCGACGATGACGTGAGAAAGGCGTACCTCGGCGGCTAGCGCGCTGGCCTCGCTCCCACAATTTGGCGTCAGGTGACGGCGGACCCTCCTCCCGGGTCCGCCGTCGCTGTTAGCGGGGGCTGGGGTGGAGGGTTCTTCTCGCTGCATCGAGCTTCTCGGCCCCCTCCGGCCCGTCGCCCTTCTCGGCCTTGTTATGGAGCGCGTGGCCTCCCCGGGAGAGGCGCGAACGACGCTGTTTCTCCCACTGCCGCGTGGTCGTGGCGGATACGATCTTGCGTGCGGCCGAGTCTCAAATTCATGACGCCTCTCTCAGCCTCTGCCGCTGCCTGCGCCTAGGAATATCGTCCGGTGTACCAAGTTGTGCGCCCTGGCGTCGAGAAAGACGGGCCTCTGTACCAAGTCGCGATGGTCTTTGCCGAATAATCTCGCCTGCCGTACCAGCCCGCGCCAGCATCTGCCGAGAAAATCCGCCGGCTGTACCGGTCCGTGGCAGCATCTGCCGAGAAAACCCGCCGGCTGTACCGTCTCACGAGTCATCGACGGTACAGCGGGCGGGATTTCTCGCATCGCCACGCCCGAACATGGTACAGCCGGCGGGATTACTTGCAGGGTTACGCCCGCACGCGGTACAGTGGGCGGGTTTTCTCGTCGCGCCCGACCCGGACGCGGTACAGCCGGCGGGATTTCTCGGCGCGCCCGACCCGGACGTGGTACAGCCGGCGGGTTTTCTCGCCGCCCCCGACCCAAAAGCGGTACAGCCGGCCGTATTTCTCGTCACATCACGCAAAGACGGCGGGCGAGAAAAACCTCTGTTAGTGGACCTCGACGGTGGTGCCGAGGGTGTTGGCGGGGAGGATCTGGAGCCAAAAGCCCGGTCGCACGGCGGCAAGGGCGTCGCGCACGGCAGCGGCGGCAGCGTCGCCGTCTGCCACGGCAAGCATCGTGGAACCGGAGCCGGAGATCATGAACGCGCAGGCGCCCGCCTCAAAGGCCGCGACGCGCAGGTCGTCGTAGTCCGGGATGAGCTTCGCGCGGTAGGGCTCGTGCAGCTTGTCGTGGCATGCGGCTCCGAGCAGCTCGGCGTCACCGGTCTCGAGCGCGCGCACCATGGCAACGCAGCGGCCCATCTGCCAGACGGCCGTGTCGCGGGACACCTCGGTGGGAAGGACGCGGCGCGCCTCTGCGGTGCGCACCTCGTAAGGCGGAGCCACGGCAACAAAGCGCAGGTTATCGGCAACGTCCATGCGCGTCGAGGTGGTGATGTCCCCGTCAACGAAGGAGCTCACCAGCCCGCCGAGAAGCGCCGGCGCCACATTGTCGGGGTGACCCTCCAGCCTCACGGCGAGCTCGAGCGCGCGCGTGCGGTCAAAGCCCTCGGGCGAGAGCGCCATCGCGGCCCCAATGCCCGCAATCACGCAGGCCGAGCTCGACCCCAGGCCGCCCGAGAGCGGGATGGGGGAGAGTATCGTGATGTGAAGCGGTCGCGCCTCAAGGCCGAGCTCGCGGCAGGCGTCGAGATAGCTCTGCCAGACGAGGTTGTCCTCGCCGCGGAAGCGCTCCTCGCAGCCCACGACCTCGAGCCTCTCCGAAGGCGTCATGAGAAACGTCGCGGTGAGGTCGAGCGCGAGGCCCAGGCAGTCAAAGCCCACGCCCACGTTGGCGCTCGTCGCCGGGACGCGCACGATGACCATGGGCCGCTCGCGACCGTCGGCGCCAATCACAGGAACACCCTCGCGCAGGCGCTCTCAACAAAGCCGCCCATGCGCTCGCGGTCGCAGACGTCATCATGCAGGACTCGCTCGGCGCGCAGGCCGGAGAGCTGTGCCGGCGCGGTGGTGCCGGTGCGGTGCTCGAGCGTGTCCATGCAGGCAAAGCCGTTCATGCCGTCAACGGCCTCGCCAAGCGCGGAGAGGACGTCGGAGGAGAACTTGTAGGGGCTTGCCGTGGAGAGGCAGACGCGCTCGGTGCCGTCGGCGGGGAACGCGTCGAGCACGTGCTTGGCCACGGCGGTGTGCGGGTCGATGAGCACGTCGAGCTCGCGCCAGGTGTTGAGGATGGTCTCGCGCGTGTCCCCGTCGTCGGCACAGCCGCAGGCAAAGAGGCCGCGGATCTTATCCATCGCGCGCTCGGGCACCGTGTAGACGCCCTTCTCGGCAAGGTCTGCCATGAGGGAGGAGACGAGCTCGCAGTCGCCCTCGGAGGCAAAGTAGAGCAGGCGCTCGAGGTTGGACGAGACGAGAATGTCCATGGAGGGCGAGATGGTCTTGTGGAAGTCGCGGCGACGGTCGTAGGTGCCGGTGGTGAGGAAGTCGGTGAGGACGTTGTTGGCGTTGGACGCCACGATGAGCCGACGGACGGGCAGGCCAAGGCGCTTGGCGTAGTAGCCCGCGAGGACGTCGCCGAAGTTGCCGGTGGGCACGCAGAAGGTGACCTCCTCGCCCATGCGCACGGCGCCGCGGCGAACGAGTTGTGCGTAGGAGTCAAAGTAATAGGTGACCTGTGGCGCCAGGCGACCCACGTTGATGGAGTTGGCGCTGGAGAGCACCACGCCCTTCTCGGCAAGGCGCGCGGCGAGCTCGCGGTCGGAGAAGATGCGCTTGACCTCGTCCTGGCAGTCGTCGAAGGTGCCGCGCACGGCGCACACCGCCACGTTGCCGCCGAGCTGCGTGACCATCTGGAGGCGCTGGATGTCGGAGACCTTGCCGTGCGGGTAGAACACGGTAACGCCCGTGCCCTCGACGCCCGCGAAGCCGTCGAGCGCGGCCTTGCCCGTGTCGCCGGAGGTGGCCGTGACCACCATGATCTTGCGTCCGTCGCCGACGCGCGCCACGCGCATGAGCTGCGGCAGCATCTGAAGGGCCACGTCCTTGAAGGCGCAGGTGGGGCCGTGGTAGAGCTCGAGCAGCCAGTCGGTGCCGAGGGGCGTCACGGGGCAGATGGCCTCGCTGTCCCACTGGGCGCCGTAGGCGGCGTCCACGCAGCCGGCGAGCTCGTCTGCCGTGTAGTCGGGAAGCAGCGTCCCCAGCACGTCGGTGGCCGTCTCCCGGAAGCCGCGGTTGCAGACGGCCTCGAGCGAGACGGGCTTCTCGCCCAGCTCGTCGGAGACGTAGAGGCCCCCGTCCGGTGCAATTCCGGCGAGAATTGCTTGCTTGCTTGTTACGGAATCAGCGGCAGAGCGCGTGCTGTGGTAGAACGTGTTCACGGGTGCTCCTTGCTCCGGGGCGTTGCTTTGGATGCAAGTATCATAGCCTTCGGGCGCCGCGCCCCGCTCGATGGACACACATTCGAAAGATTGGACGTCAATGAAGATTGCCCTTCTCGGCTACGGTACGGTTGGCCGCGGCGTGGACGAGATCATCTCCGCGCGCGTGCCCCAGGTGGAGGTGGCCCGCATCCTCGAGCTGCCCGACCGGCTCTCTGATCCGCGCATGACGTCCAACTTTGACGAGATTCTCGCCGACGGCGAGGTGGAGCTCGTGGTGGAGTGCATGGGCGGCATCGAGCCGGCTCGCACCTACATCATGGCGGCCCTGGCAGCCGGCAAGCACGTCGTGACGTCCAACAAGGCCGTCGTGGCGGCGCACTTTGCGCAGTTTGCCTCTGCGGCGCAGGCCTCCGGCGTGGGCCTCTACATCGAGGCCGCGGTCGGCGGCGGCATCCCCTGGATCGCGGGCATCGAGAAGGCCCGTCGCGTCGACGAGGTCACGTCCTTCTCGGGCATCATGAACGGGACAACAAACTACATTGTCGACGCCATGCGCAAGCAGGGGGCCGAGTTTGACGACGTCCTTGCCGAGGCGCAGCGCCTGGGCTACGCCGAGCGCGACCCCTCCGCTGACATCGACGGAATCGACGTGGCCAACAAGACCATCATCTCGGCCAGCGTTGCCTTTGACGTGGCATGCGAGAAGAACCTCCCGGTGACGGGCATCCGCACCCTCACCAAGGCCGACCTCGACCTCTTTGCCGCCCACGGGCGCACGGTGAAGCTGCTCGGCCGTGGCGTGAGGGAGGGCGGTCGCTACGCCGTGGCCGTCGAGCCGGTGGCCGTTCCCGTGGAGTCGCTCGAGGCCAACGTGCCCGGCAACTTCAACCTCGTGACGCTTGACGCCACCACCGTGGGGGAGCTCAAGTTCTACGGCCAGGGCGCCGGGAGCCTGCCAACGGGAAACGCGATCGTGCAGGATGTGCTCGACTGCGCCACGGGCGCTCGACGTCCCGCCTACGACTTCTCGCGCGGCCTGGACTACGACCCCACGCTGCTTCGCGCCGACTACGTGTTCCGCACCACGGCCGAGCTCGACGGGGAGGAGCCGTACGGCAAGGGCGCCTACCTCGTGCGCGACCTCACCGCCGAGGGCGCGCGGGCAATCCTCTCCGAGGCGCTTCTCGCCGATCCCACCTCGTTCATGGCCGCCCTCTCGTGACCGCGTGACAATTAGGACAGGTTCCTTTGTCACATTTCGTACCGCACGTGACAGATTAACCTGTCCCAATTGTCACATCGCCACATGTGACAAATGTGTGACAGATTAACCTGTCTCAATTGTCACATCCCAGAAAGGATGAGTTTTACAGCATGATCAAGATCGCAAAGTTCGGCGGGTCCTCCGTCGCGTCCGCCGAGCAGTTCCGCAAGGTCAAGTCCATCGTCGAGTCCGACCCGGACCGTCGCTTCGTGGTTGTCTCCGCGGCAGGCAAGCGCTTCTCGGCGGACAACAAGATTACCGACCTGCTGCTGCTGGTGAACGCCCACATCCAGTATCACGTGGACTGCACCGCCCTTCTCGCCGACATCGAGCAGCGCTTTGTCGACATTGCCGAGGAGCTGGGCCTCAAGTGGCCCGTGCACGAGAAGTTTGAGCTCTTTGCCAAGAACATCAAGAAGCACTCGCCCGAGTACGTGGTCTCCCGCGGCGAGTGGTTCACCGCCCACCTCATGGCCGAGTACCTGCAGATGCCGTTCGTGGACGCGGCTGACGTGGTGGTTTTCCACCACAACGGCGAGGTGGACATGGAGCGCACGGCGGTGCGCCTCAAGGACGTCATGGTGCGCCAGGGCTCCTTTGTGCTGCCCGGCTTCTACGGCGCCACGGTCGACGGTCAGATCAAGCTCTTCCAGCGCGGTGGCGGCGACATCACGGGCGCCATCCTCGCGCGCTGCATCGACGCCGGCCTCTATGAGAACTGGACCGACGTCTCTGGCTTCCTCTCGGCCGACCCGCGCATCGTGGAGAACCCGCGCTCCATCCGCCGCATCACCTTCGACGAGATGCGCGAGCTCT
>CASEGE010000255.1 GCA_949287335.1 uncultured Olsenella sp. | reverse complement strand
CGAACGGCGCCCTGGCCGAGACCGAGGTCAAGTTCAGCGAGGGCGCGGCGGCCTGCGTCATCCTGGCTTCGGGCGGCTACCCCGTCAGCTATGAAAAGGGCAAGGAGATCGCCGGCCTTGAAAACGGCCAGCTGCCCGGCGAAAAGGACGTCACCGTCTACCACGCCGGCACCGCCGTCAAGGACGGCAAACTGGTCACCGCCGGCGGCCGTGTGCTGGGCGTGACCGCCACCGCGGAGGACCTGCCCGCCGCCCTCGCCAAAGCCTACGCCGCGGCCGACAAGATCAGCTTTGACAAGCTGCACCGCCGCAGCGACATCGGCAAGCGCGCGCTCAAGGCGCTTGAGGCAAACTAACAAGATGCGTAGGAGATGAGCCCATGGTATACAGAATTTATGTGGAAAAGAAGCCGGGCTTCGACGGCGAGGCCCGCCAGCTGCAAAACGAGCTGACCACCCTGCTGGGCATCCGCAGCCTGACCGGCCTCCGCCTGCTCAACCGCTACGACGTCGAGGGCATCTCGGAGGAGCTGTTCCGCCAGTGCGCCGGCACCGTCTTCAGCGAGCCGCCGGTGGACGACACCTACGATGCGCTGCCGGCCCACACCGGCGCGGCCTTCGCGGTCGAGTACCTGCCCGGTCAGTTCGACCAGCGGGCCGATTCGGCCGCCGAGTGCATCCAGCTCATCAGCCAGGGCGAGCGGCCCAGCGTCCGTTCGGCCCGGGTCTACCTGCTGGACGGCGCGCTGACCGGCGAAGAGCTGGACGAGATCAAAAAGTACGTCATCAACCCGGTCGAGGCCCGCGAGGCCTCCCTCGAGCCCCGCGACACTTTACAGATGACCTACGCCGTCCCCGAGGCGGTGGCCACCCTGACCGGCTTTGGCCAGCTGGACGAGGCGGGCCTCAAGGCCTTCATCGAGGAAAAGGGTCTGGCGATGGACTACGGCGACATCAAGTTCTGCCAGGCGTACTTCCGCTCCGAGCAGCGCGACCCCACCATCACCGAGATCAAGATGATCGACACCTACTGGTCCGACCACTGCCGCCACACCACCTTCGGCACCATTCTGGACGAGGTGCAGATCGACGACGCCGTGGTGCAGGAGGCGTTCGACCGCTACATGGCCCTGCGCCAGGAGACCGGCCGGACCGAAAAGCCCCGCTGCCTGATGGACCTGGCCACCATCGGCGCCAAGGCCCTCAAGCAGCGCGGCGTCCTGAAAAACCTCGACGAGAGCGACGAGATCAACGCCTGCACCGTCAAGATCAAGTGCGACGTGGACGGCGAGGACCAGGACTGGCTGTTCCTGTTCAAGAACGAGACCCACAACCACCCCACCGAGATCGAGCCCTTCGGCGGCGCGGCCACCTGCATCGGCGGCGCCATCCGCGACCCGCTCTCTGGCCGCAGCTACGTCTACCAGGCCATGCGCGTGACCGGTGCGGCCGACCCCACGGTCCCCGTGTCCCAGACCATGGAGGGCAAGCTCCCGCAGCGCAAGCTCGTCACCACCGCTGCCGCCGGCTACTCCAGCTACGGCAACCAGATCGGCCTGGCAACCGGTCAGGTCTCCGAGCTCTATCACCCCGGCTACGTTGCCAAGCGCATGGAGATCGGCGCCGTCGTGGGCGCCACCCCGGCATCCCACGTCCGCCGCGAGTGCCCGGCGCCCGGCGACAAGATCGTGCTTCTGGGCGGTCGCACCGGCCGCGACGGCATCGGCGGCGCCACCGGCTCCTCCAAGGCCCACAACGTTGACTCCCTCGCCCAGGACGGCGCCGAGGTCCAGAAGGGCAACCCGCCCATCGAGCGCAAGCTCCAGCGCCTCTTCCGCCGCGAGGACGCGTGCCGCCTCATCAAGCGCTGCAACGACTTTGGCGCGGGCGGCGTCTCCGTTGCCATCGGCGAGCTGGCTGACGGCCTGGACATCAACCTCGACCTCGTGCCCAAGAAGTACGAGGGCCTCGACGGCACCGAGCTCGCCATCTCCGAGTCTCAGGAGCGCATGGCCGTGGCGCTGGCGCCCGAGGACGTGGACGAGTTCATGCGCTACGCCCACGAGGAGAACCTCGAGGCCACCGTCGTGGCAACCGTCACCGAGGAGCCCCGCCTGCGCATGAGCTGGCGCGGCAAGACCATCGTGGACGTGAGCCGCGAGTTCCTCGCCTCCAACGGAGCGCCCAAGGCAACCTCCGTGCGCGTGGAGAAGCCCGCGGAGTACGAGCGCACCTGGCCAGGCGACACGCTTGCCGAGAAGATGCATGCCCTCGTGACCGACCTCAACGTTGCCTCCAACAAGGGTCTCTCCGAGCGCTTTGACTCCACCATCGGCGCGGCCACCGTGCTCATGCCCTTTGGCGGCAAGACGCAGCTCACGCCCACCACGGCCATGGTCGCCAAGCTCCCCGTGGACGGCGAGACCACCACGTGCTCCGGCATGGCGTGGGGCTTCAACCCCTACCTCATGAGCGCCAACTGCTACACCGGCGCCTACCTCTCCGTCGTCGAGTCCGTGAGCCGCATGGTTGCCGCGGGCTTCGAGCACGAGGGCCTCTACCTCACGTTCCAGGAGTACTTCGAGCGCCTGCGAGACGACCCGCGCCGCTGGGGCAAGCCCATGGCAGCGCTGCTCGGCGCCCTCATGGCACAGGTGGACCTCGGAATCGGCTCCATCGGCGGCAAGGACTCCATGTCCGGCAGCTTTGAGGACCTCGACGTGCCGCCCACCCTCGTCTCGTTTGCCACGGGCCTCGGCACCGTCGGCCGCGTGACCTCCCCCGAGTTCAAGGGGGCCGGCCACCGCGTCGCCGTCGTCGTGCCGGACTACGCAGATGACGGCCTCACACCGCTGCCCGACGCACTTCTCGCCACGTTCTCGCTGGTCGAGGACATGGTCGAGCGCGGGGACGCGCTTGCCATCTCCACGCCCGGCTATGGCGGGGCCGCCGAGGCCGCGTTCAAGATGTGCGTGGGCAACCGCATTGGCCTGGAGCTCTCCGACTCCTTTGGCGCCGACGCGCTCTTCTGCCCGTCCTACGGCAGCTTCCTCGTGGAGCTCTCGGACAGCGCAGAGGTCCCCGAGACCCCGGCCGGCGTGACCATCTCCCTCTTTGGCACCACCACCAGCGCCTACGAGCTCAGTGTCGCAGGCGAGAAGATCGACCTCTCCGAGCTGCAGGAGGCCTGGGAGGGCGCCATCGAGTCCGTCTTCCCGTACCGATCCGAGGGCGAGACCGTGGACGCCATCTCCTTCGACTCCGCCCAGGCCGCGGCCGCCCGCCCGCACCCCGCAGTCCACGTGGCGCGCCCGCGCGTGATCATCCCGGTCTTCCCGGGCACCAACTGCGAGTACGACACCGCGCACGCCTTCGAGCGCGCCGGCGCCGTGGCGGACGTCTTTGTCATCAACAACCTCACGCCCGAGGCGGTTGCCGAGAGCAGCCGCGAGCTGGCGCGCCGCATCCGCGAGAGCCAGATCGTCATGATTCCCGGCGGCTTCTCCGGCGGCGACGAGCCCGAGGGCTCGGCAAAGTTCATCACGGCGTTCTTCCGCGCGCCCGAGGTCACCGAGGCGGTTCGCGAGCTGCTCCAGAAGCGCGACGGCCTCATGCTGGGCATCTGCAACGGCTTCCAGGCGCTCGTGAAGCTGGGCCTGGTTCCGTACGGCGACATCCGCGAGATGGACGACTCCTGCCCCACCCTCACCTTCAACACCATCGGACGCCACCAGAGCCGCCTCGTGCGCACGCGCGTGGCCTCCACGCTCAGCCCATGGCTCTCCAAGTGCGAGGTTGGTGACATCCACAACATCGCGATCTCCCACGGCGAGGGCCGCTTCGTAGCCTCGCCGGAGGTGCTCGAGAAGCTCATCGCCGCGGGTCAGGTTGCCACCCAGTACGTGGACGAGAACGGCGTGCCGGGCATGAGCCTCGATGTGAACCCCAACGGGTCGGTGCTCGCCATCGAGGGCATCACCTCACCCGACGGCCGCATCCTCGGCAAGATGGGCCACACCGAGCGCTCCGGTGCCGGGCTCTACAAGAACGTGCCGGGCAACGCGTACCAGCCCCTCATCGAGGGCGGCGTTGCCTACTTCACGGAGTAGGCCATCGACCGGACCGTCCGTTCCAATCTCGCGCGCTTCTCGCCCGCCCTTCTCGCCCCGCCGAGAGGGGCGGGTTTTGTGCGTGCCCGGCAAAACCTCACAGGTAGTCTCTCTTTCAAAAACGCGATCTCAATCTACCTGGAGGTATTTCTGTTATCGGCAGAAAAACTCAGACTACCTGTGAGGTTTTGCCAAGGGGGCGCTCCGTCTATGATGGCATGCGGAAAACCGAGGAAAGCGAGAAGAACGTGAGCGCCGCAACCGCAGCCCAGAAAACCCCCAAGACCCCCTTTATTGCCACGCTACCGGGCGTGGTGCTGGCATGCCTGGCGAGCTGCTTTTTGTGGGGCTCGGCGTT
>CASEGE010000254.1 GCA_949287335.1 uncultured Olsenella sp. | reverse complement strand
GCCTAGTCAATCAGGCCTGTCCCAAAAACTCTGAGCGGAATAACCCGTCCCCTTTTCTCTGAGACAAATAGCCCGTCCCCAATTTGCAGGCCCGGCCCCAGAGGGGAGCACTAGCAGATGACGCGAAGAGCGTGGGGAACGACGGCGATCTCAAAGTGCGTGCCATCGAGCTTCTCGCCATCCACCTGACACGGGGGCTCCTTCTCGAAATCGAGAACCGCATGCTGGATGCGACGCAGGTTCACGACGCGCGACCTTGCGTGACGACCCGACCGGGCAAGCCCAAAGAGCGCGAGCAGGTGCGGGAGCATCGGCTTGCGCACGTTGTAGCAGACGTCGAGAAGACCGTCGGTGGGGTCCGCATCCGGGCAGATCATAAAGCCACCGCCGTAGCTCGGCCCCACCTGCACGGCAAATATGAGCGTCTTCAGGTCGACGGGCTTCTCGTCATCAAAGCGAGCCGTGCAGGGAAAGCCGTCGCGAGCCCTCGAGAGAATCTTGAGGCCGGAGGTGATGAAGAGCGCCTCGCCCTCCTGAGAGGTGTTCGCAGCGCGGCGGGCCGTCGTGTCAATGGCTATTGCGGCGTCGAGCCCAAACGAGAGGGTCTGCATAAAGTGGACGCCGTTGACGCAGCCCACCTCCATGCTGCGCGCGCTGCCACGAACGAGCTGGGCAAACGCGCCCTCGACATCGTTTTTCACCATCCCGAGCGTTCGCGCGTAGTCGTTTCCCGAGCCAAGCGGAATGACGCCCAGCTGGGCGCGCCTCACCACGGGACGCCTCATGAGACCGTTCACGACCTCGTGAATGACGCCGTCTCCTCCCAGGGCCAGCACGGTGTCAAAGCCGTCCGCCTCGGCGGCAATCTCCGTGGCGTCGCCGGGGCCCTCGGTAAGGCGAATCTCGTAGCCGCGCGTGGCCGAGGAGAAGCTGCCCAGAAAGTGACGGGCAAAGTCGGCGCCGGCGGCACCTTTGCCGCTGTGCGCGGCGGGGTTTGCTATCAGGAGCGTGCGTCCAAGCGGGGAGTGAGCCATGGCTACCCTTCTCGAGGTATTTCTCGCCCCGATTGTACGCCACGTATGGCTCCGCGCAGCGCTATGACAGCGCTCCGTCAACCGGTCCGAGATACACCTTGTTGCCCGAGACGAGCAGTGGGTAGGCTACAAACGGCACAAGGACGAGGCCCACCGCATAGCCCGGGCCGGCGCCAAAGGCTCGCGAGAGTCGCTCGCTCACGATAAGCTGGGTCACAATGAAGAGCGCGAGCAGAAGCGCCGTGACCCACTCCGTCACGTAATATCCGCCAAGGCCCAGGACGCCCCAGATGAAGTACGCCGCGCTTGCGGCCGAGGTAACCGTGCTCAGCGCGCGGTTCCCGGAAGCCCCCTCCGATACCTCCCAGGTCGAGAAGATCGGGATGAGGGCGGCCCAACGCCTCCTGCCCATCTTACCCAGTACCGCCCACCTGCCGGCGGTGACGCTCAGCGAAAGAATCACGACCGCGGGAAACCAGAGCGCGAGCATGGTGTTGGAGATAAACAGGTCATCCATGGTGCCCCTCTCCTGGGTTATGGTCCACCTACCCGTTTGAGGCGGGTTTAATCGCCTTTCCGGGGGGGGTCGACAAGCGGGCCGAGAAGCACGGCGAACGTCTGTTGGCGGGTTATGAAAAATGGAGACCGAGCCCATTTTCAAGATTGCCCGCAGGGTGGAGCTCGCCTATACTAGTCACTTGCGACCGGGGCGTGGCGCAGCTTGGTAGCGCACCTGCTTTGGGAGCAGGGGGTCGCGGGTTCGAATCTCGCCGCCCCGACCACGCAACGCGGGTGTGGTTCAATGGTAGAACCTCAGCCTTCCAAGCTGATGACGCGGGTTCGATTCCCGTCACCCGCTCCAGAACCCACCGAGCCCGGGCTCCCACCCGGGCTCTGTTATTATGGGACGTGTTTTTTCGCTCAGAGTTTTTGGGACGGGTTATTCCGCTCAGAGATTTTGGGACGGGTTTTGCCCCCTTCAAGACATCCGGCGGAAAGCGCGGGGCACCCGATCTCGTGGGGCGCCTAGCCATCACTCGCAAGCAGAATGCTCTTCTCGATTGCATAGCGCCCAATACCCGTTGCTCGACCAATCTGCTTAAGCATGAGACCCGCATCTCGCAATGCAAGCAGAGCGCGTCCCCTTTCCGCGCCCTCCGCATCCCTTATCGCGCGCGGGTCCGCTGGATACGTTACGGCGCGAGCAATGTCAAAGGCATCCTCGTCGGGGATTCGAACGCCCGAGCGAAAGCAATACCCTGTCGGACGCGCCTCCTCGCTCATCGCGACAAAACCCTCAACACCGCCCACAAGATCAAGCACAACGTTAACGTTGGTAATGGAGGGCACGCCAACATACTCGCGATAGCTGCTCCACCCATACTCGGCCGCCGGGCAGATTCCGGCCTTCTCGGGATTGTTATGAATGTACCTAACAGCAGCAATGAGCTGAACGTCCGACTCAACGGGCAAGCTTTTAAACCGACCGGAGAAGACGGAGCCCAGATGCCCCGTTCGAGAATTGAAGTAGCCAGCATACTTTGTCGCAAGGCTGTGCATCGCTGAGCTCAGGCATCCCACCTCGTCCGACAGCAGGAGATGGACGTGCGTGGACATAAGGCACCATGCGATAAGAGAGAGCTCTGTGTCCTCAAGCGATGAAGAAAGCGCCGCGAGAAACGCGCGACGATCCTCATCGTCATCGAAAATGATCTGACCACCGTTTCCCTTTAACACGACATGGTAAAAGCCAGATTCCGCAACTCTTCTCGCTATCCTTGGCATAGGCGCCTCCTCTCTCGGTGGAGACACGATAGCACGGAGTTGAGGTGTGACCCATCGAAAAATGGCTTCAACAAAGTGTCAAAGTTTTTGTTTTTTGTTATTAATGCAACGCAATAAGCGTCTCTGCATTAGAAAACGAGAAAACCTGTCCCAAAATCTCTGAGAGAAATAACACGTCCCAAAACAGCAGAGACGGCGCCGCGGGTGCGACGCCGTCTCAAACCTGTCCCAAAAACTCTGAGAGAAATAACACGTCCCGTTTTAGCGGGCGCGGTCTTAGCGGGCGGCGGCCTGGAGCATGGCCTTGACCTCGGTGGCGGTCTTGAGCTTCATGATCTTCTCGGTGAGGGCGTCTGCCTCGGCCTTGGTCCACTCGGAGATGATGCGGCGCGTGCGCAGGATGGACGGCGCGCTCACGGAGAACTCGTTCAGGCCAAAGGAGAGCAGCACCGGGATGAGCAGCGGATCGGCCGCGGCCTCGCCGCACATGCCCACCATGATGCCGGCCTTGCGGCCCTCCTCGATGATGCGCTTAAGCGAGCGCAGCACGGCGGGCTGATAGACGTCGTAGAGATAGCCCACGCGGTCGTTGCCGCGGTCGGCGCACATGGTATAGCCAATGAGGTCGTTGGTGCCGATGGAGAAGAAGTCGCACTCGGCGGCAAGGTCGTCGGCAATGAGCGACGCGGCGGGCGTCTCAATCATGGTGCCCACCTCAATCTCCTTGTTGTAGGAGACGCCACGGGCGTCGAGATTGGCCTTGCACTCCTCAACAAGGGCCTTGACCTGGCGAATCTCGTCAATGTTGGTGACGAGCGGAATCATGATCTTGATGTCGCCAAAGGCGGAGGCGCGAAGCAGGGCCGTGAGCTGGACCTTGTACTGCTCCGGGTTGTTGAGGCAGTAGCGAACCGCACGGTACCCCATAAAGGGGTTCTCCTCCTTCTGGAGGTTCATGTACGGAATCTCCTTGTCGCCGCCCACGTCGAGCGTGCGGATGATGACCGGCTGGTCCTTCATGCGCAGGGCGACCTTCTGGTACGCGGCAAACTGCTCGTCCTCGCTCGGGAGCTCCTTGGCGTCCATGAACAGGAACTCGGAGCGGAAGAGTCCCACGCCCTCACAGTCGTGCTCGGAGGCAACGTTGGCGTCGTCCGGGTTGCCGATGTTGGCAACGAGAAGGACCTTCTCGCCGTCGCCGGTCACGGTCTCCTTGCCGCGGTAGGCCTCGAGCGCGAGCTTCTCCTCGGCAAACTGCTTGGCCTTGGCACGATAGTGCGTGAGGTCGTTGTCGGCGGGGTTCACGAGCACACGGCCGCGCGAGCCGTCAACGATGACCATGTCGCCGCTCTTGATGTTCTTGGTGACGTCGGCCACGGAGAGAACGGCGGGAATCTCAAGCGCGCGGGCGATGATCGCGGAGTGCGACGTGCGGCCGCCGGTCTCGGTCACGATGGCGGCAACGTTGTCCTTGTCGATGTCAGCGGTCATGGACGGCGTGAGCTCGTGGACCACGACGACGGAGTTCTCGGGAAGCGTGGAGAGGTCCACGACCTCCTTGCCGAGAAGATCGGCGAGAAGCCCGGTCTTGACGTCGGCGACGTCGGCCGCGCGCTCGCGGAAGAGCTCGTCCTCCATGT
>CASEGE010000253.1 GCA_949287335.1 uncultured Olsenella sp. | reverse complement strand
GCCTCGGCGAGATTGGCGTCAAGAACCCCGGCGTGCTGGCAAACAGCCTGCACCGCATGTGGGACAAGGGGGAGTGAGATGAGCGCCCCCGCCCCGTGCCCCTGCGCGCGGGCAGAGCGCGTGGGCTCGGGGGATGTGCCTGCCGATACCTGCGCGATCATCGTTGCCGGGGGGTCTGGCGAGCGATTCGGCGACCCACGGGGCAAGCAGTTCGTGGAGCTGTGCGGCCTTCCGCTCATGAGCTGGTCGATCATGGCGTTTGATCGCGCGCCGTCGGTGGCGCGCATCGTCGTGGTCTGCGCCCCCGAGCGCTCGTCCCAGGTCGAGAAGGACGTGCTCTCCCAGCTCACGCTCGCAAAGCCCGTTGTGCTGGCTCCCTCAGGTGTCACGCGGCAGGACTCGGTGCGCTCTGGGCTGGGCGTGGTCCCGCGCGAGCTCGAGTTTGTCGCCGTTCACGACGCGGCGCGGCCGCTCGTGGAGACCGAGCAGATCGAGGCGTGCGTGGCGGCGGTACGCGCGGACGCGTCCCTGGCAGGCGCGATTCTCGCCATGCGCTCAATAGACACGCTCAAGCTCGTTGAGGGTACGACGATCATTGCCACGCCGGACCGCTCGTTTTACTGGGCGGCGCAGACGCCGCAGGTGTTTCGCACGGCTCGGCTCGCGGCTGCGCATCGCGCGGCCGTGCGCGACGAGTACCAGGGAACCGATGACGCGTCCTTGGTGGAGCGCCTGGGCGGCCGCGTGCGCGTGGTGGAGTCCACGCGCGACAACATCAAGGTAACGATGCCCGAGGACCTCGCGATAGCCGAGGCCACGCTCGGGCAACGGTTGCTCACGTGACAATTAGGACAGGTTCCATTGTCACACCCTACTCGCGTGACAATTGAACCTGTCCTAATTGTCACAACGGAGGATGACATGCTGAGAATCGGACACGGTTTTGACGTGCACGCCTTTGCCGAGGGGCGACGCCTGGTGCTCGGCGGCGTCGACGTGCCGTGCGAGCGTGGGCTTGCCGGGCACTCGGACGCCGACGTCCTCGCGCACGCGCTCATGGACGCGGTTCTCGGCGCCATGCGTGCGGGCGACATAGGGAAGCTCTTCCCGGACACCGACCCCGCCTACGAGGGCGCGGATTCCCTCGTGCTCATGGCGCACGTGGCAGCGCTGGCACGAGAGCGCGGCTACTCCATCGTCGACGTAGACTGTACCGTGGCGGCGCAGGCGCCCAAGCTCGCGCCGTACCGCGAGCAGATGCGCGAGCGGATGGCGTCGGCGCTTGGCGTGCCGGTCGACGCGGTGGGCGTGAAGGCCACTACCACGGAGCGCCTCGGCTTCGTGGGCCGCGAGGAGGGAATTGCCGCCTGGGCTGTGGCCCTTCTCGACGACGGCCGGTAGCGCCGCGCGCAAATTGGCGGCTCCGGCACGCGCGGCGCTTGCTGGCGCACACGAATTGGCGGCGTCGGCACACCGGGCGATAAGAGCGCGCACAAATTGGCGGCGTCGGCACACGGCGGGAAACGCGACCTGCGGTTCTTCTCGCTGGTGCACGCAAAATCGGGGCGTCGGCACGGCGTTTGTGCCGGAGCCGCCGATTCGTGTGCGCCCCGCCCGCGGCCCGTGCTGGAGCCGCCGATTCGTGTGCGCCCCGCCCTCAGCCCGTGCCGGAGGCGCGAAAACTCGTGCGTCCTTCTCGCCCGTGCCGGTGCCGCGCGCGGGTTTGTCCGGCTCACGCGCTATACTGGCAAGACCAACAACCAAACAGCCAAGGAGCGCATATGCTCGTCTACAACAGCCAGACGCACAAGAAGGAGGAGCTCGAGCCCATCGAGCCCGGCAAGATTCGCATGTACGTCTGCGGCCCCACCGTCTACGACCAGATTCACATCGGCAACGCGCGCACGTTCCTCGCGTTCGACGTGATTCGTCGCTACCTCATGTACAAGGGCTACCAGGTCACGTTTGCCCAGAACCTCACGGACGTCGACGACAAGATCATCAATCGCGCCAACGAGGAGGGCCGCACGGCCGCGGAGGTGGCGGAGGAGTGCTCGGCCGCCTTCATCGAACAGATGCATCGCTTCGGCGTCCTCGATCCGGACATCCGCCCGCGTGCCACGCGCGAGATCGAGGCCATGCAGGAGATGATTTCCCTGCTCATCGAGCGCGGCCATGCTTACGCCGTGCCCTCCGGCGACGTCTACTTCTCCGTGCGTTCCGACCACAGCTACGGCATCCTCTCCGGTCGCGACCTCGACCAGCTGCGCGCGGGCGAGCGCGTGGAGGTCAACGACGAGAAGCGCGACCCCTTCGACTTTGCCCTCTGGAAGGCGGCCAAGCCCGGCGAGCCCAGCTGGCCCAGCCCCTGGGGAGACGGCCGCCCGGGCTGGCACACCGAGTGCTGCGCGATGATCCATCGCTACCTGGGCACTCCGATCGACATCCACGGCGGCGGCGCTGACCTCGTCTTCCCGCACCACGAGAACGAGACCGCCCAGGCCATGTGCGCCTGGGACGCCGCGCTCGCCAACACCTGGATGCACACCGGCATGCTGCGCGTGGACGGCGAGAAGATGTCCAAGAGCCTGGGCAACTTCTACACGCTCAAGGAGGTGCTCGACCAGTACCCCGCCGACGCCGTGCGCCTGCTCATGCTGCAGACCCACTACCGCGCGCCGCTGGACTTCTCGTTCGACCGCCTCGACGGCGTTCGTGGCACGCTCGAGCGCCTGCAGACCTGCGTGCGCAACCTGCGCTGGGCTGCCGACCGCGCCCCGCAGGACGGCGAGCTCAACGACGCCGACCGCACGCTCGGACGCGCCATCGACGCGGCGCGCGAGGAGTTCTGCCGCCAGATGGACGACGACTTCAACACCGCCGGCGGCCTTGCGGCGATCTTCTCGCTGGTGACCGCCTGCAACACCTATCTTGCCGAAGCCGCCGACGACACCTCCACGGCCGTCTGCCTACGTGCCGCGGACATGCTCTGCGAGCTGGCAGGCGTCATGGGCATCACGCTCTCGCGCTCAGCTGGTGACGACGACCTGCCCGCCGGCCTCGTTGACCTCGCACGCGAGCACGCCGGCTACGAGGGCGACTCTGCCGCCGACGCCGCCGAGGCGCTTCTCGCCGCGCGCCAGGCGGCTCGTGCCGAGAAGAACTGGGGCGTTGCCGATGCCATCCGCGACGGCATCACCGCGCTCGGCCTGGTGGTTGAGGACACCGCCGCCGGCGCCCGCCTGCATCGCAAGGAGTAGACAGTTTCTCGTAAAACCTGTTCGCAAAAGTACGAGCAAACTTTTGCTCGTACTTTTGCAGTTATCGAGGCGTTATTCAGAAGGCCAGAGGGAGCACCATGGCAAAGAACCAGTCACGCACGCCGGGCCGCGATGTCCGCGGCGGCAAGGGCAAGGGGCGCCCGCAGTCCGCACGCCCCGGTG
>CASEGE010000252.1 GCA_949287335.1 uncultured Olsenella sp. | reverse complement strand
GGGCGTGACAATTGGGACAGGGCAAACTGTCACATTTTGCCGGTAGTCAAAATGTGACAGTTTGCCCTGTCCCAATTGTCACGCCCTGTCACACCGTGGCCTTGAAGAAGACGATGTCGAAGCATGCGCCGCCGCCCTCGACGTTGCCGGCGCGGACGGAGCCGCCCTGCGCCGTGACGAGGCTCTTCGCGAGCGCAAGCCCAATGCCCACGCCTGCCGGATCTACCTCGGAGCCCGCGTCCTTCTCGCCCTGGGCCTCGCCGCCTCGATAGAAGCGCTCGAAGACGTGCGGAAGGTCCTTGTCGGAGATCCCGGGACCGGTGTCCTCAACGCGCAGCCGGAAGGCGAGAGAGTCTTCCGAGCAGCTCACGCGTACCGTTCCGCCAGCCGGCGTGTGCTCGAGGCAGTTCTTGAGAACGTTCTCGAGCGCCTCTGCCGTCCAGGCCACGTCCCCCTCAAAGCCGGCGCCCGCCTGCACGTTGCGCACGAGCGCGACGTCGGCAAGGTCAAACGCCACGGCCAGCGGCTCGGACGCCCGCGCCACAAGCTCGGAGCCTTCCACGCGCCCGCGCACGAAGCGCACCACGCCCGCGTCGATGCGCGCGAGCTTGAGCAGGGACGAGACGAGCCACTCGATGCGGTCCTCAAGCCGCTCCATCGTGCGAAGCCGGGCAAGCGGCGCCTCGTTTCCTCTTGCGTCCGCGAGCTGCCCGCGAACGAGCGACGTCATGAGCGCAAGTGACGTGAGGGGCGTCTTGAGCTGGTGCGATATGTCCGCAAGCGCATCGGCGAGCGCGTTCTTCTCGCGCTTGAGGTCCTCGTTGGCAAGCGCCAGGCGATTGGTCATCTTGTCAAGCTCGGAGGCGAGGATGGCAAGCTCGCCCTCGCGCATGCGCTCGAAGCTCACGTCGCGCGCCCCGTGCAGGACGTCGTCCACCTGCGCGGCCAAGCGCGCGAGCGCCCGATAGCGCCGCCATGTGGCAACGAGAAGAACCGCGAGCAGGACGGCTGTCACGCATATCACGCACGCTGCCGCGAGGGGCCCCGCGAGCCACCACGCGATGGCTGCCCCGATCACGCCCACGGCGAGAAACGCGACAACGGTGCGCCAGACCTCGCGGTTGCGTAGCATCACGCACGGCCTCCCTTGTCGCGCGCCTTGTACCCCAGGCCTCGCACGGTAACGATGAGCTCAGGTGCGGTGGGATCGTCCTCGAGCTTGTCACGGAGGCGCTTGATGTAGACGGAGAGCGTGTTCTCCTCAACGTAGGCCCCGGCGTCGTCCCACAGAGCGTCGCGCATCATGTCGCGCGTGACCAGCTTGTCAGGGTTCTTCGCAAAGAGGAGCAGCAGCCGGTACTCGAGCGCGGAGAGCAGGACCTCGCGACCGTCCTTCTCCACATAGGCGCGGTCGGGGTCGATGGTCACGCGGCCCAGGCGCAGCGCGGTGCGCTCCGGGTGCGCGCGCCGAATCGCCGCCTGAATGCGCGCCACGAGCTCACGCGGGCGGAAGGGCTTGGCAACGTAGTCGTCCGCGCCCATGGAGAGCCCGGTTACGGTGTTGAGCTCGTCGTCGGCGGCGGTGAGAAAGATCACGGGAACGTCCGGCGTGACGCGCTTGATGGCGTTGCAGACGGCAAAGCCGTTGCCCTCGGCGAGGGTCAGGTCGACGAGGGCGAGCGCATAGCCGGCGTTTGGCCGGCACGCAAGCTCGACGGCCGCCGCCTGGGTGGGGGAGGAGTCCACGACGTAGCCCTCGTTCGCAAGGAGCTCCGAGAGCCCCTCCACGATGAGCTGGTCATCCTCTACGAGCAGAATCTTTTGCCGCATCGCGTCTCCTTTCCTCGACACATCGAGTATAGGTGGCGAGAAGGGCGTGAAACCATGACTCTTTCGTCACCTGACGTCTCCCGGCGGGCGAGCTGTCAGGTCGGTCCATCCGTCGGCCCCAGTCGCGAGGTTCCGTGAACGGTATGTTTCTTGGGGGTTAGCGGTAGGAAACCATGTGGGAAACGTGGGGCGGCGCCTAGATGTTGCGCGCGCAACATGTCCGACGTTCCAGCGATTCTCGAAGGAGGAAACATGAACGGAATCGTAATCGTGCTCGTCGCGGCCGTCGTGCTGGTCGCCGGGTACGCGCTCTACGGCCGCTGGCTCGCGCGCACGTGGGGCATCGACGCGCAGGCGCTCACGCCCGCCCGTCGCATGGAGGACGACAAGAACTTCTCGCC
>CASEGE010000251.1 GCA_949287335.1 uncultured Olsenella sp. | reverse complement strand
CGTGCCGGCGCGTACGGCACCTCGCAGGTGCTCTCCCGCGAGGAGATCGACAACCTCCAGGTCAAGCACACCAACGTCCACTGCGGTCGCTGCTCCAACAACTGCCTGCTCACCATCAACGACTTTGGCGGAGGCCGTCGCTTCATCACGGGCAACCGCTGCGAGAAGGGCGCCGGCGGTAGCCGCGCCAAGAAGAACGACGCACCCAACCTCTTTGACTTCAAGAACAAGCTGCTCTTCGACCGCCCGGTCCTCTCGGCCGACGAGGCCCCGCGCGGCACCGTGGGTATCCCGCGCGCGCTCAACATGTACGAGAACTACCCGTTCTGGCACGCCTTCTTCACCAAGCTGGGCTTCTCGGTGGTGCTCTCCGACCAGACCTCGGCGGCAACCTATGACGCGGGCATCGAGTCCATGCCGTCCGAGAGCGTGTGCTACCCGGCCAAGCTCTCTCACGGCCACATCATGAACCTCATCGAGAAGGACCCGGACTTCATCTGGATGCCCTGCATCCGCTGGGAGCGCCAGGAGGACGACGGCGCCACCAACCACTACAACTGCCCGATCGTCATGAGCTACCCGCAGGCGCTGGGCCTCAACGTCGACGAGCTGGGCGAGGGCTCCAAGATCGAGTTCCTCTCGCCGTTCATCCCGTACGACAAGAAGAAGGAGCTCAAGCGCCGCCTCTACGAGCTTGTCTCCGAGCAGCGCGAGAAGGACGCGGCTGAGGGTCGCGGCCGCGTGCGCGGCGAGCACATCACGCGCAGCGAGATCGACGCCGCCGTCAACGCCGCCTGGGAGGCCGACCTTGAGTTCAAGGACGCCATGCACCGCGCCGGTGACGAGGCCCTGCGCTGGATCGAGGAGCACGACGCCCATGGCATCGTGCTCGCCGGTCGCCCCTACCACAACGACCCCGAGATCAACCACGCCATCCCGTCCCTGGTGCACTCCTTCGGCTTTGCGGTGCTCACCGAGGACTCCGTCGCGCACAAGATGAAGCCCGAGCGCCCCATCCGCGTCATCGACCAGTGGATGTTCCACAGCCGTCTCTATCGCGCGGCGCGCTTCGTGGCCTCTCGCAACGACCTCGACCTCATCCAGCTCTTCTCGTTTGGCTGTGGTCTTGACGCCCTCACCACCGACGAGGTCCAGGAGATCCTCGAGGCCTCCGGCAAGATCTACACCGTCCTCAAGATCGACCAGGTATCCAACCTGGGCGCCGCGCGCATCCGCATCCGCTCGCTCATGGCGGCCCTCAAGGAGCAGCGCGAGGAGCTTCGCCGCGCGGCCAGCCAGGGCAAGGTGCGCGAGGTCGAGCCCGTGGGCGTCCGCAACGCCGACGGCTCGCTCGAGCGCGCCCGCACCACGCAGGAGGGCCGCGTGCCGGTCTACCGCGAGGCGGCGAGCGCGGCCTTTGAGAAGGTCCGCTACACCGAGGACATGCAGAAGGCCGGCTACACCATTCTCGTGCCGCAGATGGCGCCGATCCACTTTGACCTCATCGAGGAGCTCTTCAAGAGCTCCGGCTACAACGTGGTGCTGCTGCCCTCCGTTGACCAGGGCGCCGTTGAGGCGGGCCTCAAGTACGTCAACAACGACATCTGCTATCCCTCGATCCTGGTGACGGGCCAGATCATGGAGTCGGTGCTCTCCGGCAAGTACGACCTGTCTCGTCTGGCCGTGATCATCACGCAGACGGGCGGCGGCTGCCGAGCCACCAACTACATCGCCCTCATCCGCAAGGCCCTCAAGGACTCCGGCCACCCCGAGATTCCGGTGATCAGCCTCACCGCCGCGTCCGGCCTGGACGAGAAGAACCCCGGATTTGACGTCCTCAAGAAGCCGGGGCTGCTCATGAAGGCCGTGAACGCCCTGCTCTACGGCGACCTCATCATGCAGCTGCTCTACCGCGTGCGCCCCTACGAGGCTGAAGGCGGCTCCGCCGACGCGCTCTACGACCGCATGATGGCCGACGCCAAGGGTGTTATCGTGGCGGGCGGCTCCAAGCGCTTCTATGACCTCTGCCAGCGCACCATCGACGCCTTTGAGGCGCTGCCGCTGGTGAACGACCGTTCCAAGCCGCGCGTGGGCGTGGTGGGAGAGATCCTGGTCAAGTTCCACCCCACGGCCAACAACCAGGTAGTCAAGGTCATCGAGCAGGAGGGCTGCGAGGCCAACGTGCCGGGGCTGGTGGACTTCTTCCTCTTTGGCATGACCAACGCCATCAACACCAACGCCGAGCTGGGCACCAAGGCTACGAGCCGCCTCTCGCACATGGCGGGCATCAAGCTTGTCGAGGGCCTGCGCGAGCCCATCAACAAGATGCTCGAGAAGACCACGCGCTTCCAGCCGTACCCCGACATCTTCGAGCTGGCCGGCAAGGCCGAGCAGGTGCTGTCCCTCTGCAACACGATGGGCGAGGGCTGGCTGCTCACGGCCGAGATGTGCGACCTCATCGAGACCGGCACGCCCAACATCGTGTGCTGCTCGCCGTTTGCGTGCCTGCCCAACCACGTGGTGGGCAAGTCCGTCATCAAGCGCCTGCGCCAGATGCACCCGGAGAGCAACATCGTGGCCGTGGACTACGACCCAGGTGCCTCCGAGGTCAACCAGCTCAACCGCATCAAGCTCATGATCAGCGTGGCCAAGGAGAACTTCCGCGAGAACCGCGCGGGCGGCTTCAAGCTGGAGAACCCGGCCGACCCCACGCTCGGCGAGGACTACGGCATCCCGCTCTCAGCCGAGCAGCGCGCCCGACTGGCCGACATCAAGGCCCGCGCCAGCGTCGACTAGCGAGAAGGGGCGGGTCTGCCAAAAGGGGACGGGTTATTTCGCTCAGAGTTTTTGGGACAGG
>CASEGE010000250.1 GCA_949287335.1 uncultured Olsenella sp. | reverse complement strand
CCTCGCACGACGCGCAGCTCTGGGGGCGAAATGCGGACAAAAACGTCTGCCGCGCAAGGCCTGCCCGTCCGCTACGCGCCCACGGGGCCGCTCACCAACCTTGCCATGGCGCTTGTGAGAGACCCGAGCCTCGCGCGGACGACGAATCAGGTCACGTTCATGGGCGGGGCGCTCGCGGTGCCGGGCAACGTGAGCCCGTTTGCCGAGGCGAACACCCATAACGACCCCGAGGCAGCCGACGTGGTGTTTGGTCTGGGGACCCCTGTGCGCATGGTCGGCCTCGACGTGACGCATCAGGCCGTTCTCACGAGGGAGGACACCGCGCGCTGGCGCGCCCTCGGCACGGACGCCGGCTGGTTCTTTGCCGACATGACCGATCACTACATCGAGATATACGAGAAGAACAGCCCGCATCTGGGCGGCTGCGCCCTGCACGACCCGCTGGCCGTTGCTGCGGCCATTGACCCCACGCTCGTGCGCTGCCTGCGGACCAACCTCTCCGTGGATCTCGAGGGGCCGGCGCGCGGCCGCACCCTCTGTGACCCCAAGCGTCTGCGGGACAAGAAGAAGGACGCCGACGTTGCGCTTGTCGTCGACGTCCCACGCTTTCTCAAGGAGTTTCGTACCCGCCTCAGCCACGCCCTTCTCGCCTGACAATTGGGGACGGAGGCGTTTTGTCAGGTTTTCCGGAGTCGAGGGCGCGCCGCTCGAGGTCCGCTCCCGCGCCCCAACCTTACTTCTCCGGCGGGCGCAGCTCGGTGAGCGCCGTGTAGTCGACGTCCACGGTGGAGGGCTTCATCGGGCCTGGAGCGTACCAGTCCAGCGCGCAGTCAATCCAAGCGTTCCAGAACGGCCACTCGTGCGCGCCGATCTCGGGCTCCCAGTACGTGACGTCAAAGTCGGCGTCGCGCAGCAGCCTCACGAGGTCGCGGTTGTTCTCGCAGAGGTTGTCGTGCAGGCCGCACGCGGAGTAGAAGTGCGGCTTGGGCAGCTCGGGGTCCTGCTTGAACTTGTCGATGAGCGCCACGTAGTCCTTGTCCGAGCCGATGACCGTGTCGATGTCTCCGAAGAAGCGCTCGTAGTACTTGCGCTTGCGCGGAGAGCGGCTCTCCACGGCCTCGAGCACGCGGTCGCGCATGAACGCTCCCGAGAGGATGATGATCGACCCAAAGCGATCCGGGCGCAGCAGGCCGTTGATGAGCGCGGTGTACGCGCCGATGGAGATGCCCGCCAGCGCCGTGTCCTCGCGCTTGGATGACAGCGGGAAGAGGCGGCGCGTGAAGTCCACCAGCTCCTCGCTGATGAACTTCCCGTGCCACTCGTTTATCTCGGGCTTGTTGAGGTAGAGCCCGTCCTCGCCGGAGGGCATGATGAGGGCGATGTCGCGCGCCTCTGCCGTCTCCACCACGTGGGTCTTGTCGATCCAGTCGTAGTCCTGGCCAAAGAGGCCGTGCAGCAGGTAGACGGTTCGATACGGCCCGCGCCGCTTCTTGGCGAGCTTGTCGCCCTCCATCTTGTCGGCGGGAATGACCGCCGTGAGAATCACATTGCGCTTGAGGTAGTGGGAGTAGAAGTCGACTCTGAGCAGTGCCATTCTCGTCCCTCCCCGACGACTCGCCGGACCGTTGTGCGTGCGACGCTAGATGAGCCAGTCAAGTGCCTCTGGCAGCGCGGCGTTCCAGAAGTCCCAGTCGTGGCCGCCGCGCATCTCATGATAGGTGACGTCGAGCCCCGTGTCGCGCATGCGCTGGGCCAACACGCGGTTGGGCTCGGCAAGCGGGTCCTCGGAGCCGCAGCTCATGAAAATGCGCGGGCGCGGGCGGTCACAGTAGACAAGATCGGCGGCCAGGCGCGCCGGGTCCTTGTCGGAGTCGCGGACGTGGTTGAGGTCGCCAAAGGTGTGCTCGAGGAACGGGCGAGAGAGGAAGAAGAGCCCGTCGGACGAGATGACCTTGTCAAAGCTGTCGATGATCATCGCGGAGGACAGCCCCACGATGGCGCCGAAGGTCTCGCAGTACTTGAGGCCGTTGCGCAGCGCGCCGTACGCGCCCATCGAGATGCCGCCGATGTAGGTGTCCTCGCGACGGCGGGACAGCGGGAACATCGCGCGCGCCACCTCCACGAGCTCCTGGCCCACGAAGCGGCCGTAGTAGTTGTGGACCTCGGGCTGGTCCAGGTAGAAGGCGTTGTAGCCGGAGGGCATCACCACGGCCACGCCGCGGCTCTCGGCCCAGTGGCGGATGCGGGTCTCGCTGATCCAGTCCGCGTGGTTGCCCGAGATGCCGTGCAGCAAGAAGAGCGTCTTGAACGGCGCCTTGCGGGCGGGGTAGGGGCGAGCCTCCCAGGTCTTGAGGTCCTTCTCGAGGGTGCCGCCCTCGCGGCGCATGGCCGAGTCGGTGGCGTAGGCGTCGCCCTGGTCGTCAAAGGGGAGAATGACCTCGAGGGTGGTGGTGCGCATGAGCGCGGAGGAGAAGTAATCAACGCTGATAAGGGCCATGGGGGCCTCCTTGAGATAGGCGAGAAGAACCTCGCAAGTATAGCCGAGTGACAATCGGGAGCGTGACAATTAGGACAGGTTAAATTGTCACGCCTCAGACCCGCTGTCGGACGGCGGTGTCACGGAAGCAGAAGTGGTCCGGGCGGTGGCGCGACTGCGTGCACTCGACGAGGACGCCCTGCGCGTCGAAGGTCTGGCTCGTGATCACGGCGAGGTAGTCGATGTCGCCGAGGTCGAGCACCTCCCGGTCGCGCTTGGTCGCGCGCTCCACCGTGATGGCGCGCTTGCTCATGGCGATGGTGACGCCGAGGCTCTTCTCGGCATAGTCGTAGATCGATGCGCGGGCAATCTCCTCGGTGATGCCGGGAATTGACGAGGTCCGGAAGAGGTTGCGGTCAAAGATGAGCGCCTCGCCGCCCACGCGACGCACGCGCTCGATCGCAGTGAGCTCGGTGCCCTCCTCGAAGCCGGTGTCAAAGGCTATCTGGCTCGTGGCGCGAATCTGCCCGAGGCCCACGACCTCGGTCGTTGCGTGCAGACGGGCGCGCTCGTCCGCCTCGCGGAAGGACTCGATGCCACCTACGGTGAAAGTGGTGCGTTCCGGCTCGCGCCAGATGACGCGCACGCCCTTGCCATGGACGGGCTGCACGTAACCTTGATCGCGCAGGAGCCCGAGCGCGCGGCGCAGCGTGTTGTGCGAGCACGAGAAGGCTGCGGTGAGCTCCGCCTCGGAGGGAAGAAATGCCTGATAGGGATAGGTTCCTCCCTCTATGCTGTCGCGAATGTCGCGGTATATGACGTCGTAGCGCGCCTTCATGCGCCCTCACCTCCTATGGAATCAGCTTATTCAAATAAGGAAGTTTGCGCCAAAGAATACCGTTTACGGAGGAAATGCCACCGTTCGCCGGCTTTTTCAACTTATTCAAATAAGTCATGCGACACTGTCACCTAACTTATTCAAATAAGTTGTCCGAGAAGGACGACGGGAAGGGAGCACGATGGCAAAGTACACGGAGGACGCGGGCAAGCTGCTCGACCTCGTGGGCGGCAAGGAGAACATCTCTGCCGTCACCCACTGCATGACGCGTATGCGCTTTGTGCTGGTGGACCCGGGCAAGGCCAACGTCGCAGCAATTGAGGAGCTGCCCAGCGCCAAGGGCACCTTCACGCAGGCGGGCCAGTTCCAGGTCATCATCGGAAACGACGTAGCTGACTTCTACCAGGAGTTCACTGCCATCTCCGGCATCGAGGGCGTCTCGAAGGAGGCCGCCAAGGCCGCGGCCGGCGCGCACCAGAACCCGCTCCAGCGCGCGATGGGCATCCTGGGCGAGATCTTTGCCCCGCTCATCCCGGCCCTCATCTGCGGCGGTCTCATTCTCGGCTTCCGCAACATTATCGGCGAGGTCAACTTCTTCACCGACTCGGGCGCCTTCGACCTCCAGCACGGCACCAAGTCCATTGCGGACATGTGGACGTTCTGGAACGGCATGTACAGCTTCCTGTGGGTCATCGGCGAGGCGGTCTTCCACATGCTGCCCGTGGGCATCTGCTGGTCGGTCACCCGCAAGATGGGCACCACCCCCATCCTGGGCATCATCCTCGGCCTCACCCTCGTGAGCCCGCAGCTCCTCAACGGTTTCTCCGCGGCAACCGCCACCGCCGAGGACATTGCCGCCCACACCTACGACTTTGGCTTCTACTCCTTCCTCGGCATCGGCTACCAGGGGCAGGTTATCGCCGCACTCATGGCCGCCTTCGTGCTCGTGGGCTTGGAGAAGTTTTTCACCAAGGTCACGCCCGAGGTTGTGCGCATGATTGTCGTGCCCTTCATGTCGCTCGTGCCCGCCGTCTTTATCGCGCACCTTGTCGTCGGCCCCGTCGGCTGGGCCATCGGCAACGCCATCGCCGGCGCCGTCAGCTGGGGTCTCAGTTCCAACGTGCGCGTCCTCTTTGCCGACGTCTTTGGTGCCGTCTACGCGCCTCTCGTCATGACCGGCCTGCATCACATGACCAACGCCATCGACTCCCAGCTCGTCAACCAGCTTGGTTACACCACCCTCTGGCCCATGATCGCGCTCTCCAACATCGCGCAGGGCTCCGCCGTGGTGGCCATGTCCGTGCTTCAGCGCAAGAACGAGCGCGCCCAGCAGGTCAACATCCCCGCGTTCATCTCCTGCTACCTCGGCGTTACCGAGCCTGCGCTCTTTGGTGTGAACCTCAAGTACAAGTTCCCGCTCGTCTGCGGCATGATTGGCTCCGCGTGCGCCGCCATGGTCTGCACCGGCTGCGGCGTCCAGGCGCTCTCCATCGGCGTTGGCGGCCTGCCGGGAATCCTCTCGATCGTCTTCAACTTCTGGGGCATCTTCGCGCTGTGCATGCTCATCGCCATCGTGGTGCCGTTTGTGCTCACCTACTTCGTGGGCCTGCGCAAGCTCTCCGAGAAGGACCGTGGCCTGGCGCTCGCTGACCCTGCCCCTGCCGATGAGTCCATACCCGCCACCGCGGCTTCTGCCGCCGAGCCCGCCGCCAAGGCCAGCCGCGCGCTTCTCGCCCCGCTCTCCGGTGTCGTGAAGCCCATCACCGAGATGCCCGACCCCGTCTTCTCCAGCAGGGCCATGGGCGACGGGCTGGCCATCGAGCCCGCCTCCGGCGCAGACACCGTTGTCGCGCCCGCTAACGCCACCATAGCCGCAACGATGCCCGGCTCCAACCACGCCATCGGTCTTGTGCTCGACGACGGCATGGAGCTTCTCGTCCACGTGGGCGTGGATACCGTCGAGATGGGCGGAGACGGCTTTGCCTGCCTTGTTGAGCAGGGGCAGCGCGTGAGCGCCGGCCAGCCGCTCATGACCTTCTCCACCAAGAAGATCGCTGCCGCCGGGCACCCCACCGCCGTGGCCTTTGTGATCACGGGCGAGGGCAGCGCCTCCGGCCTTGAGCTCAGGTCCGGCATGGAGGCCGAGGCGGGCGACACCGTGGTCGCCACCTACCGCTCCTAGAACCACGATGGCCGGGTGCCCGGGCGGCGCCCGGCCTCACAGAGGAGGTTTCTCATGGCACAGATTGAGCGCGACTTTCACCGTGCCGTCGTGTACCAGATTTACGTGAAGAGCTTCTGCGACAGCAACGGTGACGGCCTGGGTGATCTGCCGGGCATTACGAGCAGGCTCGACTACCTTTCCGAGCTGGGTGTGGACTATCTGTGGCTCACCCCGTTCTTCCCCTCGCCGCAGCGTGACAACGGCTACGACGTGTCCAACTACTGCGCCGTTGACCCGCGCTACGGCACGATGGAGGACTTCGACGAGCTGGTGGCGGGGGCGCGCGAGCGTGGCATTGGCGTCATGTTGGACATGGTGCTCTGCCACACCTCGACCGAGCACGAGTGGTTTCAGCGCGCCTGCGCGGGCGAGAAGCGCTATCAGGGCTTCTACATTCTGCGTGACGGCCGTGGTTCCACTGGCGCCGGAGACCCCGGCGAGCCGCCCACCAACTGGCAGTGCGCCTTTGGCGGAAGCGCATGGGAGTGGGAGCCACGTCTCGGCAAGTGGTACCTGCACATGCACGACCCGAGCCAGCCGGACCTCAACTGGGACAACCCCGAGGTGCGAGAGGCCTGTGCGGGCGTGGTGCGCTTCTGGCGCGAGCGAGGGGTCACGGGATTTAGGTTCGACGTGGTGAACCTCATCTCAAAGCCCGAGGTCATAGAGGACGTGCCTGGCTCGGGCAACGCGTGCCGCTCCCTCGTGGCCGACGGTCCGCACGTGCACGAGTACCTGCGTGAGCTGGTGGAGCGCGCCGGG
>CASEGE010000249.1 GCA_949287335.1 uncultured Olsenella sp. | reverse complement strand
GCGCGCATCACCGAGGAGGCGGGGCTCGACGGCACGGACGACATCTGTCTGCTGTTTACCGGGCACTCGCGCGGAGCCGCCGCTGCCAACATCGCTGCCGCATACGCCGACGAGATGTCCCAGGGTCTGCGCGTCCTGGCCCCGCTCGAGAGCGTCTACTGCTACACCTTTGCCACGCCCGAGGTCACGACCTTCGATAACGCGCGCGAGGCACTTTACGACAACATCTTCAACGTCATGAACCCCAGCGACATGGTGCCGCGCCTGCCGCTGGCGTCCTGGGGCTACGAGCGCTACGGGCACGACCTCTGGCTTCCTGGCTACGGCGACGAGGGCTTTGCCGAGAAGTACGAGGCCATGTGCGCGGTCTTCGAGGCCAACACCGGTGTGGAGTGCCCCTACGTGCCCGAGGACCGCGAGCACGTGGACAAGCTCGTCGAGGACCTGGGCCGCGAGATTCCCACGGCAGATGACCTGGCAAGCGCGGGCGGGATCTTCTCCCTTGCGCGCGACCTTCTTGCCGACGTGAACCCCATGCAGGTACTCTACGGCCACTACCCGAGCGTCTACATCGCCTGGATGCAGTCACTCGACACCGTGTGACAATCGGGGCGGATGTGTGACAATTTGGGCGGGGCCGCTTGCCGGGTGTGACAATTAGGACAGGTTCATTTGTCACACTCTTGCAGAGTGTGACAAATGAACCTGTCCTAATTGTCACACCCGGCAAGCGGCCCCGCCCAAATTGTCACACACCCGTGGATGGGAGGCAGCGATGGAGGACGTTCGCAAGAGGCTCGCGGCGGTGCTGCGGGAGGGCGAGAAGACCGTCGAGCGGCGCCTCGACGCGTTTCTCGCCAATCCGGACGACCCGGAGACCATTCACAAGCTGCGCATCTCCATTCGCACGCTGAGGAGCCTGCTTGCGTTTGCTTCGCCGTTTCTCAAGCGGCGCCGTCATCGCCTGCTCCAGAGCGATCTGCGCTCGGTGGTGATAGAGACCTCGCGCCTGCGCGAGTACGACGTGATGCTGCGCGACGTGCGGGCGCTCGACGTGCCGTATGGCGAGCTTGCCGAGAAGATCATCGAGCTGCGCGTCCTCGAGCGCGACCGCGTGATGGACGTCATGGGAGGTCGCCACACCCGCCGCGCGCTGGCTCGCGTCCGCAGGCGCGTCGAGTCGCTCCCCTGGAAGGATTCCGTGCGCAAGCGCGGCGTGATGCGCGATGACGTGCTCACTGTCTTTGACGAGCTCGTGCGCACCGTGGACGAGGGCTATGCCACCGTTGACCGCAGCGACGCGGATGCCGTGCACACCCTGCGCAAGCGCTCCAAGCGCGTGCGCTACGTCGGGGAGTCGTTTGGCACCTTGCTGGGGGAGCGTGCCGCTGCCGAGGGTGCCCGGATGAAGGGGGTCCAGGACGAGCTCGGTGACGTCTGCGACGCCCGTGTTAACGCCGAGATGGCGCATGATCTACTTGACCTGGGACTCTCCGACGAGGCGCGCGGCGCGCTCGAGGTTCTTCTCGGCAATAATCAGGCGTTCATTGCTTCCTTCGTTACGGGAGCGGCCCGCTGACGGGAATTCCAGCCTCGCGAGCGGCGTCAAGGAGCTCGGCGTTGCGCGCGTTGCCGGTGCCGAAGGTGCTCACGCAGCAGATGACCTCGCGGCAGGTGAGAAGGACCTCACGGGCGCGGGCCACCGACTCTGCGCTCACGGGCTCGAAGTCTCGCTCGTAGATGGCACGTGTGGCGAGGCTGCGTGCGAGCAGTCCGTCAGCGTCGTGCTCGTGGAGCACGCCCGTGGCAAACGGGACGCCCTCGCGCGCCAGACGTCGGAAGCATGCCGCGCCCGTGCCGCCCCCGGCAATAACGAACGTGCGTGGCTCACCTGCTGGGCGGACGAGCTCCACGCTGCCAAAGGCGGGGTCAAAGGCTCCCGGCGTGAGGTCATAGAGCTCGGCGACGCGCTCGGCGGTAAAGACCTCGTCGGGCGAGCCCTGACACATGACGCTGCCGTCCTTTATGCAAATCACGTGGTCGGCGACCTTCTGCGCGAGGTCGATCTCGTGCAGTGACGTCACCACGGCGATGCCGCGCTCGCGCGCCTCCCGACGCAGGAGCTGCAGCACCTCGAGCTGGGAGCGAATGTCCAGGTACGAGGTGGGCTCGTCGAGCAGAAGCACATGCGGCTCCTGGCAGAGCGCACGGGCGAGAAGGACGCGCTGCCGCTGGCCGTCGCTCACGTGGGCAAAGTCGCGCTCCGCGAGGCCGAGCACGCCCGTCGCGTCCATTGCGGCGGTGACGGCCTCCTCGTCCTTCTCGCCCAGCACGCCAAGGCGGCCCGTGAAGGGGTAGCGGCCCGCCTCCACCACGTCGCGGCAGGTGAGGAGCTCGGTCTGCGGGCGGCCGGTGAGCATGACGGACATGGAACGGGAGCGCTCTGCCGGGGGGACCTCGTCAAGCGCGCGCCCGAAGAGCTCCACGACGCCGCCGAGCTTCTGGAGCTGGCCGGCCACGGTGCGTAGGATCGTGGTCTTGCCCGAGCCGTTGGGCCCGATGAGCGCCACCACCTGCCCCGGCCTCACGGCGAGGCAGATGTCGCGCACCAGCGCCCGCCGCCCATGCCCCACCTCAAGCCCCCGCAGCTCCAGCAAAAAGGGGACGTGTTTTTTCTCTCTGAAGTTTTGGGACAGGTTTTTGCTCTCCTGGTCGTCTTTGGTTTGGGGCAGATTGCGGCCCTTCTGGGCATTCTCGGCGAGGGACGTGTCGCAGCCTCTCTGGCTATTCTTGGTATGGGGCAGGTCGTGACCCTCCCTCCCGCTCTTGGTAGGGGGCAGGCTGCGGCACTCCCGCCCATCTTCGGCGGGAAAACCTGTCCCATTTTCTCTGAACGAAAAAACACGTCCCCAATTGACAGTCATCGGAGGGACCTCCGGCGGAGCATGAGGGCGATCACGATGGGCGCACCAAAGACGGCGGTGACGGCGCTCACGGAGAGCTCGACCGGCGAGAAGAGCGTGCGCGCGACAAGGTCGCACCCGCAGCAGAAGGCCGCGCCCGTGAGAAAGCATGCCGGCGTCACCAGAAGCGGCCGTGAGGAACCCACGCCGCGACGCGCGAGGTGCGGCGCGGCGATGCCCACAAACGAGACGGGCCCCGCAAAGGCCGCCACGCACGCCGAGAGCAGGCTCGACACCAGCACGATGAGCATGCGAAGGCCGCCTACGTTGACGCCCACGCTCTGCGCGTACGGCTCACCGAGCTGGTAGGCGCCGAGCGGCTTTGAGAGCGCAAAGACCGCGGCGCCGCCGGCGATAACCACCATGGCAATGATGCCCACGTCAGACCAGGTGGCTCCCGAGAAGCTCCCGCGCGACCAGTTGTCCAGGTTCACGATTGCCTGGTCGTCGGCAAAGGCCACGAGGAAGTTGGTGGCGGCGGAGCAGATGTAGCCCACCATCACGCCGGCCACGATGAGCATGCTCTGGGAGCGCACGCGGCGCGAGATGAGCAGCACAAAGCCCATCGTGACGAGCGAGCCGAGAAACGCCGCGCCCACCGAGACCGTTGGGCTCATGACCTGGCCCGCACCCAGCACCACAATCATCACCACGGCCACCACGAGCTTGGCGCCGGAGGAGACGCCCAACACGAAGGGGTCCGCGATGGGGTTGGCAAAAAACGTCTGCAGGAGGAAACCCGAAAGCGAGAGCGCTCCGCCCAGAAGCACCGCCTCGATGGCCCGCGGCAGGCGAATCTGCCAGATGACCTGCGCTGCGGTGGAGGGGTCGCCGGGCCCGGCCAAGAGGATGCGCGCCACCTCCGCGGGCGAGGTCTCCACGCTGCCCAGACAGAGGCTCGCGACAAAGAGCGCAAGAAGGCCGAGAAGAACGACGAGGTCAAAAGCCAACGCCCGCCGCATCCGCCCGCCCTTGTCGCCCGTCGCGCGTGCCACGCTAGCTCAGCCTCCAGAAGAAGCCGCCGTCCTTGGGCGAGGTCTCGCCCGACCCGCTGAGCGCCGCCCGAAGGTCAGAGATGAGGTCCGCCATGCTCGTCATCTGCTGGTAGAGATTTGAGTCGCAAGTCCAGACGTTGCCCTCACGCACGGCGTGGAAGTCCGCGAGCAGCGCGTTTTTCTCGCAGAGCTCCTCGAGGCTGCCCACGCCACCGTCGATGGTTGC
>CASEGE010000248.1 GCA_949287335.1 uncultured Olsenella sp. | reverse complement strand
GCCGCCGGCGATGACGCCGGTACCCTCGATGGCCGGCTTGATGAGAACGTGGCCGGCGCCGTAGTGACCCTCGACGGCGTGCGGAATGGTGCCGTGCTCGGTGACGGGCACGTGGAACATGTTCTTCTTGGCGTCCTCGACACCCTTGGAGATGGCCAGGGGCACCTCGGCGGACTTGCCCATGCCCAGGCCGACGTTGCCCTTGCCGTCGCCGACGGCAACGAGGGCGACGAGGGACATGCGACGACCGCCCTTAACGGTCTTGGAGACACGGTGGATGAAGACGACGCGCTCCTGAAGATCCGTGTCCTGCTGGCGCTTACGATCTCGTGCCATTGAATCCTCCTAGAACTTCAGGCCCGCGTTGCGGGCACCGTCTGCCAGAGCCTTGACACGGCCGTGATAGATGCGGCCACCGCGGTCGAACTTGACCTCGGTGACGCCCTTCTCGACGGCACGCTTGCCCACGAGCTCGCCCACGAACTCAGCGGCCTCCTTGTTGGAGCCGATCTTGCCGGTGGCGCGGAACTCGGGGTCGAGGGTCGAGGCAGAGCAGATCGTCTTGCCATCGGCGTCGTCGATGACCTGAGCGTAGATGTTTGCGTTGGTGCGGTGCACGCTGAGGCGCGGACGCTCAGCGGTGCCGAAGATCTTGGCGCGGACGCGGCGCTCGCGGCGCTTGAGACCGGCCTTCTTCGCCTGCTGCTTGTTCATTCCTTCTCCTTAGACGCGCCATCACCTGACGGGGTGATGGTCTTTTCTAGCCCTTAAGACTACTTGGCGGCCTTGCCGAGCTTCCTGCGGATGTGCTCGCCCTCGTAGTGGATGCCCTTGCCCTTGTACGGCTCGGGCGGGCGCTTCATGCGAATCTCAGCGGCGACCTGGCCGACCTGCTCCTTGGAGATGCCCTTGACGGTGATGTGGGTGTTGTCGGGCACCTCGAACGTGATGTTCTCGGGGCAGGCGTAGATCACGGGGTGAGAGTAGCCCAGGGAGAGGTCAAGATCCTTGCCCTTGAGCGCGGCGCGGTAACCGACGCCGGTGAGCTCGAGCTTCTTCTCAAAGCCGTCGGACACGCCGATGACCATGTTGTGAAGAAGGGTGCGGGTGAGGCCCTGCTGGGCGTTGGAGGTGGTGGACTCGTCAACGCGGACGACGTGGAGCTCCTGGCCCTCCTCCTCGATCTTCACCAGATCGGAGAAGGTGCGGGTGAGCTCGCCCTTGGCGCCCTTGACGGTGACGGTGGTGCCATTGACTGTCACAGTGACTCCGGCCGGAACCTGGACAGGCTGCTTACCAATACGAGACACGGTTGTCTCCTTTCATTCCTGCCGAGAGTTACCAGACGTAGGCGATGACCTCGCCGCCGACGCCGAGCTTGCGGGCGTCGCGGTCGCACATCATGCCCTTGGAGGTGGAGATGACTGCGGTGCCGAGGCCGCCGAGGACGCGCGGGAGCTTGTCCGCGGTGGCGTAGATGCGCAGACCCGGCTTGGAGATGCGGCGAATGCCACGGATGACCTTGGCGTGGCGGGCGCCGTACTTGAGGGTGATGTGGAGGGTCTTCTGCGGCTTGGTGTCCTCGACCTCGTAGCCGGCGATGTATCCCTCCTCGCAGATGACGCGGGCAACCTCAACGAGCACCTTGGTCGAGGGCATGGAGACCTCGGCCTTGTTGGCAGCGTTGGCGTTGCGAATACGCGTCAGCATGTCAGAAATGGGATCAGTAATCTTCATGGATCCTTCTCCTTCGGTAATGATGAACCTGCGCGTTCGGTTCGTCCGCACCCTTAGCGCAGACGCCTGTACGCGAGAGCCTTGAGCGTCCTACCAGCTAGCCTTGCGGACGCCCGGAAGCTCGCCCTTGCTCGCAAGCTCGCGGAAGCAGACGCGGCAGAGGCCGAACTTGCGATAGACGGAGTGGGGACGCCCACAACGCTGGCAACGGTTCTGCGTACGCGTCGAGAACTTCGGCTCGCGCTGAGCCTTGACGATCATCGATGTCTTAGCCACAAATCCTCCTTCAGTGCATCCTGGGCCCCGGCTGTGCCGCGGGCCTCTTTGCTATTTGACCTACTCAGCCTTGAACGGGAAGTGGAAGGCCTTGAGAAGCGCCTTGCCCTCCTCGTCGGTCTGAGCGGTGGTCACGATGGTGATGTCCATACCACGCGTGTGGTCGACCTTGTCGAAGTCGATCTCCGGGAAGATGAGCTGCTCGGTAACGCCCATGGAGAAGTTGCCACGGCCGTCGAAGCTCTTGGGGGAGATGCCGCGGAAGTCGCGGATGCGCGGGATGGCGATGGAGATGAGACGATCGAGGAACTCCCACATGCGGTCGCCGCGCAGGGTGACCTTGGCGCCGATGGGCATGCCGGCGCGCAGGTGGAAGGTAGCGATGGACTTGCGGGCGTGGGTCACGAGCGGCTGCTGGCCGGTGATGGCGCGCAGGTCGGCAACGGCACCGTCGATGGCCTTGGCGTCCGTGGCGGCCTCGCCGACGCCCATGTTCACGACGATCTTCTCGATCTTGGGGATCTGGTGAACGTTCTTGTAGCCAAACTGCTTCTGGAGCTCGTCACGAACGGTGGCGAAATACTGCTCCTTGAGACGCGGGACGTACTTCTCGTCTGCCATGTTGCACTCCTTAGATCCTGGGGTTCTCAGCACGGGGTTTCCAACCTCGTGCCTCCCTGCCTTGGCGGGGCCGGGAGCCATGTCATGCGCCCGAGGCAGAATCCTCCCTACCTACAGACGCAAGGAAACATACTACTCCCTTTCTCCACAAAAAGAAACAGTTCCGCCACCCGCACCGTTCCTGCACATTCCTCCCGAGCGCCCCCAAACTCGTTGAAAGTCTCACTCTAGCCGCCAATAGTGAGAGTTTCAGCGAGCTT
>CASEGE010000247.1 GCA_949287335.1 uncultured Olsenella sp. | reverse complement strand
TGCTCCATCGAGATGCGCCAGGTGCGCGGGGGCTCCTCTATGCGCGGTATCACACAGTTGCGGCCGGTTCCCGCAGCGAGAAACGCGCCCACGGCCTCCGGGTCCCCGATGGTGGCGGAGAGGCCAATGCGGCGCGGCTGAACTCCGGCAATTCTCGCCAGGCGCTCGATGAGGCAGAGGCACTGGCCGCCTCGGTCTTGCCGCAGCAGCGCGTGGACCTCGTCTATGACCACGTAGCGCAGGTCGCAGAAGAGCTTGGCCACGGCCGCGTGGCGGCGCATGAGCATGGCCTCGAGGGACTCCGGCGTAATCTGCAGGATGCCGGAGGGCTTCTTCATGAGCTTGGCCTTGTGTGAGGAGGAGACGTCTCCGTGCCAGTGCCAGACGGGGATGTCCGCCTCCTCGCAGAGCTCCTCGAGGCGATAGAACTGGTCGTTGATGAGCGCCTTGGTGGGGCCTATGTAGAGCGCGCCCACCGAGGCGGGCGGGTTTTCCCAGAACTCCGTGAGGATGGGGAAGAAGGCGGCCTCGGTCTTGCCGGATGCCGTGGAGGCACACAGCAGCAAGTGGTCGTCTGTGTCAAAGATTGCCTCGCCGGCGGCTACCTGAATCCCGCGCAGGTTCTCCCATGCGTGCGCAAAGATGAAGTCCTGCACAAACGGTGCGTACCTGTCAAAGACACCCATTACGACCTCCCTCCTATAACAGTCAGTATACGAACAAATGTTTGTTGATGCAAGCAGGAAAACTAGAATCAACTAGCAATATCTGCTAGCATATGCTTTACAGAGAAAGGACCAAAATGGGTGCTGCCATTGCCCAAGTTAACGCGCGCATAGATGCCAGCCTCAAGGCTGCGGGAGATGCTGCTCTTACGAAGGCGGGGCTCACGCCCACTAAGGCAATCCGAGCCATGTGGCAGCGTTTTGCGGAGCTTGCGGACCGACCTGAGAAGGTCAGAGAGCTCGTCGAGTCGCGTGACGTGCTTGCCCCTGCCGAGCGAGCCGAGCAAGAGCGCAAGCTCAGCTTGGCGCGGGAAGGGTCGATGATTGTCTCGCGGTCGCTGGCCGAGCGTGGCGTAGTTGTGCCGGAGGGGTTTGAGGAGCTTTCTTTTGAGGAGCTGCGGGAGCAGGTTCTGCTCGAGCGCCTGCGCGAGAGGGGGCTGGACGCATGAGCCAACAGCTTGCGCTGCTCTTGGATACCAACGTCTGGCTTGACTACTATCTCCCGTGGAGAAGCGGCTACGCGGCGGCGCAGCGGCTCATAGTAAGCGCGTTCGAGCAGAACCAGACGCTCGCGTACGCCGTTCCGTCCATCAAGGACGTCTTCTACATGTCGGCAGCGGAGCACAAGCGTGCCGAGCGAGCCGCAACGGGGGCTCTTTCCGATTCGGGGGCTCGGGCTGCAACCGCTGCGGCGTGGGGATGCGTCAACAACATGCAGGAGATTGCTACCGCCATTCCCCTTGACCACACGGATGTGTGGATGGCCTCCAAGCAGCGCGCCCTTCACGGGGACTTTGAGGACGACTTGGTCATCGCGGCGGCCATGCGTGGCAAGGTTGACTATCTTGTGACCAACGACGACGCGCTACTGCGACACTGCCCCGTTGCGGCACTGAGCGCCTCTGACATGTGCACGGTACTTGAGCAGCTAGGCAGCTAGATCGTGAACTCGGCAAAGGCAGCGTCCACGTCCTTGTCGTCCATGCCGGCGGCAACAGCGGGTGCGCTCACGGCACCGGAGAACTCGTCGGTCTTGAGCAGCGCCTCCACGTCTGTTCCCGGGTTCTGGTACACGATGTCGAGAAGCTCGATGAAGTCGCGGATGACCTCGCGCGGGGTGAGGTGGGTGTCCGCGCCCACGCGCCCAAACTCAACCTGGAGAAAGCCCACGAGCTGTCCCTCCGAGAGGGTGCGCTCATAGCCAAAGTACCCGGCGTG
>CASEGE010000246.1 GCA_949287335.1 uncultured Olsenella sp. | reverse complement strand
GGGCGGGCTGCCGGCCACGGGGGCGCGGCGCCGCCGCTGGTTGCTGTGCTTGGCCATTCCGCCTCCCCGGCGCGTGGATAAGGCCCCTCGGGGCCGTCGTCACGTCCTGTCTCCGAGCATCGCCACGATGGCGCGCTCTCGGTCGCTGAGCGACCAGCGATGGGCCGCAGCCCTCTCGGCCGCAGCCCTCTCGGCCGCAGCCCTCTCGGCCGCAGCCCTCTCGGCCGCAGCCCTCTCGCTCAGCAGCAACCCCCCCCGAAGATTCCCTTGGGGTTCGCGTCCAGGCGCGATATTCGCACGCAGTCGCCGCGGCGCACGGTGAAGCGGGTGCCGTGCCGCGCGTACCACTGGAGCTTCGCGGCCGTGATGACGTGGTCGGGGTACTCGTACTTCGGCAGCTGCCTCGACCTCTGCCGGAGCAGCATGTCGTTGACGTCGTTGATGCGAGCCGACAGCTCCGGCTCGCTCTCGGCCACGACGTCGCCGCCCATGTTGGTGACGAAGGACGTCGGGACGACGGCGCCGTTCTCGTAGGTGATCTGAGCGGCGCAGATGACGTGGCAGACCTCCATGCATACGGACGCGGCGCCCAGCGCCGTCAGCGTGGGGGCGAAGAGGAAGAACGGCACGCCGTTGTCGATGTAGAAGCGCTGGATCTTCGAGATGATGCTGAACGGCGGGTTGTCCACGACGCAGCACCCGTCCGGGTAGTCGAAGCGCTCGTAGTCGCCGCCCGGGTAGAACGGCCTCACCATGTCCTCGCGCTCGACCCCGTACCTCTCCGTGACCCACTCGGCGACGACGTCGTATATCTCCGGCGGCGTGTAGCAGTCGTCGGTCGTCTTCTTGGGCTTGAACTTCTCCACGAAGCCCTCGTAGTCCTCGAACAGCTCGCGCTGCTGCGAGGTCGCTCCACCGGCGCCCATCTACCAGTCCCTGAGGTAGACGCCGACGGACCTGCGGCGGCCGCCGCCGCTCTCGAGCGCGGCCTCGTCCTCGGCCACCTTCGTCTCGAGCGTCTCGATCATCTCGGTGATCTCGGCGAGGTTCGCCCGCGTGAGGTTGCGCGTCCCGATCGTGTAGCTCTGGGCGCCGTCGAGGATTGCCCGCTCGGCCTCGTAGTAGAGCTCGAGGCGCTCGGTGTTGCGGGCCAGCCTCTTGCGAATGACGGTCCTCGACGCCATGCCCGCCCCCCCCTACCACTCGTCGGCGGCGCTGCGCCGCGTTTTTCTCCTGCGATGCCTCCCGCGCGGCGCGCCGGCCCCCGCCTCCCCGGACATCTGGCGCTCGAGGGCGTCCCAGTCGGGGTTGAGGATGGCCAGTGCGGCCAGCGCGTAGTTCCGGCAGTCGAGCGCCTCGTTGCGCTCGTGGCCGGGTATCTTCTCCCAGCGCCAGCGGGAGCCGGTGGAGGTCTTGCTGAGCACGAGCCGCTCGGAGAGCAGCCCGGCGAAGTACGCCTCGTCGTAGCCGCGGCCGCGCGGGAAGTGGCAGTAGCGCGGGCCGGGCTCCTGGACCTTGAGGGCGTTCATGATCTGCGACTTGCCGGCGTCGACGCCGACGGTGTAGAGCCAGCAGGTGCGCCGCTTGTCGCGGATGGCCACGCGGGTGGGCACCGCCACGTACGGCACGCCCTCGCCGCCCTTGCCCTTGATCGCGAAGACGCGGCCGGGCTGCCTCTGGCGGCAGCGCTCGTAGACCTCCTGCGTGTAGTGGCCGCCGGAGTCGACGCACGTGACCGAGGCGCGCACTCCGCGCCCGTCGCGGCGCCGCCAGACGTGCGCCACCACGCCGTCCAGGCGCTCCCAGACCCCGTCGTCGTCCGGGCGGCCGGCTATGACGCCCTTCTCGAGGCCCCACGTCTCGCCCCAGCGCCCGTGGGCCACCACCTCGTACTCGAGGCGCGTGTCCTGGACGTCGACGCCGACGGTGACCACGAGGGCGCCGTCCGGCAGCTCGACCGGGGTCCCGTCCGGGCGCTCGCCGTAGTCCTCGCGGCGCGCCATCATCTCGTCGTCGGAGACGAGGTCGCCGCGGTCCTCCCACAGGCGCCCGAAGAGTGTGTTGTAGACGACCTGCAGGCGCTGCGGGTCGTCCTTGGACTCGAGGAAGTCGAGACAGATGCTCGACCACGACGTCCACGGCGAGCAGAAGGCGTTGAGCCAGAAGCTGCGGACGCGCGTGGACGCGAGCGCCGCGGGGTTGTCTGCCCGCCATCGGCTCGGGGCCTCGCGCATGGCGCGCTCGGACGAGAGGCACCCGCACGACGGGCAGCACCACATGGGCTCGCCCTTGAGTCGGTAGACCTTGCGGCCGTTGACGCGGTCGCACTCGGAGTCGAAGCGGATCTGGTCGAAGTCGATGTCGTGCCACTCGCCGCACTCGGGGCAGCGGGTCACCCATCGCTCCTGTGTGCCGCCCGCGAAGGCCGTCTCGATGTTTGAGGCGCCCTTGACGGTCGGCGTCGAGACCTCGATGGCCTTCGCGTTGTAGAACGTGGTCTGTCGGGCCTCGGCGAGCTTCCACGGGTCGCCCTCGCGGCCCGCCGAGACCGCCCAGCGGTCCCTCTCGTCGCCGATGATGTAGCGGGCGGGGGTCGACGCGAGCGCCGACGCCACGTTGGAGCCCGTCATCATGAGCATCCCGCCGGGGAATGTCTTCTGGAGCACCGTCTTGGCGCCCTGCCTCCCCCGCTCGGCGTCGCGCACCTTGCGGCGGAGCCTCGGGCAGTCGCGTATCATCGGCTCGACGCGCAGGCGCGAGAACTTCTTGGCGTCCTCGATCGTGGGCTGCACGTAGAGGACCGTGCCGGGGTCCTGGTCCATGAGGTACGCCAGGCAGTTGAGCTCGCACTCGGTCTTGCCTATCTGCGAGCCGGCCACGATGACGACCTTGCGGACGCGCGGGTCGGTGAAGGCCCGCATGGGCTCGGCGAGGTAGGGCGTGCGCGACGTGCGCCACGGCCCCGCCTCGGCGGACGCCTCCGGCGAGAGGCGCCTGTACCTGTCGGCCCACTCGTCGACGGTCAGGGACTCAGGAGGACGGAAGCCCCTGACCGCCCGCGAGAGGGTCGAGTTGAGGTCAGCCAGCCTCTGGGTCTCCGTCCTCGGCATCGTCGGTCGACCATCCCTTCCGCTCCCGCACCATCGCCGCGTAGGCCCTGGGGTCGTAGCGGTACTGGGAGAGCTCCTCGAGCGCGGCGCACACCTCGCGGCGCACTATCTCCGAGACCTCGGCCGCGCTGCGCCCCGCCGCGTCGACGGAGACGCGCCCGGGGATGGCGAGCAGCGCGGAGCGCACGCCGTAGACGAGCTGCGTGGTCGCCGCCTCGACGTCCTCGGCCGAGTGCATGCGGCCCTCGAGCTCGGCGAGCCTGATTTCCTCCTGGCGGGCCTTCGCGGCCTTGTAGTCGGCGTCGGCCTGGAGCTTCCTGCGCTCCGCGTCGGCGTCGTCCGCCAGCCTCGCGCTGACCGACTCCCTCACGTGGCGCACGTAGCTCTGCACGTTAGCCGGGAGGTCGTACCTCGCCGGGCTGCCCTCGGGGGTCAGGACCCCCTCCTTTTTGAGCTGATTGATGCGCTGGACGCTGAAGCCGAGCACCTCGGCGAGCTCCTTTGCAGACACCCGCTCCATGGCACCCCCGTTTACCTGCGCATATGTGAGTCGTTGCTCTGCTAAGGCCTTAAATCGGGAGGCTAAGAAATCGCGATTTCCTGCGCCTCGGAGCTCCGCAGACGTCAGAGCGCCCGGAAGGACCCGCAAAGCGGTGAAATCATTTATACGTTGACGATCAGACCTCGATGCCTAGCGAGGACAGTCGCTTGCGAAGTATCTCCATCTGCTTGTCCTGCAGCTCCCCGTACGCGCCCGCGACGTGCTCGTCGCGGTTGACCACCATGTCTACCATCTGCGGCATGGACACGACCTTGAGGGCCTCGTACCTTCTCCCCTCGCGCATGATGGGCGGCACCTTGCCGTTGAGGAGCATGGCGGGAGAGGACTGCCCGTGCTTGCCGCCCTCGGACCACGGCCTTCTCCAGTGTCCGATCTGGACGCCCGGGCGGCTCCTGAGGATGGTGGCGGTTATCGTGTACTCCATGCCGGCTCCCGGCCACGACTTGGGCCTCATGCCGAAGTGGGTCGGCGTCAGCATCCTGCCCTTGTACTCGAGCGTCATGTCGGTGATGCCGCCGCTCATCGAGCAGCTGCCGACGGCCTTCTTGCTCCCGACCGTCACCTCTCCGGCCTTGATGTTGTACGCCTTGGTGACGTAGCGCTTGACGATCGGGGGCGCGGCGCGGCGCATGTCCTTGGTGGCGTACTCCATGGTCTTCGCCCATTCCTTGGCGTTGGCGTAGGCGGCGGCCTTGAAGGCCCTCTCGTCGACCTTCACGCTGAGCTGCACCGCCACGGCCTCACCTCCCCCGGTCATGCGAAGGGCCGCCCTCTCGGACGGCCCTCATCGTCTCGCGCACCTTGCGCACCATATCTATATCACGGGATTCCCCGGTCATTCACGGACATTTGCGGACATCCACGGTCATTTAGGGACATGGGCGGACATGCCCGGACATTCCCGGACATCGTGCGCAAGAAGAAAGGCCCCCGGCTAGGTGCCGGGGGCCTGCTCGGCGGGATGCCGAGGGAACTGGTGAGACGATTGTACTACGCGAGCGCGCGCTCGCGCGCGGGTCTACCCGGCCTCGGGCCGTACTCCTTGCGAGCCTCCACGGAGGATCGTGACACCATCCTCTTGGTTCCGTCCCGCCAAGAGTCGAGGAGCCCCGCCTTGATCAACTGGGACACGCGGGCCGTGCTCACGCCGAGCTCGCGCGCCGCATCGGCGGCGGTCATGGCCGGGATGTCCCCGAGCTCCCGCGAGACGGCGACGGCTATGACGCGCCCCCCGTTCTCCGGCTCGTGGCCGAAGCTCATGGGCGGCATGTCCCTGCCATTCATAAGGTGCTCGTCAACGACGCACGCGAGCCAGTCAGCCGCGCTCTCGACGGCATCTTCAAGATCGTCTCCGAACGTGCCCTCTCCGTCAAAGGTGAGCGGAACCGCGTCGACGTATCCCCCGGAGTCAAAGAACTCGAACTCGCAGACGTAAACCATGCTTTCCTCCTTTTACGCGCCGGTGTCATGGCGACCGACATGTGAGATGCCCCGAAGGGGGCGGGGCTACCTGAGCCCCGCCTGCCTGAGAATCCTCTTCGCTGTCTGGTCCTCTATCTCCCGGTGCCTCTTCACCCTCACCGTGACGCTCCCGTTAGTGAAGGCCTCGTGCTTGGTGCCGCCCTTTGAGACGAAGCCGGCCTCGAGGAGGATTCTCACCAGTTCCCGTCGTTGCATCTCACCTCCTTTCGACATGTATATATTAGCACATGCTTAGGTTTACTGAGGCGAGAATCTTAGCGAACGCGAATGTTTTTTGTCATGGAAAAGCCCCCGCGGACGTATCCGCGGGAGGCCACCCTCAGGCCGCAGCCCTCCGGGAGCCGATCGGTGCCCGCATGCCGGAAAAAGGGCCGCAGCCCGAAGGCCGCGGCCCCTTTCCTCGACAGCCTTACCAGCTATCGCTACTGTTTCAACCCACGGGCCCAAAAGCCCGACAAGACGCGCGAGAACAAATCATTGCCACTGTTTCAACCCGCTGGCCTCCCGGCCAGACAAGACACGCAAATACCAGTCATCGGTACTGTTTCAACCCACGGGCGCGAGCCCGACGGTCACACCATATCACATCGAGCGCGGGCGGACCTCGCGATACTCCAGGTCGTACGGCGAGCGGCCGATGTGGCAGGCCACCTGCACCGGCACCGCCGTGCTGATGACCTCGGTCTCGCCGTCAGCGTAGCGCAGGTACGGGTAGCTCCCGTCGCCGTCATCAACGACCTCCGCAACCACGTCGCCGTGCAGACGGAAGCGTCCCGTAACCCTCGGCCCGCGCGGCCGGCCTCCGGTCGGTGCCGCGACCGCTCGCCCCTCGACGCTCTCGCGCGTCATGACCCACGAGCCGCCGACCTTGACGGCGTCGAGCTGCCCGCGCTGGCAGAGCTGCGCCACGCGGACCTTCGAGACGCCGAGGATCTCCGCCGCCTCGGCCGCGCCGATGATGCCCATGTCCCTGAGCGCCATGGCTACCCCTCCTCTGCGAAGAGCTCGTCGATGCGAGCCTTGACGGCCTTGATGACCAGCGGGCACGCCTCGAGGCGATTGTCGATCCACCACGCGGCGTCCGCGTGCTCTGAGGCGCCCTCGCGGAGCGCCCGCTCGAGCAGCGGCATCCGCGCGGCCTGCTCGTCGGTGAGCGTCCCGGACGCGACGAGGGCGCGCGACTGGTCGAACCCGAGGGCGTCCTCGGCGTCGCGAACGGCCTTCGAGCGGATGTCCTCGGCCCACGCGACCTGCTTCTCGGAGCCGGTCAGCCCGGGGAGGCCCATCTCGTCGGCCCAGGCCCTCGCGGCCTCGGACTTGGCCCGGCGCTCGCACTCCGGGCAGGGCTTCGACGCCAGCCACGCGGCCCTGCGCTCGCGCTCCCCGTGGACGTTGGTGCCGTATATCTGCACCGTCTCGACGTGCCCGCAGCTGTGGGTGATCTCGTACTTGGCCATGGCCGGCTCCCCTCGACTGTGCTCCCTTGCTGACTAATACTATATAGCAGCACAAACAGTTATGCAATAACTATTTGCGAGTAAGAAGAGATTGTCACGCCGAACGGCATGGAAAGGGCCCCGGGCGGATCGCTCCGCCCGGGGCCGCTCCGTCGGTCACCCCTCGGCCCGGCCGACGCCGCGCACGGAGCCGACCATGCCGAGGTAGTCCATCGCGTCGAGGCCCCTGTCGGCCACGCGCCTGCACTGCTTCTCGCTCATGCCCCATTCGCGGGCGAGCGCGGGCCACGGGACGAGGTGGACGTAGTGCCGCTCGATCGCCTTGGCGGTGCGGTACCCCATGACGTGGAGCACCCCGCCGGTCATGTCGCCGCCGCGCGGGCCCCATATGAGGGACTCCGCGAGCGCGATGAGGGCGTCGTCCTCCGCGAGCAGCGGGTCCTTCTCCCCCTCGTAGTCGATGCGCGCGTCCGTGGCGGCCATCTTGTCCGAGACGGAGCCCGCCCTGGGCATCGGCTCGTATGACTGGGCGCGCACGCCCTCCTTGGACTCCATCTGCTCGAGCTCGCGCAGGATGCCCTGCCGCTCGGCCGCCGCGTCGTAGACGGCCGCGAAGAGGTCCCGCGCGTCCCGGTACGACCGGACGTCGAGGGACCTCACCCGCGGGCGCAGGTCGCGCTCGCCGAAAGGTCGTGCCATGTGCCCTCCCTGCGGCGTGGGGTCCGCCACACCATCGTAGCAGGTCACCGCACGAACCCCATGATCTGCTCGCCGACCGCGAGGATGCCCCACAGGACGAGCATCACCATCAGGATCATAATCAGCGCCGAGAGCACGTCCCCGAGGCGCCCGAGCTCCCTCCCCGCCATGCGTCACCCCCTCCCCTCGATGATGCGGGCGAGCGCGTCGCAGAAGTCCGCGAGCGTGCGCCCCTCTATGGCGACCACCAGCGCGCCCAGGAGGCGCATGCACGGCTCCGGGCGCTCTCGGTAGCACTCGGCGTCCTCGCGCAGGCGCCGCGCGAGCTCCGCGGCGGTCACGACAGCGCCTCGACGGAGACGCGCACCACGGAGCCGAGCTCCGGGGCCTCCTCGAGCGCGGCGAGCCACGAGACGGAGCCCGACGCGCCGTCGCACTCAACGAGCGTCGCGTCGGGCTCGCCGTCGCCCTCGCACGCCGTCAGGCGCGTCACGTGGACCAGGAAGGTCTTGTTCATAGGATATACCCCCGTGCCTTGAAGTCGTTAATCTTAGATATATATGTGAGCG
>CASEGE010000245.1 GCA_949287335.1 uncultured Olsenella sp. | reverse complement strand
CATGATCGAGAACGAGCTCGACGCCGAGGTGCCCATCCGCGAGGTCATGACCATGAAGACCGTCGGCGAGCTCGTCGAGCGCGTCGAGGAAGAGATGGAGTAGACCGTGGGCCTGATGGAAACCCTGCGCGAGCGCGCCGCGGCGCGTCCGATGCGCGTGGCCTTCCCCGAGGGCGACAACGAGACCATGATGCGCGCCGTGGCCGAGCTCACCGAGGCCGGCCTCGCCAAGTGCGTGCTCGTGGGCGATGGTGCGGAGCTTGCGCGCCTCGCGGCCGAGCGTGGCATCTCCCTCGAGGGCGTCAAGATCGTGGACGTGACCGACGAGGCGGGCAACGCCGCGTGCGCCGAGCGCTACCTCGCGCACCCCGACTGCAAGTACAAGCCCAAGGGCGTCGCGCGCCGCATGACCCGCCCGCTCGAGCGCGCCCTCATCATGCAGGTGCTCGGTGACGTGGACGTCATGTTCGCCGGCATCGCAAACGCCACGGGCGACATCATCCTCGCGGCCCAGACCATCGTGGGCCTGGCCGACGGCGTGGACACGATCAGCTCCTGCGGCATCGCCGACGTCCCCGGCTGGGACGGCGGCGAGGGCGGTCTCATCGGCTTTGGCGACTCCGCCGTCTGCGTGGACCCCACCCCCGAGGAACTGGCGTCGATTGCAATTGCCTCGAGCGAGACCGTGGCCGCGCTCACCGGCTGGGACGTGCGCTGCGCACTTCTCAGCCACTCCACCGACGGCTCCATGGACAACGAGCTCGTCGACAAGGTCCGCGCCGCTCGCGACATTGCCCAGGAGCGCCGCCCCGACCTCAAGATCGACGGCGAGTTCCAGTTTGACGCCGCCATCAACCCCAAGGTGGCCGCCAAGAAGGTGCACCACGAGTCCGAGGTTGCCGGCCGCGCAAACCTCCTCATCTGGCCCGACATCAACGTTGGCAACATCGGCGTCAAGATCATCCAGAACCTCACCGGCGCCGACGCCTACGGCCCCATGCTCCAGGGCTTCAAGAAGATCGTGTGCGACTGCAGCCGCTCCGCCCCGGTCTCCGAGATCGTGGGCAACGTGGTCATGAGCTGCGTGCGCGCCCAGGCGCTGGAGGGCTAGCATGACCGAGAAGAACTATCGCGTCCTTGTGATCAACCCCGGCTCCACCTCCACCAAGGTGGGCCTGTTCGAGGGGCAGACTGAGCTCTTCTCGGAGAACGTTGCCCACTCTGCCGAGAAGCTCGCGGAGTTCAGCGGCATCTCCGCGCAGATGCCCTATCGTCGCGACACCATCCTCGAGATGCTTGCCGCCCATGACGTGGACCTCACGACCGTGGACGCCTTCGTGGGCCGCGGTGGCGGCTTGCTTCCCACCCCGGGCGGCACCTATGCCGTGAACGACGTCATGCTTCGCCATGCCGAGGCGGGCGAGAACGGCGTGCAGCACCCGGCGCAGCTGGGGCCGCAGCTCGCCAACCAGTTTGCCCAGGCGGCCGGCGGCAAGCCCGCTTTTGTGGTCAACCCGCCGGACACCGACGAGCTCTGCGACCTCGCGCGCATGACGGGCGTGAAGGGCGTCTATCGCCGCGTTCACCTGCACGCGCTCAACCTCAAGGAGACGGCCATCCGTCACGCCGCGTCGCTCGGCAGGCGCTACGAGGACTGCAGCTTCGTCGTCTGCCACATCGGCGGCGGCATCTCGGTCTCCGCGCACGACCACGGCAAGATGGTCGACGGCAACGACATCGTGGGCGGCGACGGCCCGATGGCGCCCACCCGCTGCGGGGCGGTGCCCGTGATCGAGCTCCTGCGCTATCTCGAGAGCCACACCACGGGCGATGCGCGTGCCCTCTGCATGAAGACCGGCGGCTTTGTCGATCTTCTCGGCACCTCTGACGCGCTCGACGTGAGCCGGCGCGCCGAGGCGGGCGACGCCGCGTGCAAGCGCGCCTGGGAGGCGATGATCTATCAGATCTGCAAGACCATCGGCGAGATG
>CASEGE010000244.1 GCA_949287335.1 uncultured Olsenella sp. | reverse complement strand
TCCACCTCGGCATGGCTGTCCTCGGGATAGTCGAGGTCGAGCAGGGCGATCCCGTTGACGTAGCCCGCCGAGACGGCCGCGACGCGCCCCGTGAGCGGCAGGCGCGGGAGCTTGCCGGCGTCAACAAGACCCATGAGCGCCTGGCGCAGCGCCACCCACGCGCCCGTGATCGAGGCGGTGCGCGTGCCGCCATCGGCCTGGATGACGTCGCAGTCCAGGGTGATGGTGATCTCCCCGAGCCTATCGAGGCGCGTCACGGCGCGCAGGCTTCGCCCGATGAGGCGCTCGATCTCCATCGAGCGGCCCTTTCGGCCGCGGTACTCGCGCGACGTGCGGCGGTTGGTCGAGGCGGGCAGCATCGCATACTCCGCCGTGACCCATCCCGCATGGGCACCCTTGCGCCAGTTGGGAACGCCCTCCTCAACCGTTGCCGAGCAGAGCACGCGCGTGTCACCAAACTCGGCGAGGCACGACCCGTCGGCGTTCTTCATGACGCCGGGCGTGAGCGTCACCGGACGCATCTCGTCGGACCCGCGGCCAAACGAGCGCGCAACCTCGATGTCTGCCATGATGCCTCCCTGCAAAGAGACCCCGCCGCAATGCGACGGGGCCGCGATTACCTGGTGGGCGATGACGGGTTCGAACCGCCGACCTTGTGCGTGTAAGGCACCTGCGCTAGCCGCTGCGCCAATCGCCCGAGCACAGTGAGTTTACCATACGCAAACGCACGCGCCACGGAGGCCCCGCCCGCCGTATACTGGGACGCATGAATACTACTTCCCTCACAGAGCTCGCCCAGACGCTCGACGCGGCGGGCATCCTCGCCTCGGCCCCGCATGCCGAGAAGAACCCGGCAATCACCGGGGCGTTCCACGACTCTCGCCTCGTTACCCCGGGCAACCTCTTCATCTGCAAGGGAGCCACCTTCAAGCCGGCCTTTCTCGCCGGCGCGCTCGAGCGCGGCGCCGTGGCCTACCTCTGCGACGAGTCGCGCGCGGACGAGCTCGCTGCCGTGGCACCCGACGTGCCCGCCCTCGTGGCAACGGACCTGCGCCGTGCGATGGCACTCGTCTCCGCGGAGGCCTTCGGGCGACCGGACCGGGCGCTGCCGCTCGTGGGCATCACGGGCACCAAGGGCAAGACCACGACGGCCTACATGCTCCGCTCCATCCTCGACGCCGCTCACGGCGAGCACGGCTGCGGCATGATCGGCACCGTGGAGACCTACGACGGCATTGAGGACGGCCCCTCGACCAACACCACCCCCGAGGCGCCCGACCTCTGGCGCCATCTCGCAAATGCGCGGGACGCTCGCCTGGGCGCCCTCGTCATGGAGGTCTCGAGCCAGGCGCTCAAGTACGACCGCACCTACGGCGTCGACCTCTCGGTGGGCTGCTTCCTCAACATCGGCCTCGACCACATCTCCGCCGTCGAGCACGCCGACTTCGAGGACTACTTCACCTCCAAGCTCAAGATCTTCTCGCAGTGCCGCACCGCCGTGGTCAACCTCGACTCGGACCACGCGGACCGCATCCTTGCTGCCGCGGCGCAGGCAAGGCTCACGCTCACGTTTGGCGTGGGCCGGCCCGAGGCGGACGCCTGGGCGGACGGCCTTGAGTCGAGCGAGAAGGGCATGGGCTTCTCGCTGCACCTTGACGGGTGGGAGCGCCGCGTGACGCTGCCCTTCCCCGGCGACTTCAGCGTGTCAAACGCCCTTGCCGCAGCGCTGTGCGCGCACGTGCTGGGCGCCAGCGCGGACGACATCGTGCACGGCCTTGAGGCAACGCGCGTCCCCGGCCGCATGGAGTTCTACCGCAGCAAAGATCGCCAGCTCACGGCAGTTGTTGATTACGCCCACAACAGGATGGCCTTCGAGTCTTTGCTCTCGGCCGTCGCGGGCACCTTCACGGGCGCGCGCGTCATAGCCGTGTTTGGCGCGGTGGGCGGCAAGGCGCTCGAGCGCCGTCACGACCTCCCCGAGGTTGCCGCGCGCTACGCGAGCCACATCGTGCTCACCTCAGACGACCCGTGGACGGAGGACCCGCTCGACATCTGCCACGAGATGGAGCGCTCCCTGCCCGACGGCTTCCCGCACGAGATCGTCGTCGACCGAGAGCAGGCCGCCGCGCGCGCCTTCGAGCTGGCGGAGGGCCACAAGAGCGTGGTCCTGTTCCTCGCCAAGGGCCACGAGGCCTACCAGCACACGCGCGAGGGCTTTGTCCCGTGCGTCTCTGACTGCGAGCTCGCGCGCCGCGGCGTGGCGGCGTATGACGAGAAGCACGGTGGTGCCGCAACGGCCTAGGCGCGGCGCCGCACGCCGGCGCCCTCGTAGGTCGACCGTCTAGATGAGCCCAAAGTGCTCCAGGCCCGTCACCACGCCGTCCTGGGCCGCTGAGTCGGTCACGTAGCCCGCGCGCTCCCTCACGTTGGGAAGCGCGTTGCCCATGGCAACGAACGTCTCCACGGCACCTGCCATGGGGAGGTCGTTCTCGGAGTCGCCGAACGCAAAGGTGTTCTCGCGACCATGCCCCAGGTACGCCAGCGCCGCCGCGATGCCCGTGCCCTTGTCGACACCGAGCAGCGAGAACTCCAGCACGCCGCCCTGCAGGTCGCAGATAGTAAAGTGCTCGTCGAGAAACGCGCGCATCGGCGCGAGGTCGTCCAGCGTAAGACCCTTGGTGCAGAACTTGCAGAAGCCGCGCGTGCGGGAGATTTCCGCCACATCCGCTGCCGTGCGGGCGAGATCCGAGCCCTCAAAGCGCGGGGTGCCGCCCCTGGGGAGAAGCTCGACGTTCTTGGTGTCGCTCTCAAGGGTCACGTCGAGGCCCGCCTCCTCAAAGTGGCGGGCGATCTCCAGCAGCAGGCCCTTCTCGATGTGCTCGTCGCGTACCGTGGCATCGCCCACGCACACGTAAGCCCCGGCGCCGGCGATAAAGCCGTCCGGGTTGAGGTCGCGAAGCGTCTGCGGAATGAAGGGCAGGTGACGGCCCGTGCAGATGAAGGTGAGGTGGCCGGCTGCGCGCATGCGGGCAAAGGCGTCGTAGACGGCGGGGGTGGGCCTGAGCTGCGCCATGGCGTCGACCGTGAACTTCTCGTCACGCCTCATCTTGGCAAAGTCGTGCCACACCAGGGTTCCGTCAACGTCAAAATAGGCCGCCGAGCTTCTCGCCGATTCCGCTGCCATGCCGCTCCTCTCGTTGTGTTTTCCGAGGTGGCATTGTAGCGGACGAATGTAAGGATTGCGTTGGCGCGGCGCATGGCAACCGGGCCAAAGAAAGGGCCGGAACCCAGAGGCTCCGGCCCTTGTCGCACAGAAGCGAGAAGCGCGGATTAGAAGTCCACGTCCACGTCGTTGTAGACGCACTCGAGGAGCTTCTCCATCTCCTCGGGCGTGGGGATGCGCGGGTTGGAGCCGGTGCAGGCGTCGCCGATGGCGTCGACGGCGATGCGGCTCTTCTTCTCCTCGAACTCGGCGTAGTCGATGATGGACTCGTCGGCCTTGACGCCGCCCTTGCCGTAGTTCTTGATGCCCTGCGGGATGTCGATCTTGTCGTTCAGGTCGCGGATCATCTGAACGAGAGCGGCAACGAGCTCGTCCTCGGTCTCGCCGGCGAGGTGGAAGACCTCAGAGGCGATGTAGGCGTAGCGGCTCTTGGCGCGGGCGTCCTTGGCGTTGAACTGGATGACCTTGCCGAGGTACATGGCGTTGGCGCAGCCATGGATGATGTGGTCGCCCGTAAAGGCGGCACCGGTCTTGTGCGCCATGGAGTGCACGATGCCGAGCAGGCC
>CASEGE010000243.1 GCA_949287335.1 uncultured Olsenella sp. | reverse complement strand
GCTCGTGAGCTCCGTGGGGCGCACGGACGCCATCGCCCTTGCCGCCGAGCAGCGCGGCTTCTACCTGCGCACCCGTGAGAGCAGCTACCGACGCTACCCATTTGCCGCGCTCGACTGGGCGGCGCTCGCGTGCTGCGTGGCGCTTGTGGTGCTGGGCGTGGCGTTTTAGGGCGCGCGACCGCTCTGGAATCGCCGCCCTTCTCGCCGCCCAACCAGCTCGCCGTTCTCCCGCTCACCGCCTCGGGGCACGCGCGTTAGTGTACAAAATCAGGTTTCATTATCTATATATGCAGGTCATTTTTCCGAGTAAGTCTGTTTTTGTACGTTAATCACAACCCAAGACACCCGGGAGCCGGCAGTCGCGCGCGTCACGGCACGCTCCGCGAACATTGTCCGGGCCAAGGCGCATAATGGGGCGAGAAGAACTCGACAAGGAGCCCCATGACGGACCTCACCCCACTCGACATCCTGCGCGACACCTTTGGCTACCAGAGCTTCCGCCCGCACCAGGCGGAAATCGTGGACGCCGCGCTCGCCGGGCGCGACGTGTTGGCCGTCATGCCCACCTCGGCCGGCAAGTCCATCTGTTACCAGGTGCCGGCGCTCGCGCTCGCCACGCGGACGGGCGAGCTCACTATCGTGGTCTCCCCGCTCATCTCCCTTATGGCGGACCAGGTGGGGGCACTGCGCCAGACGGGCGTTGCCGCGAGCTTTCTCAACTCAACCCTCGGAGCCCGCGAGCGCGCGGACGTGCTCTACGGCATCGCCTCGGGCGCGCTCACCCTCGTCTACGTGGCTCCGGAGCGCCTCGACGACCCCGCCTTCGTGGAGACCGTCTCCTCGCGAGGAGTGGCGCTTCTCGCCGTGGACGAGGCTCACTGCATCTCTCAGTGGGGCAACGATTTTAGGCCCAGTTACCAGCGCATCATTGAGTTCCTGGAGGCCCTGCCCAAGCGTCCGCCTGTCATGGCGCTCACGGCAACCGCCACCCGCGCCGTGCGAAAGGACATCCTTGACGCCCTGGGCCTGGGCGACCCGCTCGTGGTTATCGCCAGCTTTGATCGTCCCAACCTCTCCTTTGCCGTCTCGCGCCCCAGAAACGGCGCCGAGAAGGACCGCACGCTCGTGGCGTTTGTCCGCGAGCGCGCCGAGAAGAGCGGCATCGTCTACTGCTCGAGCCGCCGCGCCGTCGAGGAGGTCTGTGAGCTGCTGCGCGACGAGGGGCTTCTCGCCACACGCTACCATGCCGGTCTGCCCGCGGCAGAGCGAGACCGCAACCAGGACGACTTTCTCTACGATCGCAGTCGCGTGATGGTGGCAACCAACGCGTTTGGCATGGGCATCGACAAGTCCAACGTGAGCTACGTGGTTCACTACAACCTGCCCCTCTCGCTGGAAAACTACTACCAGGAGGCGGGTCGCGCCGGCCGCGACGGCACCAAGGCGGACTGCCTTTTGATCTACTCCCCCGGCGACGTGCATACGGCTGAGTTCTTGCTCTCGCGAAGCGAGCCGCGCGAGGACCTCACCGCCGAGCAGCGCGAGCTGCTTGCGGAGCGCGATGCAGAGCGCCTGCGCCAGATGGTCTTCTACGCCACCACCACGGAGTGCCTGCGCGCCCACATCCTGCGCTACTTTGGCGAGGAGGCGCCGGCGTACTGCGGCAACTGCGGAAACTGCCTCACGGACTTTGAGGAGGTGGACGCCACCACGGACGCGCTCAAGGTGGTGAGCTGCGTGGCGCGCATCGCCCAGCGCGGGCGTGCGGTGGGGGCGTCGCTGATCGTGGACGTGCTGCGCGGCTCGCGCAACGAGAAGGTCCTGCGACGCGGGTTTGACACGCTCTCCACGTACGGCATCATGGGGGACGTGCCCGCGGCGCGGGTGCGCGCCATTCTGGATGAGTTGGTTTACCTGGGGGTTCTTGCCCGAACCGGCGGCGACTACCCCACCATCTCGCTGACTGCCGAGTCCGGCGCGTTCCTCCGACGAGAAGGGCGATGGGAAGGGCCGATGGTCCTCAAGGTGGCGAAGGGGACTCCTCGAGCGCCAAAGGTTCCCGCCGCCCCGGCCAAGACGCGCGCCGCCACGGACGTGTCCGAGCTGGACGCCGCCGGTCAGGAGCTCTACGCACGCCTAGCCTCGCTGCGCGGCGAACTGGCGCGCGAGCAGGGCGTGCCGTCGTATTTCATCTTCAGCAACGCCACGCTCGTTGACATGTGCGCCAAGCGGCCGAAGACCCTTGACGAGCTGCTTGGCGTCTCCGGCGTGGGCACCAAGAAGGCCGAGCTCTACGGCAACCTCTTCCTCGCCGCCCTCAACGGGTAATTTGGGACGTGTTATTTCGTGCAGAGTTTTTGGGACAGGTTTTTAGCGACCGGGCTGGCGCGGAGAAATGCCAAACCTGTCCCAAAATCTCTGAGCGAAATAACCCGTCCCCAATGAGCTCAATGAGCTTGCCTAAAACGTACCCGTCCCCTTTTAGGCAAGTTCGACGGTGTAGAGGGACTTGTAGCGGGCACCGTCAGGCTCGAGAATGCTGCGAAAGAGCGTGACGCGCACACCCTCATCGGGCAGGGGAAACGCCAGCTCCCCAAGACCGCCGCGCGGCAGTCGCGCCCGACGCACGAGCGTCACGTGCGGAAGGAAGTCCTTCTCGTCATAGGAGAGCGAGCGAGCGGCAAGCTCTTCTCGCACGCGCGCAGCTAGGGACATGAGCTGCGGGTCCTTCTCGATGCCAAGCCAGAGGGTTGCGTCGCGAGCGCGACCAAAGGTGCCCAGTCCCGTGGCGGCAAGCCGCACGGGACCCGCCCCGGCGCACGCGGCGTCGAGCGCGTCCATGGCAAGACGTGCCTCGGCCTCGTTCACCTCGCCGAGAAACGCGAGCGTGAGGTGATGGTTCTCCGGTGACACAAAGCGTCCCGCGCACATCTCCACCAGCGCCCGAGAGAGGGCCGCGACCTCGTCCGCAAACGCCTCCGGCAGCTCCAGCGCAATGAACGCCCGCATTTCTCCGCCCTTCTCGCCAAGTCTTCTAGGGGCGCATGTCCTGCCCCAAGGTCACCCCGTCCCCTTGAATGGGCACAAACTTTCAACCACATTTGCAACTATAGGTTATGTGGGCACGCTCTACCTGCGGCGTTTTGAAACAGCAACCTTAACTGGGCACAGATGGCTTCATAGTTGTGCCCACTCAGGCCCGCGGGCGATGATGGCCGGCGATGTGACAAATCCCACCTGTCCCAATTGTCACGCCGGCGTCATGAAAAGGGCCGCCCCGTGAGGAGCGGCCCCGTGACACGCGCCGAGCGCCTCGCAAGAGGCGAGAATTACTTGAGCTCGGGCCAGAAGTCCTTGTTGGCCTCAATCATGTCGTCGAGAACCTCCTTGGCAACCGTCATGGACGGCACCGTCTTGTTGAGGGTGAAGGCCTGCAGCACCTTCTCGTAGGAGCCCTCGATGGCACCCTCGACGAGCAGCTTCTCGGAGTTGAGCTGCTGCATCATGAGGCCCTGCTGGAACAGCGGGATCGGGTCCTGCGCAATGACCTCGGGTCCCTTCTTGCCAATGTAGGCGGGCACCTCGACCATGGCGTCGTAGGGCATGTTGGGGATGGCGCCGCGGTTCTGGGTGATCACGAGGAAGCGCGCGCCCGTGTCGTTCTTGAGGGCGATGGCGAGGTCGGCGATCCAGTCACCGTGGCTGCCCGCGTAGAAGACGGACTCGTCGATCTCGCCGGTCTTCTCGTAGCGGTCGATGCCCTCGAAGAGGTTCTTCTCGCGCGTCTCCTCGACCTCGTTGGCGCGGGTGCGGTTGGGGTCGGAGTGCTCGACGAACTCCTTCTGCTGCAGGTAGTAGTTGAGGTAGGTGTTGGGCAGGTACTCGGGGAAGAGCTCCATGATCTCGTAGACGCCCTTCCAGACGTAATACCAGCTGCCCTTGAGGTGGCGGTTCTTCTCGCCCTCCTCGCCGTCCTTCTCCTCCTCGGACTTGTTGGACTTCATGAGAACGGCCTTGTCCTTGAGGAACGCCTCGGGCATGAAGATCTGGTGCTCGTGGATGTAGTCGCGGAGCTTGGGCAGAACCTCCTCGCCCTTGACCTCGATGGACGTGAACCAGCCAAAGTGGTTGAGTCCAAAGTAGTCGTAGACGATGTCCTTCTTGCTCACTCCCAGGGCCGCGGCGGCAACGTCGATGATGGCGATGGGCATGTCGCAGATGTTGATGATGCGCGCGTTGGGACGCAGCACGCGGCAGGCCTCGGAGACGATGGCGGCCGGGTTGGAGTAGTTGAGGATCCAGTAGTCCTTCTTGGCGTACTTCTCAACGTCGTCGATGAGCTCGACCATCGGGAAGATGGTGCGCATGCCGTAGGCAAGGCCGCCGCAGCCGCAGGTCTCCTGGCCAACGCAGCCGTGGCGCAGCGGGATCTTCTCGTCCTGCTCGCGCATGGCATAGCCGCCCACGCGCATCTGCGCAAAGACAAAGGACGCGTCGGTGAAGGCCTCGGCCTTGTCGGTGGTCACCGTGAGCTTGATGTCCAGGCCCAGGTCCTCGTGAAGGATCCAGTCCACGAGCACGCCAATCTTGCGCTGGCGCTCCTCGTTGATGTCGTAGAGGCGAATCTCGTCAACCTCGAGCTCGTCGGCGCGCAGGGCGATGGACTTGACGATGCCCGGGGTGAACGTTGAGCCGCCGCCGCAAAGCGTAATGATCATGATGCAAGCACTCCCTTTCTAGGGGGCCGGCGGGCGAGAAGTACCCGCCGGCCCAAAGCTGTGACTAGAGCGACCAGAGCGACTAGAGCGTCTCGAGCGCGTTCTCCACCTTGTCGCGCATCGCGGCGACCTGCATGCCGTAGATGATCTGGATGTCCGTGCCATTGCGGTTGATGCCGCTGTTGGGCACGTGGTTGATGAGGTCCTCGTTGATGAGCGAGGCATCCTTGACCAGCACGCGCAGGCGGGTGAAGCAGTTCTCGAGCGCCTCGATGTTATCCTTGCCGCCAAGGCCGGCGATAAGGTCGAGGATGGCCTGGTCAGCGTTGCCGGAGGCAGCGGGTGCGGCCACGGCGGCGGCAACGGGAGCCCCCTCGAGCGCGGCCTCCTCGGCACTCTCCTCCTCGCGACCCGGCGTGTGCAGGTTCAGCTTCTTGATGAGGAAGCGGAAGAGGAAGAAGTACAGGGCCGCGTTGGCAATGCCGAGGACAAACATCATCGGCCAGTTGGTCTTATCCACGCCCAGCACGAGGTTGGAGACGAGGATGTTGATGATGCCGCCCGAGGTGCCAGCGGGGATGCTCAGGACCTTGAGCAGGACGAGGAACACGCCGGAGAGGATCGAGTGAATAATGAAGAGCACGGGAGCCGCAAAGACGAAGAGGAAGTCCATGGGCTCGGTGATGCAGGAGAGGATGGCGGTGACGATCAGCGGAATCATCACGGCCTCAGTCTTCTTGCGGTTCTGCTTGTAGGCAGTGGTGATGAAGGCCAGGCCAATGCCGATGTAGGGCCAGAGGTTGTTGAAGGTGTAGCTGTTGAAGTAGGTGCTGTCGGAGAAGGGCATGCCCTCCATGGCCATCTCGGCCACGCGGATCGGGTAGGCGCCGGCAACGACGGTCTCGCCGAGGACGAGCGTGCCGCCCACGTCAGAGAACTGGAACGGGGTGTAGATGAGGTGGTGCAGGCCGGTGGGAACGAGCAGCTTGTTGAGCAGGCCGTAGAAGAACAGGCCGATGTTGCCCGAGCTCTGAATGAGGCCGGCGAGCGCGGAGATGGCACCCTGGACGGGCGGCCAGATGTAGCAGAAGCCCCAGCCAAGGACCCAGGAGACGAGAATCATGATGAGGAACGGGAAGCGGACGCCCGAGAACATGGAGAGGGCGATGGGGAACTGCTTGTTGGAGAAGCGGTTGAAGATGGCGCCGGTGATGCAGCCGAGGATGATGCCGCCGAAGACGCCAGTGTCGAGCACCTGGATGCCCATGACGGTGGACTGGCCGGTGCCGGTGAGGCCGAGCATGCTCTCGCCGGCGTCAACGAGCTGGCCGTTGAGGGAGAGCGTGATGTTGTTGGCCTCGAGGAACAGGAAGTAGGCCATGAGGGCGATAAGGGCGGCGTGGCCCTTGTTCTTCTTGGCCATGGCGCCGGCGATGCCCACGCAGAAGATGATCGATAGGTTGTTGATGAGGAACATCAGCGAGTCGTAGATGATCTTGCCGATGAGCTGGAACGGGCCGGACTGCAGAACCGGCAGCGCGGCGGTAACGGTGCTGTTGGTGAGGACGATGCCCACGATCAGCAGGATGCCCGCCACGGAGAGATACATCAGCGGCTGAACGATGGACTTCGCAAACACCTCCAAGGCGCCCTTGATCTTAGACTGCTTTTCGCTCATGCAAAGCTCCTTTCCTTGCGCCCGACCCATGATGGGGGTGCGGGACGGGCAAACTGCGACCTTCTATGACCAGCCGGCAACGTCTACTCGGAGATGCCGACGAGGTTCACAAGGTGATAGACGAGATAGCTCTTCTCGGCGTCCGTGACACGCGTACGGTGCAGGCCCTCAACGTACTCGGCAATGCGGTCGGCGCAGCCAAACGCCTCTGGGTAGTCCGCGCGCTCGAGCAGCGCCGGCACGGTCGAGTCCTCCTGGGCGCTGTCGGCATCGAGCACGCGCTGCGCAAAGAACTGCAGATGGCGCAGGAAGCGTTCGTAGGAGAGGGACTCCGTGTCCACGCGCGCGCCGTAGGTCTCGGAGACGATGGCGAGAATCCCCTTGATCATCTCTACCGAGAAGATCAGGTTGTCCGGGCGCTGACTCATCGTGGCGTTGACGATGTGCAGCGTGATGAAACCCATCTCCTCCTCGCTCACCCAGATGCCCAGGCGCTCATGGATGATCTCGGAGGCGCGCCTGGCAAGCGCGAACTCCTTGCGATAGAGGTGCTCGATCTCGAAGAGCATGGGGTTGGCGAGCGTCACGCCGCGCTTCTCGCGCTCGATGGAGAGGCTGATGTGGTCGGCGAGCGCGAGGAGGATGCCGTCGTCGATGGGAAGGCTCGACTCGCGGCGCAGCATCGCCACGATCTCCTCGGCGATGAGGATGTACTCGGGCGAGATGGACTTGAGGAGGCGCTCGAGGCGGCTCATGTTGTCCTGACCCTGCAGCGAGAAGACCTTCTCGACAAGAGCGACGTCAACGGTATCGCCCGCGCGGCGGCCAAAGCACACGCCGCGGCCTATGACCACGACCTCCCGGCCGTTCTCGTCCGTGGCGAGGGCCACGTTGTTGTTGTATACGCGCTTGATAACCATGGGCGTCATTGCGGTGGGGTCCGTCATCTAGGAGAGCCAGAGCAGCTCATCGCCGGCCGCAACGGGGCCGTCCTCGTGCTCGCGCAGCGACGTCCCGGCGGCGCGCTCGCAGACCACCACAAACGTGGTGGGGTCAAAGCCGGCGGCGGAGATCTTGTCGATGTCGATGGTCACGACGGGCTGGCCGGCGCTCACGCGCTCTCCCTGCGCCACGTGCGCGGTGAATCCCGCGCCGCCCAGCTGCACGGTGTCGATGCCAATGTGGACCATCACCTGCGTGGCACCGTCATCGGTGGCAACGGCAAAGGCGTGGCCCGTGGGGAAGATGGCGCCCACGGTTCCGGAGACGGGAGAGACGATGGTGCCCTCGGTGGGGACGATGGCCACGCCATCGCCCATCGCACGCCCGGAAAACGCCGGGTCGGAGGTGGACTCAAGGGAGACCACCTTACCCGTCGCAGGGGCAACGATGGTAAGGACGTTGGTGTTTACCTGCGGCTCATTTGAAGCCGAACGCTTGGAAGCAAAGCGTGAGAACAAACCCATGACCGTATCCCTCCATAAAAATAGACCCAACCAAGACCTCAGGGGCACCTTACGGGCGCCGCCTCGAAGACTTTGGTTAGGCCTGCGACCCTTGGGGATACGCGGTAACCTTCCGCATTTCTTCAGCAACTGGATTGTATGGACATGGCGCGCATGCCCTCAACGTCACATGCTGCGAACGGTCACTTTTGCCCCGCCAGCGGCACCTGACAATTGGGGACGGAGGCGCTTTGTCAGGTTTTTCTCGCCCGGAACGCCGCGCGGCAAACAGGACAGAACGCTGTCGCTGGTGCCTCGAGTGTGACAAATGAACCTGTCACCACTGTCACGTGTGACAAATCAACCTGTCACCAATGTCACATAGAACGTGCGTACTAATTTCTGTCCGGTTGGGGTAGCATTATGGGAGCGACAAGAACAGGTGTTTGTATCGTCGGGAGCTTGCCTTGGACCGCGCCTACCTTTGCATTGACCTCAAGTGCTTCTACGCCTCTGTCGAGTGCGTCGACCGCGGGTACGACCCCTTCGAGCGGCGCCTCGTGGTGGCCGATCCCACGCGCGGGCCCAAGACCATCTGCCTTGCCATCTCACCGGCCATGAAGGCGATTGGCGTGCGCAACCGCTGCCGCGTCTTTGAGATCCCGGACGGCATCGACTATGAGATGGCACCGCCCCGCATGCGGCGCTACATGGAGGTCTCTGCGGATATCTACAGTCTCTACCTGCGGTACTTCTCGCCCGATGACATCCACGTCTACTCGGTGGACGAGTGCTTCATAGACGTGACCCCCTACCTCACCCTCTACGGGAAGACGCCACGTGAGCTGGCCGCCCAGCTTACCGAGGTCGTGCGGGCGGAGACGGGCATCTGCGCCACGGCCGGCGTGGGGACAAACCTCTTTCTCGCCAAGGTGGCCCTGGACGTCACCGCCAAGCACGCGCCCGACAACATCGGCGAGCTTGACGAGGAGACGTTCAAGTGCCGCATCTGGCCGCATCGTCCCATCACGGACATCTGGGGCATAGGGCCCGGCATTGCCCGACGCCTCGAGCGCATGGGGGCGCGCACCCTCGGCGAGGTGGCTCTGCTGCCCGAGCAGGCGCTCTACGACGAGTTTGGCATCAACGCGGAGCTGCTCATCGACCATGCATGGGGCATCGAGCCCTGCACCATGGCGGAGATTCACGCCTACCGCCCCCGGGCGCACTCCCTGGCAAACGGCCAGGTCCTGCCCTGCGACTACAGCTTTGACGAGGCACGCACGGTACTTCGGGAGATGGTCGACGGCATCGTGCTCGACCTCGTGGAGAAGGGCCTTGCCTGCGGACACGTCTCGCTGTACGTGGGCTACGCGCACGAGCGGCGCGGATGGGGCGAGATGAGCGAGGGGCCGACGGCGAGCACGTTCACGGGAGAGCACGGCACGCGCGTGATTGGGCGAGAGGCCCCTCACGCCGCCGTCTCGCGCAAGCTCGCGCAGACCAGCAACTCGCGCGCATTTCTCGCACAACGGTTCCTGGCGCTCTATGACGAGGTTGTTGACCCCAACCGCGCCATACGGCGTATCAACATAGGCGTGGGCGCGCTCGTACCCGAGGAATTTGCCGAGCTCACGCTCTTCTCGGACGCGGAGGCCGAGAAGAGCGAGCACCGGCTTGCCGAGGCCACGATCGCAGTCAAGCGGCGCTTTGGGAAAAACGCGCTGCTGCGCGGAACCAGCTTTAGGCCCAAGGCAACCGCGCGAGAGAGAAACGAGCAGGTGGGAGGCCATCATGAATAACGAGGAGACGCCGCGCCGCCACGTGGACCGCGCGGCTCAGTTTGTGCCGTTCGCGGCGCTCACCGGCTACTATGACCTCATTCGCGAGCGCGCCGCCCAAGCGCGCGGTCTGACAGATGGTGACGGAGGGGTTCCGTCAGGTCAGAAGCCCCCTCTTGCCAAAAATGCCAAAAAGGGGACGGGTACGTTTTAGGCAAGTTCCCCAAAGGGACGCGCCTAGGACGCATCCGTCCCCTGAGCAAAAACCTGACAGAACGCCTCCGTCCCCAACTGTCAGGTTGCTAGGACTGGCGATAGTGGGCGAAGAAGTCGGCCAGGTCGGTCATGGCCTCGCGCAGCACGCCCATGCGCGGCAGGTAGACAATGCGGAAGTGGTCGGGCTCCGGCCAGTTGAAGCCGCCGCCGCGCGTGATGAGAATGTGCTTCTCGTGCAGCAGGTCCAGGGCGAACTGCTCGTCATCGGTGATGTTGAACTTCTTGACGTCAATCTTGGGGAAGATGTAGAACGCCGCCTTGGGCTTGACGGCCGTGATGCCGTCGATGGCGTTGAGCGCCTCGTAGACGTAGTTGCGCTGCTCGTAGACGCGGCCGCCCGGCTCCACGTAGCGCTCCACGCTCTGGTAGCCGCCAAGCGCCGTCTGGACGATGGACTGCGCGGGCACGTTGGAGCACAGACGCATGTTGGAGAGCATGTTGACGCCATAGATGAAGTCGCTCATGCTGCGCTTGTTGCCCGAGAGAATCATCCATCCGATGCGGTAGCCCGCAACCATGTGGCTCTTGGACAGCCCGGAGAACGTGACGCACGGAAGGTCGGGTGCGAGCGCGGCAATGGAGATGTGCTCGTAGCCGTCCATGCACAGGCGGTCGTAGATCTCGTCCGAGAAGATCATGAGCTGGTGGCGGCGCGCGATCTCCACGATCTGCTCGAGCACCTCGCGCGGGTAGACGGCGCCCGTGGGGTTGTTGGGGTTGATGATGACGATGGCCTTGGTGTTGCTCGTGACCTTGGACTCCATGTCCGCGAGGTCGGGCGTCCACTCGGCCTGCTCGTCGCAGAGGTAGTGCACCGGCGTGCCGCCGGCGAGCGTGGCGCACGCGGTCCAGAGCGGGTAGTCCGGGCTGGGGATGAGGATCTCGTCACCGGTGTCGAGAAGCGCGTTCATGCAGAGCTGGATGAGCTCGGAGACACCGTTGCCCGTGTAGATGCTGTCCATGCTCACGTTGGGCAGGTGCTTGAGCTGGGCGTACTGCATGATGGCCTTGCGTGCCGAGAAGAGGCCGCGGGAGTCCGAGTAGCCCTCGCACTCGGGCAGCTGCTGACGCATGTCATGGATGACCTCGTCGGGCGTGCGGAAACCAAACGGCGCGGGGTTGCCGATGTTGAGCTTGAGGATGCGCAGGCCCTCGTCCTCCATACGGGCGGCCTCGTCGGCCACGGGACCGCGGACGTCATAGAGCACGTTATCGAGCTTGGAAGACTTCTTGAACTCTCGCATGGTAGGACTCCCCTTTTTGGCAGTGGCTGGACGAACGGTCTGGTGCGCGGTCTCAGGCCGCACGGCAGCTCGCTGCCCGCCCGACCTCAGCCACTCCGTGTCCACTCCCAGCATCGTGGCGAGAAGTGCCATCACGTCCTGACGAGGCGTGACCTTGCCGCTCACGTACTGGCTGACCTGGCTCTTTCCGAGCTTTTCTCCGCGCGCGGCAGCGGCGTGGATAAGATCTGCCTGCTTGAGGCCGCGTTCGGCCATGGCTTGGCGAAGCCGGTCGGCAAAGGTCTCCTGCGCCATCTCGCCTCCAAAAGCTCAATCTGACAGCTAAATTGAACTTCTCGGAACAAAAGTTCAATATCGGCACTTTACCACAGGTCAAAATTGAACTTCAAGTGGCATCACTGTTGAACTTTGACGGCACGAACGAGAAGTCCCGCTCGTAGCCCCGCGCGTCCCAGGTGACGTTCATGTGCGCCCTCCGCCCTTCTCGCCTATCATCTCGTAGTATGAACCCAAAGCGTCACGAGGGGGCCATCATGCCACGAGAGACCAAG
>CASEGE010000242.1 GCA_949287335.1 uncultured Olsenella sp. | reverse complement strand
TCGGCCCCGATGCCGCAGTAGGCGCCGGAGGTGTCCACGAGGCAGAGCACCGGCCGATGGAACTTCTCGGCCTGGCGCATGAGGCGCAGCGCCTTGCGATAGCCCTCGGGGTGCGCCATACCAAAGTTGCGGCGCACGCGCTCCTTGGTGGAGTTTCCGCGCTCGATGGCAACGACGGTCATCACGCGACCGCCCTTCCAGCCAATGCCCGCCACGATGGCAGCGTCGTCGGCAAAGAGGCGGTCTCCGTGGAGCTCGACAAAGCCGTCGAGGCCGCGCTCGATGAGCTCGAGGGCCGTCGCGCGCTCCGTGGAGCGCGTGAGCTTGACAATGTCGTAGGCGCTCTCGGGCTCGGGCGTGCGCTTGGGACGCGCGCCGCGGCCGCGCCGGGGCTCCTCGTGAGAAAGCGCGTGGGGCGCACCGGCAGCCGGGACCTCCCCCTTGTGCAGGGCGAGAAGCTCGGCGATCGTGGCAGCCATGTCCTTGCGCTCCACGATGAGGTCGCAGAAGCCGTGCTCGACGAGAAACTCGGAGCGCTGGAAGCCGGCGGGCAGGCGCTTGTGCGTGGTCTGCTCGATCACGCGCGGGCCGGCAAAGGCGACGAGCGCGCCGGGCTCGGCGAGGATGACGTCGCCCTCCATGGCAAAGCTCGCGGTGACGCCGCCGGTGGTGGGGTCCGTGAGGACGGTCACATAGAGCAGGCCCGCCTCGGAGTGGCGGCGCACCGCCGCGGAGACCTTGGCCATCTGCATGAGCGACGTGGTGCCCTCCTGCATGCGGGCGCCGCCCGAGACGGTAAATCCCACGACGGAAAGGCCCAGCTCGGTAGCGCGCTCAAAGGTGCGCGTGATCTTCTCGCCCACCACAGAGCCCATCGAGCCCATCATGAACTCGGCGTTCATGAAGAAGAGGGCGCAGTCGTGGCCACCCACCCTGCCGCGGCCGCAGACCACGGCGTCGTTCTCGTGGCTCTTCTCGCGCGCATCAGCGAGCTTCTCGGCATAGCCCGGGAACTCGAGGAAGTCCGTTGCGGCAAGACCGGCGCCCCATTCCTCGAAGGTTCCGGCGTCAACCGTGATGCGCATGCGCTTGCGGCCCGAGACGCGCAGGTGACGGCCGCAGCGCGGGCACACGTCGAGGTTCTCGGCCAGCTTGGACTGGTCGATCACGCGGCGGCACCCGGGGCACTTGATGAGGACGTGGCGCTCGGGAAACTCCGCGGCCACCTCGGTCACAGGGCTCTCGAGGGCGTTGATGCTCTTCTCGCGCTTACTCATAGAGGTGCTCCATCAGGTTGGTGTGGTAGTTCCCGGAGACAAACTCCGGGTTGGAGAGGATGTCGAGGTGCAGCTCGCTGTTCTCGGAGACGCCCTCGATCACCAGCTCGCCCAGGGCGGAGCGCATCTTGCGGATGGCCTCCTCGCGCGTGGACGAGCAGACGATGAGCTTGCCGAGAAGGGAGTCATAGTAGGGCGGCACCACGGCGCCCACGTAGAGGGCGGAGTCAAAGCGAACCTGGGGGCCGCCGGGGACGTGCAGCATCGTGATGTCGCCGCAGGACGGGAGGAACTCCGGGGTCTCGGCGTTGATGCGGCACTCGATGGCATGGTTTGCGATGGAGATGTCGTCCTGCGAGAAGGGCAGCTCGGCACCGGCCGCCACGCGCAGCTGCCACTTGACGAGGTCGATGCCGCTCACGAACTCCGTGACGGGGTGCTCGACCTGCAGGCGCGTGTTCATCTCCATGAAGTAGAAGTTGCCGTCGTCGGCGAAGAGGAACTCTATCGTGCCCACGCCCACGTAGCCCACGGCGCTCGTGAGGTCGCGGGCGGCCTTGTGCATGCGCTCGCGCACGCCGGGGTGGGCGTCCAGGCACGGCGCCGGGCTCTCCTCGATGAGCTTCTGGTTGCGGCGCTGGACGGAGCACTCGCGCTCGCCAAGGGAGACCACGTTGCCGTGGGCGTCGGCCAGGACCTGCACCTCCACGTGGTGCGCCGGCGAGACGAACTTCTCCATGTAGCACTCGCCGTCGCCAAAGGCGGCCTCGGCCTCGGCATGGGCCTCGGTGAAGGCCTTGCCGGCGTCCGCGGGGTCCTCCACCTTGCGGATGCCGCGACCGCCGCCGCCCGAGCGGGCCTTGATGAGCACGGGGCAGCCGATGCGGGTGGCCTCGGAGACGGCCTCGTCGGCGCTGGCGAGCAGGTCGCAGCCGGGAACGATGGGCACACCGGCATCGCGGGCGGTGCGGCGCGCATTGTCCTTGTCGCCCATGCGGTCGATGACGTCCGGGTTGGGCCCGATGAACACGAGGCCGCACTCCTGGCACTCGCGCGCGAAGTGCGAGTTCTCCGAGAAGAACCCGTAGCCCGGGTGGATGGCCTTGGCGCCGGACTGGAGCGCCACCGTGAGGATGGCGTCCTCGTTGAGGTAGGAGTCCGCCGGGCGCGGGCCGCCGATGCAGTAGGCCTCGTCAGCGAGGGCCACGTGCAGGGCCTCGGCGTCCGCCGTGGAGTAGACGGCCACGGTCTTGACGCCCATCTCCTTGCAGGCGCGGATGACGCGAACCGCAATCTCGCCACGGTTAGCAATGAGGATCTTGTCGAACATCGTCGCCTCCTGGGTGATCCAAAAGGGGACAGACCCCTATTGGATCATGGGGTTCAATGATCCAAAAGGGGTCTGTCCCCTTTTGGATCACTCGCTAGGCCTTGTCGGCGGGCATGAGCGCGAAGGACATCTCCGCCTGGCAGCAGAGCTCGCCGTTCACGCGGGCCTCTCCCGTGGCAAAGCGGAAGGGTCCGCGGCTCTTGGTGATGCGGCAGGTGAGCTCAACGGTGTCGCCGGGGCGCACGGGGTGCTTGAAGCGCACGTTGTTGAGGCTCGTGTACATGGGCGTGGCGCCCTTGGCGGACAGATCGTCGGCGAGAAGGACGCAGCAGTTCTGCGCCAGCATCTCGCACTGGATCACGCCCGGGACGATGGGGTTGCCCGGAAAGTGTCCCTGGACGAAGAACTCGTCCCCGGTGATGGTGATCTTGCCATGAGCCTCGCCATCAACGACCTCGGCCTCGTCGAGAAGAAGCATCGGCTCGCGATGCGGCAGCAGACCCTTGAGCTCTTCCTTGTTCATGCGCGCTCCTCTCCCGATGTGACGAAGGGACAGCCCCTTTGTCACATCTAGTAGATCTTCATGAGACAGCAGCCGTACTCGACGAGGTCGCCGTCCTTCACGCAGATGTCGACGATCTCGCCGTCGGCCTCGGCGGTGACCTCGTTCATGACCTTCATGGCCTCTATCACGCAGAGGGTCTCGCCCTTCTTTACCTTGGAGCCCACGTGCACAAAGGGCTCGGCGCCGGGGGCGGGGGCGGCGTAGAAGACGCCGACCATCGGGGCGCGCACGGCGGTGGTGTGGGACATGTCGAGCGGGGCGTCGCCCTCGGGAACGGGGGCCGCGGGAGCGGGCGCGGGAGCAACGGGTGCGGGCGCCGG
>CASEGE010000241.1 GCA_949287335.1 uncultured Olsenella sp. | reverse complement strand
GTCGACACCTCCAACGACATCCCCTGCGACGACTCCATCCTCGACCACGTGGGCGAGGCCTATCGTCGCTTCCGCAACACACTGCGCTTCCTGCTTGGAGAGATCGAGGGCCAGTTTGACCCGGCGACCGACGCCGTGGCTTTTGACGAGCTCCTCCCGTACGACAAGCTCACGCTCGCGCGCCTCTGCCAGGTCCACGACCAGGTAAGCGCCGCCTACGAGTCCTATCGCTTCAACGTGGTCTACCGCACGCTCTACGACTACGTGATCACGGAGCTCTCCAACGGCTACCTCAACGCCACCAAGGACCGCGTCTACTGCGGCGAGAAGAACGGCTTCGAGCGCCGTTCCGCGCTTACCGTCTGGGCGCAGATCCTCTCCATGCTTGTCCACGACCTCCAGCCCATCCTCGTCTACACCACCGACGAGGTCATGAGCTACCTCCCGGCGTCGCTGCGCGACGGCCAGGAGTACGCCGCCCTTCTCGACTGGTACCAGGCTCCCTGGACTGCCGAGGTCTATGAGCCCTACCTCGCCGCCTACGATGCCGTCGTCGAGGCCCGCGCCGCCTTCACCAAGGCCTACGAGGCCGCGATCGCCGACGGCACGCTCACCGAGAAGACCACGCAGGCTGCCCGCGCCACCCTCACGGTGCCGGCCGAGACCCTCGCGCTCCTCTCCGGCGATCAGGGCTGCGACCTGGCCGAGCCGTTCGTGTGCTCCGAGGTCCTTCTCGCCCAGGGCGAGGAGCTGGCCTGCTCCGTGGAGCCCGCGCACGGCGAGAAGTGCCCGCGCTGCTGGAACTTCCGCGAGCTCGGCGAGGACGGCCTCTGCCCGCGCTGCCACGATGCCGTGGCCGCGCTCGAGGAGTAGGGCTTGGCCGGCTCCGATTCCATGAACTCCGCCCGCGTGCGGCGGCTGGCGCTCTTTGCGCTGGTCGCCGCCGCGGTTGTGATGCTTGACCAGTGGAGCAAGGGCGCCGCGCGCGCCGAGCTCGTGCCCGGCGAGCCCGTCACGCTCATCCCGGGCGTGATGGATCTTAGCCTTGTCTACAACACCGGCGCCGCGTTCTCGATGGGGGAGGGCGCGGGTCCGCTCTTTGTTGCCATTGCGGCCGTGATAAGCTGCGCCGGCCTTTGGGTGGCGTGGCGCCGCACCGACGTCCCGCTCTCTTTGCTGCTGGTTGTTGCGGGCGTCGCGGGCGGCGGCATCGGCAACGCCATCGATCGCGTTACGCTTGGTGCCGTCACGGACTTCTTCAAGACCACGTTCATGGACTTTGCCATCTTCAACGTGGCTGACATCTTTGTCACCTGCGGGGTGTTCGTTGCCCTGTTTCTCTGGTGGCGCTGGGACGCGCGCCAGGAGCGCGAGCGCGATGGCGGGCGCTCGGCCGGGCATTCGGCCTGACGCCGCCGGCTGACCCCTAGGATTGTGAGTGCGCGAAATTCGGCTTGAGTTTTCAAAACGACGTCCTTCTCGCCAACGTTTCCGCAGGTAAATTTTGCGTGAGAGGGGCTCATTTTGAGAATGGCGGCCGCTTTTCGCGCACTCGCGGAGCATGGGCACTCGCGGAACATGTGCACTCGCGGAGTATGTGCGCTCGCGGAATATGTGTGATGGCGGCGCGCCTGGCGCGTCTCTTCCCGTACGTGTAGGCGCTGTGCGCGCTTCCGCCCCGTGATACGATAGCCTGCCGATGGCAGCGCCCGAGACGGGGGAGGAGAGAGCCTGTGGCGTCGCACGTTATGAACCTTCTTGTGGGCCCGGAGTCCGATGGCATGCGGCTTGACGCGTTTCTCGCCACGGGCGAGGGCATGCCGAGCCGCTCGGCGTGCGCGCGCCTCGTGGAGGAGGGTGCGGTCACCATCAACGAGACCCCCGCGACGAGCAAGAGCGAGAAGGTTCTTCTCGGTGATCGCGTGCGCGCACTTGTTGAGGAGCCGGACGCTCCCGTCGGCCCGCTGCGCCCCAACCCGGACATCCCGCTCGACATCCGCTTTGAGGATGACTACCTCATCGTGCTCTCCAAGCAGCTGGGGCTTGTGTGTCACCCCAGTCCCGGCCACGTTGACGACACGCTTGCCAACGCCCTCGTGGCGCACTGCGGCTACGAGCACCTGGGCATGCTGCAGGGCGAGGAGCGTCCCGGCATCGTGCACCGCCTCGACATGGACACGACGGGCCTCATGGTGGCTGCCAAGGACGACGCCACGCAAAAGGCGCTGCAGGACCTCATTCGCATGCGCGTGCTCGACCGACGCTACGTCACCCTCGTGCATGGTCCCGTGGCCCATGACGAGGGAACCATCGAGACGGGCATCGCCCGCTCCACACGCGACCGCATTCGCATGGCCGTCTCCGACGCGCCCGGCGCGCGCGAGGCCATCACGACCTTTCGCGTGCTCGAGCGCTTTGAGGCGGGTCGGCGCGACGAGGGCTACGCCCTCATGGAGTGCCACCTCTACACGGGGCGCACGCACCAGATTCGCGTGCACATGCGCCACATCGGTCACCCGCTCGTGGGCGACCAGCTCTATGGCCGTGGGGACGAGCGACAGAACCTCGGTCTTTCTCGCCAGTTTTTGCACTCCTGGCACATTCGGTTTGACCATCCCGTCTCGGGAGAGACCATAGAGCTTGCCGACCGTCTGCCGGATGACCTGCTCGATGTACTAGAATCTCTGAAAGAACGCTCGATGGGGCGGACTGCCGCGGGCGAGAAGATCTGCCCCCAGCTGGGAGCCACCGCATAGTCCGCACGAGGATTCAAGGGGTTACGATCATGCCCATGATGGAGCTCAACAGGTTTGGTCTCACGCCGATCGTCATCTTCAACCTGATTATCTGGCTCTTCTTTACGTTGGCGTACTTCTATCAGATCGTCTACGTGCTGCGCGTGATGTTCAAGGGCACCGTGAGGCTGCCTGAGGCCAAGGAGCAGCACCGCTACGCGTTCTTCATCTCCGCGCACAACGAGGAGGTCGTCATCGGCAACCTCGTGCGCTCCATCCTCGAGCAGAACTATCCGCGCGAGCTCATGGACGTCTTTGTGGTGTGCGACGCCTGCACGGACAACACGCATGCCGAGGCCGAGAAGGCCGGCGCCATCGTTTGGGACCGCAACGACCTTGCGCGTCGTGGCAAGAGCTGGGCGCTCGACTACGGCTTTGACCGCATCCTCAACGAGTACGGCGACAAGTACGAGGCGTTTGTGGTCCTCGATGCCGACAACCTCGTGTCCAAGGACTTCATCTCGGTGATGAACCAGGCCTTTGACGCGGGGTATCTCGTTTGCACTGGGTATCGCAACTCCAAGAACTTTGACTCCTCCTGGGTAAGCGCGGCCTACGCGCTCTGGTTCATGCGCGAGGCGAAGTTCCTCAACCATGCCCGCATGATGATGG
>CASEGE010000240.1 GCA_949287335.1 uncultured Olsenella sp. | reverse complement strand
TGCGTTCTCGCTCCTGCGCCGGACTGCGGCGCATATTCACAACTGAACGAGTGTAGCAGAGACGCACCGGTCGGGCCCGCGCGCCAGCGAAAAGAGCGTCAATTGTGCGGGCGCGTCCGTCGCGCGTCCTTAAGCAGCCGGGCCGTGGCAATGCGTGCCCATTGCCACGGCTCCACTTTTTTCAGGACGTAAGCGTGAAGTACCGGCCCACTTCACTTTGCAAAGCTAACCGCAGTTCTTGCAGACGCGCTCCGCACCTGCGACTTTGGCGTCCGCAATGCTCCCCCAAACCAATTTGTCCTGGGACTTTGTCAGAGAACGGCACGTCTTACGCGTATGCCAGACTTTCTTGCCGGGTATCCAGCAGACAAGGTCGCCCTGCGGCTCGGAGGGCTGGGCGGGCTCGCTCGGCTGCTGGGGCTGAGACGGCTGCTGGGGCTGAGACGGCTCGGGTGCGGGCTCGGACGGCGTCTCGACTGACCAGCCCTCGCCAAGTGCGTACCAGCCAATCCCCTCCTCAGTCCAGCCGTTCGCTACGAGCGTGTCATTCTCGTTCTTGTCGGTCGTGTAGTTGTGCGTACCCGTTGTTGCGTATCTGTTGTACTGGCGATACACCACGACGGTTCCGCCCGAGTGCCAGCCCTCGCCCTCCGGGGTCCAACCAAGGCCAACAAGGGCCCCGTACTCGTCGGTGTCCAAAGTGTAGTGGTGATCGCCACCCGCAACATAACCGTTGTAGAGGCGATAGACCACGTCACCGTCGGCAGGGGCTACCCAGCCAACTCCCTCATAGGTCCAACCAGCGTCAACGAGCGAGTCGCGCTCGACAACGGCGGCAGTGTAGAAGTGCTCACCGGTGTAGCGGTTGTATAGGCGGTGCATCTCGACCCCGGCGCTTGCGTGCGCGGCCGTCGGAGCGGCGAGAAACGCCACCAGCAGCGCAAACGCAGCGGCAAACGCACTGGTCACCAGTCGACTCTTCCTCATGGAGCATCCCTTCGCTCGCAGTTCTCCAGCAACCTGAATGTAGCACCCACGACGGTGCGGCACGGCGCCCCATTCCGCCGGCGGCCGCACCCACGCGGGATGCGGCCGTCTCTACGGTTTGCACGGAAGCAACGGCGTCCTGGAACCCAATGCACACCGGACGTGTGGACCACTTGCGACACTTTCGCGGTCCAAACTGTCGCATCCCGTCCCCAGCCGAGAAAAACGTGGACCCCTCGCGACAGTTTGGAAGCCCAAAGTGTCGCGAGGGGTCCACGGAGAATCAGAGCCAGCGAGAAAACCGCGCGCGCCAAGCCCCGCGCCTATGCCGTGGGGCGACCGCTCTCGGCGCGCTCCTCGCGGGCGAGCTCGGCGCGCAGCTCGGCCAGTCCCGGCTCAAGGCCAACGGGGTAGGTCTGCGGGTTGAGGAAGCGCGCCACCGCCGGGTCGAGCCGCATGAGCGCCTCGCGGCAGCGCTCGCGTGCGACCTCGATGCCCTCGGGCTCGCCCACGCGCTCGCCGTGACGGACCAGCTCCACGAGCAGTTCCTCAGGCTCGCCGGAGATGCGGTGCACCAGGTACGGATCGAGGATGTCAATCATCTCGCGCGCGACCCCGTCGTGCGCCACCTCGTCCACGACGAGCATGTCCGCCACGGGGCGGCCTGCCTGGTCGTAGTAGCGCCTCACGTGCTGCACGCCGGGCACGGTGCGCTTGTAGGACTGCTCGGAGAGCTTGATCACCGGCGTCCAGGGCTCGCCCTCGCCGCGACGCACGGCCGAGAGCTTGTAGACGCCGCCGAGCGAGGGCTGCGGGTCGCACGTGGCGAGCTTGGTGCCCACGCCAAAGGAGTCGATGGGCGCGCCCTGGGCAAAGAGCGACTGGATGGTGTACTCGTCAAGGTCATTGGAGACCGAGATCTTCACGTACGGCAGCCCCGCCTCGTCAAAGGCCGCGCGTGCCTCCTTGGAGAGGCGCGCCAGGTCGCCGGAGTCAAGGCGCACCGCAGAGAGCTTCTCGCCCGCCGCCTCCATCTCCTTGGCCACGGTGATGGCATTGCGAATGCCCTGGTGAACGTCGTAGGTGTCAAGGAGAAGCACGCAGTTCTTGGGGCTCGACTTGGCAAAGGCCCTAAACGCCTCGAGCTCGCTCGGAAACGCCATGACCCACGAGTGCGCGTGGGTGCCAAAGACGGGAATCCCGTAGATCTTGCCCGCGAGCACGTTTGACGTGGAGGACGCGCCGGCAATGTAGGACGCGCGTGCCACCGCAAGGCCGCCGTCGGGGCCCTGCGCGCGACGAAGGCCGAAGTCGGACACGGGGTGCCCCTCCGCCGCACGCACCACGCGCGCCGTCTTGGTGGCCACGAGCGTCTGGAAGTTCACCAGGTTGAGCAGTGCCGTCTCGATGAGCTGGCAGTCGATGACGGGACCCTCCACGCGCACCATGGGCTCGCGCCCAAAGACGATCTGTCCCTCGGGAACGGCGTGAATGGTGAGGTCAAGCCGGTGGTTGCGCAGGTACTCGAGAAACTCCGGCTTGAACATGGGGCCACCGCCGGGGGCCTGGATGCCCGAGAGATAGGCGATGTCATCGTCCTCAAAGACGAAGTTCTCCACGAGGTCGGCAATCTGGCCGGTGCCGCAGCACACGGCATAGCCGCCGTCAAAGGGGCAGTCGCGGAAGAAGGCGTTGAAACAGGCCTCCCCGTGCGCAAGGCCCGACTCCCAGAAGCCCTGGGCCATCGTGAGCTCATAGAGGTCCGTGTTGAGGCAGACGTCGGTGGGCTTGGTGCGATCGGTGAGAGACATATGCCCTCCTATCTGGGGCTATACCAGAACTATCCAAGAACGGTGACGGCAAGCCACACGGCCGCCACCACAACAATGGCGAGAATGACGATCTTCTGGCCAAGGGGCATCTTGAGGTCGTCCTCGTCGGGCTCCATCAGCTTGCGGCCCCGCTCGCGCGCGGCGGCATCCCGCGCGACGGCCTCTCGCTCGGCCTCGCTGGCCGCACGCTGCGCGCGCAG
>CASEGE010000239.1 GCA_949287335.1 uncultured Olsenella sp. | reverse complement strand
GACGTTCTTCTCGGCCGCCATGCGCGCGGCAATCGGTGCGAGAAACACGAACGGATCCGTGCCGTGCGCGTCCGCGACCAGGTCCAGCATGCCCAGGCGCTCGCGTTGGTTGTGCCAGGCGTTGAGCGCCGCAACGCCCACTGACGCCACCTCGAAGTCCCAGGACTTCGCTCGCATCGCGAGCTCGCGCAACGTCTTGCCCGCCCAACCGCGCTCCATGCGCAGTCGCGCGCCGCCGCGATGGAGCGCCGCCACGCCCGTCCCGCACTCGGCCTCCACGAGGCAGTGGTGCGCGCCCATGACCACGCGCCGCACGAGCGCGTCTTCTGGAATCCGGGCAATCATCTGGTCGTAGAGCGACCACGCATCTGTCATCATTTCCTCCAAGCAGGGTTATCGGGAGGCGGCATGCTGTTCATTCTCACCGGAGACATCCAAACGGGCAAGACCACGTGGCTCGAGGCGCGCGTGCGCGAGCTCGAGGAGGCGGACGTTCCCGTACGCGGCGTACTCGCACCCGGCATGTGGCACGACGGTGAGAAGGTCGGAATCCAGAACGTGCTGTTGCCCTCGCGCGAGCGCGTCCTTCTCGCTAAACCGGTCAAAAGGGGACAGTCCCCTTTTGACCTAGGTTGGGACTTTGATGCGGCGGCGCTCGACCGCGTGAACGCGCACCTCGCTGAGCTTGCCAAGACGGCTGACAAGAAGGACGTGCGTCCCGGGCTCCTCGTTATCGACGAGGTCGGTCCGCTCGAGCTGCGCCGCGGCGACGGGCTCACCGCGGCGCTCAAGCTGCTGGACGCCGGCCCCACGCCGGCCTGGCCGCACGCGCTCGTGATCGTGCGCTCATCGCTTGCCGAAGAGATCGTCGAGCGTCTGCGCCCCATTTGGGGCTCGGTTAAGCTCATCGGCCCGGACGAGGCAGGTGCGAGCCGCCTTCACGAGGTCCTTCGCGGGCGGCTCTGCCCGCACTGCGAAAAATAACGTAACTTGGTTTCCTGAAAGACTCTTGCCAACTGGGGTTTTGTGTCGGAAAGGCCAATTTTCAGAAAACCAAGTTACGTTAATTTCGCCAGCCCCTAGGTGCTACCCACGCACGGCGCCGCGCATCAGCGCGCCGTACTCCTCGTCCGTGAGGTCGTGGCCGTAGAAGAGCTGGTAATACTCCCCCACCACGTCACGCAGGTCGTCGTCAAAGCGCTCCGGGTAGCACAGGCGCGCGTACCACTGCAGGCCGATAATCTGGTTGACCGAGGCGGGCATGGAGATCCAGTTGTACGGCTCGCTCGGCGCGCGGAAGTAGTTGCCGGACTTGATGGCGCTGAGCTCAGCCCAAGCGGACTCGTCGCCCACGGTGTCGTAGATCGAGTCACCCACAAAGACAATGAGCTCGGGATCCCAGAGCGCGATCTGCTCGAGGCCGATCTCGTTGCCCTTGCCGCTGGACGACGGGTCGTCCACCACGACGACGTTCTCGGAGCACAGGTCGATGATGCCGGACTGGAAGCCGCCGCGCGCCATCGCGTTGGTGCCCGTGTCACCGAGCAGGTACGCGGCGCGCGGGCGATCGTCCTCGGGCACCTCTGAGACGACGGCCTCGACCTCTGCCACCGCGTCGCGGCAGTAGTTCGCCAGCTCGGCTGCCTTCTCGGAGTCCAGGATGTCCGCAAGCTGGTCGTAGAGGTCAGCGTAGCTGTGGAGGTCGGTCGAGTCGATGTGCACGCACGGGATGCCAATCTGCTCCTGCAGCGTGTCCAGCTCCTCGACAAGCGAGTCCTTAGCCTCGCCGACGTCGATGATGAGCTGCGGGTCAGCCGCGGCGACGGCCTCCTTGTTGAAGTCGCCCTTGCCACCGTAGATCTGACCAAAGACGGGCAGGTCAGCGAGGTTCTCACCGAGGTAGGCAAGCTGCTCGTCCGTGAGTTCGCCGGAGAGGCCGACCATCTTCTCGGGCGCCACCGTGAGCAGCACCTGCTGAGCCACGGGGCCGGACGCCGCAATGCGCTCGACCTCGGCCGGGATCTCCACCTCACGCCCGAGCGAGTCCGTGACCACGCGCGTGGCCACCTGCTCCGCCGCAGGCTGCTGGTCGGACTGCTGGCCGGACTCCGCCGCCGGCGCGCCGCCGCACGCCCCGATCGACGCCGCCACCGCAAGCGCCGCGACCGCCGACAAGAACGTTCTTCTCCTCATCTCTTCTCCCTTCCCGATGATTCAAAAGGGGACAGACCCCTTTTGAATCATTTCGTCATGTCCAGGGGCACGCAGGCGCGCGCCTTATCGTTGTGGAGCGAGCTGACCTCCACGGGCAGGCCGTAGAGCTCGCTCAAAAGCGGCCCGGTGATGACGTCCGCCGGCGAGCCACACGCGCGGACGCGTCCGTCGTCGAGCGCGAGCACCGTGTCCGCGTAGAGGTAGGCCAGGTCGGGCGCGTGCGTAGACGCGATCACGGAGAGCCCCTCGCTCGCAAGTCGTCGTACGACCGCCATCACACGTGCCGTGTTGCCAAAGTCGAGCGCACTCGTGGGCTCGTCCATCACGATCGAGCGCGCGTCCTGCGCGATGGCTCGGGCGATAAGGACGAGCTGCCGCTCACCCCCCGAGACCTGCATGAAGCTCCGGTGCGCGAGGTGCGCCACGCCCACGCGCTCGAGCGCCTCCTCGGCGCGGGCGCGGTCGGCGGCCGCGGGCGCACGCAACGGCCCCAGACGCGACGCCGCGCTCATGAGCACGACGTCGAGCACCTCGTAGTCAAAGACCTGCGCGTGGCTCTGGGGGACGAAGGCCATCTCGCGTGCGCGCTCGGCCACGGAGAGCTCCTCGAGCGGACGGCCGTTCACGAGAATGGTCCCCGCGCGCGGCCGCTCGAGGCCCAGGATGCATCGGAAGAGCGTAGTCTTGCCCACGCCGTTGGGCCCGAGCACGCACGCGAGCTCGCCGTCCGCAACGGTCAGGTCCACGCCCTCGAGCACCGCGTGGTCGCCGTAGGAGAAACTGAGGTCGGAGATCTCGAAGCTCATGTCAGCCGCGCCCCCTCTTCACGATGAGCCACAGGAAGAACGGCGCGCCCACCACGGACGTGAGGATGCCAATGGGGATCTCCGCCGTGAGTGCAAGGCGCGCGATGTCGTCGACCACCAGCAGAAACGTTGCCCCCACGAGCATGCTGGCCGGCAGGAGGTGTCGGTAGTCGCTGCCCACCAAGCCGCGCGCGAGGTGCGGCACCACGAGCCCCACCCAGCCGATGAGCCCGGAGACCGCCACGCTCGCCGCGGTCACAAGCGCTGAGAAGAGCACTGCCACGGCACGCACGCGCGGGGCGTTGACGCCCATCGAGAGCGCCTCGTCGTCGGACATCGTAAGGACGTTAAGGCGCCAGCGCATGGCCATGAGGCCGGCAAGGCCGATGGCGATGGGCGCAACCGCCAGCGCGAGGTCGGCCACCTTAGCGCCGTTGAACGAGCCAAGCAGCCAAAAGGTGATGGCCTGCAGCTGGTTGGACGGGTCGGCCACGAGCTTGGTGTAGGAAACGCCGGCCTCGAAGAGCGACTTCACCATGATGCCGGCAAGAACGGTCACGAGGATCCGGTTGCCGCGCGCCCGGCTGCTCACCAGCAGCACAATGCCCACCGCGGCGAGCGAGACGGCAAAGGCGGAGCCGGAAATCACGAGCGAGGTGCCGCCCGCGAGGATGGCCCAGCACGCGCCAAAGGCCGCACCCTGCGACGCGCCAAGGAAGTCCGGCGAGACGAGCGGATTTTGGAAGATTCCCTGGAAGGCGGCACCGGCAGCCGAGAGGCTCGCGCCCACGAGGATCACGAGCAAGATGCGCGGCAAGCGCACGTTGAAGAAGAGCGTCTCCTGCTGTGCGGAGAAATCGCCGAGGCCGGGCGCCACGCGGGAGGCCAAAAGCTCGAGCGCGTCCACCGGGCCGATGGGATAGCGGCCGAGCGCCAGCGACATGAGGACCGTAACCACGAGGAGCGTGCCGAGAAGGGCGATGATGCGGCCAGGGTGTTTACGGGCGAGGGCCGTCATGCGCGCTCGCCCTTCCCCGGACCCTCGCCGCGACGCTCGGCGCGACGGCGAACGAGCTGCGCCACGATGGCAAGCGCGATCTCGGCGGGCGTGACGGCCCCGATTGCAAGGCCGATCGGCATGGCCACGGCGTCGACGCACTCCTGTGGCACGCCGGCGGCAGCGAGGTGCTCGCGCGCGAGGGCGGCCTTGCGGGCGCTGCCGATGCATCCGACATAGGCGGGCTGAACGTCGCGAGTCAGCACGGCGAGAAGGACCGTCTCGTCGAAGGCGTGCCCGTGCGTGAGCACGACGACGGAGTCTCGCGGCCCGATGGCGGCATTTGTGGCGAGGTCGGCAAATGCGCCGCAGGTCACGGTGGCTGCCTGCGGCAGGCGCTCGTGCGTGGCAAGCTCCGGGCGGTCGTCATAGACGTGGATCTCAAAGCCGGCCGCCGCGGCCAGGCCCACGAGCGCGGCACCCACGTGCCCGGCGCCAAAGACGTGCAGCCGACTCGGCGCGGCAACGGGCTCGCGGTAGATGGCGCGGGCGTCATCCCAGGCCGGGGAGCTCAGGCGCGCAGCGGGGCCGACCTCGATCGTTGGCGCGACGACATCCGCCCAGCATTCCGTCACACAGACGGGCTCGTCGCGCAGGAGCGCGTCGCGCACGGCGAGAAGGGCGGGCAGGTCGTCGGCCGTGAGCGTGCGGATCGCGAGCAAGGCGTCCCCGCCGCAGGCCATGGCGTCGCCGGTGTGATACCACTCCAGGCCTGGCGTGCCGCTGGAGTGCACCGCACGGGCGCGCTCGATGGCCAGCTGCTCGATCGCGCCGCCGCCGACGGTTCCTACCAGCGCTTCGTCTGCAAGGACAGCTAGGCGCGCGCCCTCATGTCGCGGCATCGAGCCGCTCGTGGCGAGCAGGCTCGCCAATCCCACGCGCCGCCCTGCTTCGAGCTCCGCCACGAGCGCGGAGACGAAGGCCTCGTCGGAGAGGGAGCCGTTGACGAGGGGCGCGCTCTTCTCGGCATCCGCGTTCTTCTTGGCCGACGAACCCGAGAGCGCGAGAATCGCCTCGAGCACTCCGCCGCCAACGGCCAGTGCCTTGTCGGAGGCGCTCTCGATGTACTCCGTGTGGCAGCGCGGGTCCACGTCGCCGCACTTCATACCCTTGTGCACCGGGACGCCGGATTGCAGCAGGCCGCGCACAACACCGTCAATTGTGGCGCGCATGGGCTCACCGGACACCATGGCGCAGACGTCGCCGGCCGTGACCTGCGCGCCGATCTCCACGCACGGCTCGAAGACGCCGTCCGCCGGGGCGCGCATCACGCGCTCGCCCGCGTAGCCTCCAATAAGGCCGGGCACCGCCGTGTTGGGGATGGGCGACCCCTCGTAGTAAACGCGCCCCAGGTAGTGGCCGCGCATCGTCTCCACCGCGGCGTCGCAGTCCTCGCACGCGGTGAAGCCGGGACCCACGCCGATCACGACGGGCGCCATGTCGCGCATGGTGCCGAGGTTGCGTTTGGCGAGAATTGCGTCCACCAGCACATCGGGCGCGAGCTCGCGCACGCTGGCGGCCTCGGGGTCCACGAGCACGGCGACGTTTCCCACCGCCGCGGCCGCGCG
>CASEGE010000238.1 GCA_949287335.1 uncultured Olsenella sp. | reverse complement strand
GCTTCCTCGAGAAGGAGGACGTCGACGGCGCGCTCGTCGGCGGCGCCTCCCTCAAGGCCGACAGCTTCGCCGCGATGGTGAAGAGCGCGATGGCATAAGGCCGTCGTTCTTCTCGGCAGATGTGAAGACGGGGACCCGGGCGAGAGCTCGGGTCCCTTTGTGTTACCATAACAAGCTGTTATGCATCTGTCCCCAGAAGGAGTCCCATCCGTGAACCCGCTCAACATCATCCTGACCGTCGTGCTGTTCCTCTCCGGCGCGCTCACCGTCATCCTCGTGCTCATGCACTCCGGCAAGGGCACCGGCGTCTCCGACATGATCGCCTCGTCCCTCTACAACTCCGGGACCGGCTCGGGCGTGCTCGAGAAGAACCTCAACCGCCTCACGGTGATCACCTCGACGGTCTTCATCGTGTGCGTGCTGGTTATGGCGCTCACGTTCCCCACGGGCACCCTCGCCTAGGGGAACTCCCATCGATCGCTTTCGGCGGCCCTTCGGGGCCGCTTTTTGTTTGCGGGCCGCTGGCGCGCGTTCTTCTCGCCCGCGTTCTTCTCGTCCCGCATTAAACCCCTGGTGCCTGATTCCCGCCATATGAGTGTTTCGGTGCCGGAATCCGGCCATATGCGTGTCCGCCGCACGCAAATGACGGAAATCCGGCACCGATTCACGCATTCGGCGGAAATCAGGCACCAGGGGCCCGGACGAGAAGGGCCAAGGCCTGGGCGAGAAGGGCACGGGCGAGAAGGACACCCCCCCGTCGCCCGGGCCTCCCAAACTTTTTCGAAATTGAGGCTTGCGCGGGCGCGCGCGGTAGTGCATACTACTCCTTGCGCGAAAGCGCAGTGCACGTCGGAGTGGCGGAATTGGCAGACGCGCTAGCTTGAGGTGCTAGTGACTGACTAAAAGGTCGTGCGGGTTCAAGTCCCGCCTCCGACACCACGAAAGAACGCGGGCCTCCTCGGAGGTCCGCTTTTTTCTTATCGAGACGCCGTGGCTCGCATGGTACGCTAGCCTTGCAACGTCAATGGCCGCTCAGGGGGCACTCATGGCAAAGGCGGGACTCAGCAGGAGGGTCGAGGGCATCGGCGAGGGGAGCCTCATCGGCACGCTCTCGCGCCTGCTGCAGCTCACCTCCGAGGCGGTTCTCGTCTTTGACGGGCTTGGTCGCGTCCTGCTTGCCAACGACGAGGCAGAGCAGCTCTTCTCGGGCGCCGTCGAGCTGGTGGGCTCAGATGTCCGCGCATATTTCCCAGCGGGCGAGACAACGCCGGCTCAGGATGTGTTTGACATCTCAGACCTGCCGTTTCCCGTGGACGGCTCTCTTGCGTCCGTGTCCTGTCGTGATGCTTCCGGCCAGCTCGTGAGCGTGCGCGTGCGCTGCGACACGGTCAACGCGCCGGGGGAGACGTACCTTCTCGTCGCTCACGCCTCGGAGTGCGAGAGCCGCGCCGACCGCGAGTACGACCGCGAGCTGCAGGACCTCAGGCGCGCCAATCACCGCCTCTCGGGAACGATCAAGATCGTGCTCGACACCATAGACTCCAGCGACCTCGCCTCGCTCTTTGAGCGCCTGCTCGAGGAGCTGACCGAGACCATGGAGGCGGACGGCACGATCGTCTACCTTGCGGAATCGGATGGCTTTCACCTGCGCGGGCTCTCGAGCGGACTTGCTGGCGAGAAGATCGCGCGCTTCATGCCCTACGGTCGCAGCGTCGAGCGCATAGCCGTGCGTGCTGGCAGGGCCGTAAGGCTGCGCGTGTGCGCTCCCTCGGGGGACGATCTCAGGCACGGCAAGCTCACCACGCGCGAGGTGGTGGACGAGGACACGCACGAGGTCACGCGCATGCGCGTGGGGATGCTCCCGCCCTTCACGAGCTTCATTGCCGTTCCCGTGTGGTTTGGCGGGCACATCATCTCGATCATCGAGGTGGGCTGGCGTCGCATGCGCCCGCTCCTGCGCGATGACGCACGTCTCCTCGATTCTGTTGCGCACTATCTCTCGGTCCAGCTCGCCGCGGCGTTCACGACGCTTCGCTCCCAGCGCGCCGATCGTCTCGCCTCGCTCGAGACACAGCTGCGCGAGGAGCTCCTCAACCTGGGCACGCTTCCCGAGGAGGACAGGGAGGGCGCCGCCGAGCGCTTCATCACGGTGGCAGTTGAGGCGGCCGACGAGCTCGACGCAACCGCGGTTCGCATGAGCGTGAGCGGGGATCGTCACGTGGTGGTGGCAAACCTGCCGCTCACGGGTGCCCGGGACCTGTCGGTGGACATCGACGAGCTCGTTGCCCCGTACGCTCACGACGGGATCGCCGTTGTGCCCGTCGTGCCCGACTCCGCGCTCTTCTCGGAGCTTCGCTCCCTTGGCGAGCCCTGCCTCGGTGCGCTGATCGACCTCGGCGTGCTCGTGGGGGAGCGCAGGTGCCTTCTGCTGCTCCGGCCGGACGGCGCCGAGCCCTTTGACGACATCGAGCTCGAGTTCATCTCAGACCTTGCCGCCGACGTGAGGGACATCATACGAGGGGTTGTCGCGCGCGAGGAGGACAAGCGCATCTCGCAGGCGCTCCAGACCGGCATGCGCAACGAGCTGCAGCGCGTGGAGGGCATCACGGCGCAGGCGGTCTACTCGTCCGCGACGAAGGCGGCCTCGGTTGGCGGGGACTTCTACGACCTCATCCGCCTGCCCGACCACCGCGCCTGCGTCATCATGGGCGACGTCTCCGGAAAGGGCGTCGAGGCGGCCTCGGTCTCTGCCGCGGTGAAGACGGCGCTCGGGGCCTACGCCTGGGAGGGCCTGGCCCCCGCGCGCATGGTGCGCTCGCTCAACGAGTTTCTGCTGGGCTTCTCGCGCCTCGAGACCTTTGCGACCCTCTTCGTGGGAATCATCGACCTCACGGAGGAGACGATTCGCTACTGCTCGGCGGGACATCCCCCCGCGCTTCTCATGAGCCCCGGTGCAGACGAGATCTCAACCCTCGACGTTCAATCCGGCGTCGTGGGCGCCTTCCATGACATCTCGTACGTTGACGGCGTGGCCCGCCTCGAGCGCGGGGACGTCCTGCTGCTCTACACGGACGGGACGACCGAGGCGCGCGACGCGTCCGGGGCGTTCTTAGGCGATGAGGGGCTCCGTGACATGGTCATGCGGGAGTCCGCGGGCGAGAAGCCCTTTGACGGCTTCGTGGAGCGTCTCCTGGGCGCGCTGGACGCCTTTACGGGGCACAACCTCGAGGATGACGTGGCAATGGTTGCCGTGCGCTTTGACGGGCTCTCGTGACGCCTGCCGCCGTTTGGCACGTTGGCGGAAGGCTTTGCGCCCGCTGCCGCCCGGGTGTCCCGTCACCCGTTGAAGCTCGCCCCTTTGGGGAATAAGACCACCATGGCTGACATGGTGAACATAGCGCTTGTCGCGGTGGACGGGGACCTGGACGTGTCGATGGTCCCGAGGGTCAGGGCGCGCATCGACCGTCTGATAGAGCGCGGCTGCCGGCGCATCTTCATGAACATGGAGGACGTGACCCATGTCGACTCTGCCGGCATGGGGCTCATCCTCACGGAGCTTCGGCGCATGCGCCGCGAGGGCGGGCTCATCTCGCTCGTGAACGTCTCCGCCCAGGTGTACGCCGCGCTGCGTCGCATGAGGATGCTCGACTACATGCCGGTCTCGCGCCCGGGGGACCGCCGCCCGGTCGCCGAGCTCGACCCCTCGGTGCTCCCGCGGTGGAGGACGACGTTTCGCGTGGAGGCGGGCGCGCTGTCGGAGGCTCGAGAGCGCGTCGTCGACCTCATCTCCTCGCTGCCCTTCTCGGCGGACGAGGTCTTCGACATGAACCTCGCGGCGGGGGAGGCGCTGGGCAACGCCGTTGACCACACCTGCGGGGGAGGGGTGCTCGTCACGGTAGCCGCCTACCCCGACCGCGTGGTCATTGACGTGGCGGACTGCGGGAGGGGCTTCTCGCTCACCGAGGGAGAAGAGCTTCCCGAGGCTGACCCGGGCGCGGAGCGCGGGCGCGGCATTCGCCTCATGAGGCTGCTCGCGGACTCCGTGACCATCGAGCACAAGAGCACGGGGGAGGGGACCGTGGTCAGGCTCGTGAAGCTCCTCGACTCCGTGCCCCTGGCAAGCCCGCCGGAGACCTCCGTTCCCGCCTAGCGGGGAGGAGGCGCCTGCATGTACTGGGGTTTCACGGTTCCTTCACAAATCTCGCGCTTCTCGCTTGCACGAGCGAGCCTCGCCCCGTATAGTATTCCCTGCTTTTGCGGGCTTAGCGCAGTTGGTAGCGCGCAACCTTGCCAAGGTTGAGGTCGCGGGTTCGAACCCCGTAGCCCGCTCCATGAAAGCCTCGGGCCGGTCTCGATCGGCCTTTTTCATACGGCGAAGTGGCCAAGTGGTAAGGCACGGGCCTGCAAAGCCCTGACCCCCGGTTCGAATCCGGGCTTCGCCTCCATGACATGACGGGCGCCCTGCGGGGCGCCCATTTGTGTCTCGGGGCGCGTGAGGCCAAATTGCCGAGAAGTACGAATGACTCAAATTTTCTCTTGCAATGCGTAAGAGAATCCCGTAGTATTACTCCTTGCGTCGCGGGCTTAGCGCAGTTGGTAGCGCGCAACCTTGCCAAGGTTGAGGTCGCGGGTTCGAACCCCGTAGCCCGCTCCATGAAATGTCGAGGGCCGGTCTTTGACCGGCCCTTTTGCTATCCTTAGGCGCTGAAAGCGCGGTAACGGCATCGGGGAGTCTCGACGAGATGTTTCTCTCGCTCATCTTTGTGGTGTTTCTATTTCTGGTCGTGCAGGGGTTCGTGCGCGTCATCGTCTTCTTCTGGGAGTGGCTCTCCCGAGGCAGCAGCTTGGACGCTGATGACGTGGAGCGAGCGCAGACCGCCCTCGAGGAGTCCGAGGACGTCCTAGAGCGCGAGCTTGCCCGGGCCGAGCGCCAGCGCGGGCTGGGGCGCCTCTTTGCCCGCTGGCATGCCTCCAACGAGGCCGTGGACGAGTACCTCGACCACCTGCACCTCGGCTGGTACCAGATAATCATCATCTTCTTCGTTGGCTCGATGGCGGGCCTTCTCATCGAGGAGGTGTGGATGCTCGCCACGGCCGGCCTCACGGAGAGCCGCGTGGGCCTGGTGTGGGGGCCCTTCTCGCCGCTTTACGGCTTTGGCGCCGTGTTCCTCACGGTGCTCAGCTTCTTCCTGCGCACGCGGGGTGCCAAGGCATGGCAGATCTTTCTTGTCTCTGCCGCGGTGGGCGGGGTGCTCGAGCAGCTCGCCGGATGGGGGATGTCCACGTTCTTTGACGCGGAGAGCTGGACCTACCTGCACCTACCCGACCACATCACCCAGTGGGTCGCGTGGCGCTTCCTGGTCTTCTGGGGTCTTCTCGGCCTTGTGTGGAGCCGTGTGGTCATGCCGCGCCTGCTCTACCAGATTGGCATGCCCACCACGCGCAGACAGGCCATCTTCGTGACGCTCGTGGCGCTCTACCTGGTTGCGGACGTAGCCATGACCCTTGTGTGCTTCAACCGCAAGACGGAGCGAGACGCGGGCCTGCCCCCGTCCAACGCCTTCGAGCAGTGGGTTGACACCAACTACAGCGACGAGTTCATCGCGGGGCGCTTCCAGAACCTCAAGATCGGCGAGAACCGCGACCTGGTGGACGAGAACGGAAACCTCGTGCTCGACGCGGACGGCAACACGATGACCGAGGCTGAGGGGAGAGGTGAGCTGTGATGGTCGCAAGAGAGGTCTACCTTGACTACGCGGCGGCAACCCCCATGGACCCGGAGGTCATGGCTGCGATGCTTCCGTATCTGAGCGAGAGGTTCTGGAACCCCTCGGCACCCTACGCGCGTGCGCGCGAGGCCCATGATGACGTGGAGCGCGCCCGCGGGAGCGTGGCGCGCCTCATTGGCGCCCAGAGCGACAGCATCGTCTTCACGGCAGGTGCCACCGAGGCGAACAACCTCGCCTTTGCCGCCGTGGACGGGCACGTGGTCATTGATGCCGTCGAGCATGAGAGCGTGCTTGCCTGCGCGGGCATGCACGAGCGCCGTACGGTGCGCGTTGGGGCTGACGGCCTGGTTGACCCTGCGGCCATTGCGCGAGCCATCCGACCGGACACCGAGCTCGTCTCCGTGGAGCTTGCCAACGGAGAGCTGGGCGTGGTGCAGCCCGTGCGCGAGATCGCGCGCGTTGTTGCCGCAGAGCGCGCCAGGCGTCTCGAGGCGGGCGAGAAAAGGCCAATCTACCTGCACTCGGACGCGTCCCAGGCGGCAGGTGCGCTCTCGGTGAACGTGGGCTCGCTCGGGGTTGACATGCTCACGCTCTCTGCCGCCAAGATCTACGGCCCCAAGCAGGTTGGCCTGCTCTGGGCCTCCGATGACGTGAGGCTGAGGCCGCTCGTCTACGGGGGCGGTCAGGAGGCGGGCGTGCGCTCCGGCACGGAGAACGTGGCGGGAATCGTGGCGTTCGCGCGTGCCCTGGAGCTTGCCTGCGAGCGTCGCTCCGAGGAGTCGCGGCGCCTTGGGGCGCTGCGCGAGCGCCTGCGCGAGGCACTTCTCGCGGAGCTCCCGTGGATGGTCGTCTCGGGACCAAGGAACGCAAAGCGAAGGCTTCCGGGCCTCCTGCACGTCTCATTTGCTGGCATCGAGGCGCGTCGCCTCGTGATTGCGCTCGAGCGCGAGGGGGTCTCCGTGGGAACGGGCTCGGCGTGCGCCGCGAGCCGCATGCGCGTGAGCCATGTCCTCGAGGCCATTGGCATGCCGCGCACCCTTGCGGAGGGGAGCCTACGCCTCACGCTCGGCCGTCCCACCACCGAGGAGGACGTCGACTACGCCGCCGCGGCCATCGTGCGTGCCGTGAGGGCCGAGATGGCGCGCCTGGGGCTTGATGACGCCGCCCAGGCGGCGCGCGTGGCCTCGCTATTGGGCGGTGTAGATGGGCCGATACCTCACAACCCGCAAAATCAGCATGAAAACAAGGCCTAAAGAGGGGGTTATGAGGTATGGGCGATGGTAGCCGCGTCTTCTGCGGCCTCTCGGGCGGCGTGGACTCCGCGCTGGCTGCTGCCCTGCTCGTGGAGCAGGGGTATGACGTCACTGCCGTCTACATGCGCAACTGGTCTCGCGACCTGCCGGGGTTTCGCTGCCCCTGGGCGGCCGACCTCGCCGACGCCGAGCGCGTTGCCGTGACGCTGGGCATTGAGCTCGAGGTCTGGGACTGCGAGGAGGAGTACAAGGCCACGGTGGTCGACTACCTCGTGGACGCCTACGCGCACGGCTACACCCCCAACCCCGACGTCATGTGCAACCAGACGATCAAGTTTGGCACCTTCCTCGAGCGCGCGCTCGAGCGGGGGACGAACTTTGTCGCCACGGGTCACTACGGCCGCGTCGCGCGGGGCAACGACGGCCGCACCGTGCTCCTTCGCGCTCTCGACGAGCACAAGGACCAGACCTACTTTCTCTGGCGCGTGGGGGAGGAGGCGCTCTCCCGAACGCTTCTCCCGGTGGGCGAGATTCGCGACAAGGCAGAGGTGCGCCGCATGTGCGCTGAGCGCGGCCTTGGCGTGGAGTCCAAGCCGGACTCGGACGGCATCTGCTTCGTGGGCCCGGTGGGCATACGGACGTTTCTTCTCGACGAGCTCGAGCGGCGCGCGGGCGACGTCGTGGAGTGGGAGACGGGCCGCGTGATCGGGCGCCATGACGGGGCCTTCCTCTTTACCGTGGGCCAGCGCAAGGGGCTTGACCTCGGTGGTGGGCCGGCGCGCTACGTGGTCTCCACGGACACGGAGACAAACGTCGTCTACGTGACGGCGGACCACGAGAGCCCCGCGCTCTTTACCCGCGAGGTCCTGCTCGACGACATGCGTTGGATCTCCGGGGATTCGCCAGCCCCCGG
>CASEGE010000237.1 GCA_949287335.1 uncultured Olsenella sp. | reverse complement strand
TTTAGGTTCGACGTGGTGAACCTCATCTCAAAGCCCGAGGTCATAGAGGACGTGCCTGGCTCGGGCAACGCGTGCCGCTCCCTCGTGGCCGACGGTCCGCACGTGCACGAGTACCTGCGTGAGCTGGTGGAGCGCGCCGGGATTGACGGCATGGTTACGGTGGGAGAGATGGCCTCGACAGATCTTGCCAACTGCATTCGCTACACGCGTCCCGAGAACTACGAGCTCTCGATGAGCTTCAGCTTTCATCACCTCAAGGTGGATTATGCCGGCGGCGATAAGTGGGCGCTCAAGGAGCCGGACATTGCCTCGCTGCGCGCCATTCTGCGTGAGTGGCAGGAGGGCATGCAGTCCGGCGGCGGCTGGAACGCCCTGTTCTGGGACAACCATGATCAGCCGCGTGCAATCACGCGCTTCGGCGGGCGCGAGGGCGTGGGCGAGCGCTGGGGCAGCTGGGATCTTGTGGGCAAGATGCTCGCCACTTGCGACTTCTTCATGAAGGGCACGCCCTACGTCTTCCAGGGCGACGAAATCGGCATGACCAACGCCGGCTACTGCTCCATCGAGAAGTACAACGACGTTGAGAGCCACAACGCCTATCACGCTCTGCTCGCGGGTGGTGTCACGCCCGAGGAGGCGCTGCGCGTGGTGGGGGAGCGCTCGCGTGACAACGGTCGCACCCCGATGCAGTGGACGAGCGATCCTGGTGCGGGCTTCACCGTGGGGACTCCCTGGCTTGAGATTCCGGAATCCTCAGCCGTGGTGAACGTGCGCTCTGAGAGCGACGTGCCGGGCTCGATGCTCGAGTACTACCGTCACCTCATTGCCTTGCGCCACGAGCTCGACGTGGTTGCCGAGGGGTCGGTTCGCTTCCTCGACGCCGGGGTGGCGGCGCCCAAGGTCATAGCCTACGAGCGCTCGCTTGGCGAGAAGCGCCTCGTGGTGGCCTGCTCGTTTGATGAAAGGGAGTGCGAGCTGGCGGATTTGGGCGTCGAGGGCATGGGGCGTCTTGTGGGAAACTACGACGACGTTCCCCGGTCTGGCGCGCTGCGCCCCTACGAGGCCGTCGTCTGGACGAGCCAGACCGAGCTGCGGGTGGGCTAGCGCCCGGCACCGTCGTTTCGCGCTTAGCCTCTTCGCGCGGAAAGGACCCGTCTCCCGGCGCGCCTGGGTGCTTGCCCGGGCGCGCCGCTCTTTAGGAGGCCTTCTCGTCGAGGAAGTGCGTGAGCTCGCGGAAGCGGGTCTCGCTCAGGGCGCTGCGGGGGATGTAGACGTAGCGCTTCTCGCCAAAGCAGGCGAGGATGGACTCCGAGTTTGCGTTGACGTGCGCAAGGGAGGCGAGGTCAAAGCTTTCCTCTCCGCCCTGGTCGTCCTCCGCGTGAACGGCGTCGTTGCACACAACTACGCGATAGCGCGTCACGCCGGGCCGGGGTAGGAGGTTGGTCGAGCGCGCGTAGCGAAGCTGCAGCTTGCTCCAGTTGTGCACGGCATAGTACAGCCCCACCGAAATGATGAACAGGACAACGATAAGCGCGACAAAGCCCTCCGCGACTATCGCGACGAAGATGATGGCGAGCAGGGCGACAAAGTTTGCTGCCAGAAGAACGTTCTTGAGGCGGGGCGCCATGAGCTCGGCTGCGCGAACGAGACAGAGCTCGTTGTACTCAAAGGTTGCCGAGAAGCGCTCTCCCTCGTAGCTCTTGTTTGCAAAGCCGTTGTTTGGCGCGCCGCCGGCCCCCTTGTCCTTGCGACGCGCGGCGTTCTTTTTTGCCATCGTTTCTCCTCGTGTTGCCTACCCGACAAATCCTAGCGCATATGGAGGGGTTGTCCTTGAGTTGTGCTTGGCCGGTGAAGAATGCCGTTCACCGGAGCGTTGGTGCCGAGCGCGTGCCGATGGGGAATGATACTCACTGCGCAGGGAGCGGGCGCACGACGAGTCTCAATCGCATGAGCCCGCACTGTAGAGCATGAATTTGCTTGGCAGCTGCCAAAGTGGGGGCCCGAAGGCGTTTTCGCCAACGGGCCCTCGTCCATTTTGTGACAAATGAACCTGTCCCAATTGTCATGGGGTTCGCGAAGCCTGACAAAACGCCCCCGTCCCCATCTGTCAGCCGTCTATAAGCAGGGGCTCCATCTCAAAGGTGAGGCAGTTCACGTAGCCGCGGTTCGTGAGGCGCAGCTCAGGCACACAGGCGAGCGACATCACGCCCATCGTCATGAACGGCGAGGGCATCGTGCAGCCCATCTGCTCCCAGGCCCTTCTCGCCGCGCCGACCTTCT
>CASEGE010000236.1 GCA_949287335.1 uncultured Olsenella sp. | reverse complement strand
TTGCGAGGTTGATCGGGGTCTGGCCGCCGAGGGTGACGATCACGCCCACGGGCTTCTCGACCTCGATGACGTTCATGACGTCCTCAAAGGTGAGCGGCTCAAAGTAGAGGCGGTCGGAGGTGTCGTAGTCGGTGGAGACGGTCTCGGGGTTGCAGTTGACCATGACGGTCTCGTAGCCCTTGGCCGCAAGCGCGTAGGCCGCGTGGACGCAGCAGTAGTCGAACTCGATGCCCTGGCCGATGCGGTTGGGACCGGCGGAGAGGATGACCACGCGGGGCTTCTCGGCCTCGTGGAACTCGGTCACGCCGCCCTTCTCGTAGGTGAGGTAGTGGTAGCTCGTGCGAGCCGCGAACTCGCCGGCGCAGGTGTCGACGGTCTTGATGCACGGGCGCACGCCAAGGACCTCGCGCACGGCACGCACGGTGTCCTCGCGCTGGTTGGTGAGGTGGGCGAGCTGCGCGTCCGAGAAGCCCAGCTGCTTGGCGGCCATCATGGTGTCCGCGTCGAGGCCGGCGAGGCCACGCTTGCGGATGACGCCCTCGGCGGTCACGATGTCCTTGATGCGGTTGAGGAACCAGTGGTCGATCTTGGTGAGGTCGAAGACGCGCTCGACGGTCCAGCCGCGGCGCAGCGCCTCGGTCACGTAGAGGATGCGGTCCGGCGTGGGCGTGGCCACGCGGTGCTCGAACTCCTCCTCGGAAAGGCCGGCAAAGTCGTCGCTGCCGTCAGCACCGAGGCCGGCGTGACCCTGCTCGAGGGAGCGCATGGCCTTCTGCATGGCCTCCTCGAAGGTGGCGCCGATGGACATGACCTCGCCCACGGCCTTCATGCGCGTGGTGAGCGTGTCGTCGGTGCCCTTGAACTTCTCGAAGGCGAAGCGCGGGACCTTGACCACGCAGTAGTCGATCGACGGCTCAAAGCAGGCGGGCGTCTCGCGCGTGATGTCGTTCTCGATCTCGTCGAGGGTGTAGCCCACGGAGAGCAGGGCCGCCATCTTGGCAATCGGGAAGCCGGTGGCCTTGGAGGCAAGCGCGGAGGAGCGAGAAACGCGCGGGTTCATCTCGATGACGATGACGCGGCCGTCGTCGGGGTTCACGGCAAACTGCACGTTGGAGCCGCCGCAGGCAACGCCGACGCGCTCGAGGATGGCGAGCGAGTAGTCGCGCAGGCGCTGGAGCTCGAAGTCGTTGAGCGTCTGGCACGGGGCCACGGTGATGGAGTCGCCAGTGTGGACGCCCATGGGGTCGAGGTTCTCGATGGAGCAGATGACGACGCCGTTGCCCGCGGAGTCGCGCATCACCTCCATCTCGATCTCCTTCCAGCCCTCGACGGACTGCTCGACGAGCACCTCGCTCTCGGGCGAGAGCGCGAGGCCCTGCTCGGCGATGTGCACGAGGTCGTCGTGGTTGTAGGCCATGCCGCCGCCGGCGCCGCCGAGCGTGAAGGCCGGGCGCAGGACCACCGGGTAGCCGAGCTCGTCAGCGATCTTCTCGCACTCCTCGACGGTGTGCGCGATGCCGGACTTGGCGACCTCGAGGCCGATGTCGCGCATGGCGTTGGCAAAGAGCTCGCGGTCCTCGCCGGTCTCGATGGAGTTCACGTCGCAGCCGATGACCTCGACGCCGTACTTCTCGAGGATGCCCGCCTTGCCGAGGGCGACGGCGCAGTTGAGGCCCGTCTGGCCGCCCATGTTGGGCAGCAGCGCGTCCGGGCGCTCCTTCTCGATGACCTTGGTCACGGACTCGACGGTGATGGGCTCGATGTAGGTGCGGTCGGCGGTCTCCGGGTCGGTCATGATCGTGGCCGGGTTGGAGTTCACGAGCACGACCTCGTAGCCCTCCGAGCGCAGGGCCTTGCAGGCCTGGGTGCCGGAGTAGTCGAACTCGCAGGCCTGGCCGATGACGATGGGGCCGGAGCCGATGATAAGGATCTTCTTGATGTCGGTGCGCTTGGGCATCTAGAAGCGCCTCCCCTCGCGGACGTCGATGGCGAGGTAGTCGTCCTCGCCGCGCATGAGCTTGGCAAACGCCGAGAAGGCGTACGTGGAGTCGTTGGGGCCGGGCTTGGCCTCGGGGTGGTACTGCATGGAGAAGGCGGGGATGTCCATAAACTGGATGCCCTCGGGCGTGCCGTCGTTGAGGTTGACGTGCGTGAGGCGCACGCGACCGTACTTCTCGGTCATGACGACGGGCGCCACGTGGCGGCGGGACCAGAAGCGCAGGTCCTCGTCGGCGGGGTGCTCGGTCACGCCGTCGGAGAGCTCGGGCACGAGCGGGCCGAAGGACGAGAAGACCGGGCCGTAGTTGTGGTTCTGCGCGGTGATCTCCACCTTGCCGGTGAGCAGGTTCATCACGGGCTCGTTGCCGCCGTGGTGGCCGTACGGGAGCTTCTCGATCTGGGCGCCGGCCGCCATGGAGATGACCTGGTTGCCGAGGCAGATGCCAAAGACCGGGAGCTTGCCGAGGCACGCGCGCACGGCGTCGACCACGGGCGGAACGCTGATCGGGTCTCCGGGGCCGTTGGAGAAGAACACGCCGTCGGGGTTCATCTCGAGGACCTTCTCGGCGGGCGTGTCCCAGGGCACGACGGTGACCTCGCAGCCGGCGGCAGAGAGGCGCTTGCCGATGCCCTTCTTCTCGCCGCAGTCGTAGGCCACGACGTGCAGGCGCGGCTGGCCGTCGGCGTCCTGGCCGGGCACGACGTAGGGCTTGCTCGTGGAGACGTCGGCCACGTAGTTGTGGTCGGCGATGGCCGGCGACGCCTTGACGCGGCGAATAAGGCTCTCGGGGTCGAGGTCGGTGGTGGAAATGGCCGCCCTCATGGCGCCGCCCTCGCGGATGGCGATGGTGAGGGCGCGCGTGTCCACGTCCTCGATGGCAACGACGCCGTTCTGCGCGAGGAAGTTCGGGAAGGTCTCCACGGACTGCCAGTTGCTCGGCGTGTAGCACATGTCGTGGACCACGAGGCCGGCCAGGTGGAGCGGGTCGCCCTGCATGTCCTTCTCGTTGATGCCGTAGTTGCCGATCTGGGGGTACGTGAGCGTGACGATCTGGCCCGCGTAGGACGGGTCGCTCACGATCTCCTGGTAGCCGACCATCGAGGTATTGAACACGATCTCGCCGAAGGTCTCTCCCTCGGCGCCGGCAGAGCGCCCAAAGAAGTACATCCCGTTCTCGAGCGCGAGAAGCGCC
>CASEGE010000235.1 GCA_949287335.1 uncultured Olsenella sp. | reverse complement strand
CCGTGGTAGACGCGCATGAGGTCGTCGTTCTCGTACTGGATGGAGCTGGTGGTGATGGAGATCTTGGCGCAGTAGCGCTTGAAGGCCTCGGGCAGGCGCGTGGACCAGAGCACCGTGAGGTTGGGCTCGGGGCTGGTGCCCATGTTCTCGAGGGTGTGGAGGTAGCGGAAGGCGGTCTTGGTGACCATGGAGCGGCCGTCGACGCCCATGCCGCCGAGGGACTCGGTGACCCACTGCGGGTCGCCGGAGAAGAGCTCGTTGTACTCGGGGGTGCGGGCGAACTTGACCATGCGGAGCTTCATGACGAGGTGGTCGATGATCTCCTGGGCCTCGGCCTCGGTGATGACGCCGTTCTTGAGGTCACGCTCGGCGTAGATGTCGAGGAACGTGGAGTTGCGGCCGATGGACATGGCAGCGCCGTTCTGCTCCTTGACCGCGGCGAGGTAGCCGAAGTAGAGCCACTGGACGGCCTCCTGGAAGTTCTTGGCCGGCTTGGAGATGTCAAAGCCGTAGATCTTGCCGAGCTTGTTGAGCTCCTGGAGGGCGCGAATCTGCTCCGCGAGCTCCTCGCGGTGACGGATCGTGGCCTCGTTCATGGTCTTCTGGGTGCCGGCGTGCTCGGCCTTCTTCTCCTCGATGAGGCGGTCGACGCCGTAGAGGGCCACGCGGCGGTAGTCGCCGATGATGCGGCCGCGGCCGTAGGCGTCGGGCAGGCCGGTGATGATGTGGCTGTGACGGCAGGCGCGCATCTCGGGCGTGTAGCAGTCAAAGACGCCGGCGTTGTGGGTCTTGCGGTAGTTCGTGTAGATGTTCACGATCTCCGGGTCGACCTCGTAGCCGTTCTGCTTGCACGCGGCAACGGCCATGCGGATGCCGCCGTTGACCATGAGGGCGCGCTTGAGCGGCTTCTCGGTCTGCAGGCCCACGATCTTCTCGAGACCCTGGTCGATGTAGCCCGCGGGGTGGGAGATGATCGTGGAGACGAGGTCGGTGTCCATATCGAGGACGCCGCCAGCCTCGCGCTCCTGCTGGAAGAGGTCGAGAACCTCGTTCCAAAGCGTCGTGGTGCTCTCCGTGGGGCCGGCGAGGAAGGACTCGTCGCCGTCATAGGGGGTGTAGTTTTTCTGGATGAAGTCACGAACGTCGATCTCGTGCTCCCAGTTGCCGCCTACAAAGCCCTGCCATGCTTCCTGACTCACTGCTCACGCTCCTTTTTAGGGGTGGTCGTTGCATGCGCCGTCGATTAACGGCTCCCTAAAATTAGCAGATGTGTGGAGCGTTAGTGATGAGAATAAGTTAGCTATGGTTGTCACCTTGCAATTTCCACAGCATATTGTGCGTGTCGGCCCACACTTTATCAACTTGTGGTGGCGGAGAACCCCACAAGAAAAGGTCCCAGGGGAAGCGCGTTCCCCTGGGACCCGAGAGGGAGTGTGGAAAGCCTTGCGGGTTACTTGCTCGGCATGATCCAGAACTTGAGGAGCGGGAAGCTCACGATGACGGCGAGCAGCGTGTTCACCACGGAGGCAACGGTGCCGGAGAGGCCGGCGTCCCAGCCAAAGGTGGTCTGGCAGAAGCTCATGACGTAACCGGGGAGGATGAGGTTCACCACGACGATCACCACGGCGAGGATGGCGTACTTCCAGGCGGCGTCCTTGAAGGAGGCGTCGGACTTGAAGACCCACTTCATCTGGACGAAGAAGTTCACAACCTGTGCCACGACCTCGGCAATGAGGAAGGTCACGAAGCCGCCCAGGCCGTTGGAGCTGGGCTCGGTGTAGTTGAAGATGAGGAACGAGAAGGGCTCGGTCATCTGCATGGCGTTGATGAAGATGGCGGTGCCGATCCAGGTGAAGACGAAGCGAGAGATGGTGGAGACGTTGGAGAGGATGTTGAACTTGATGAACTCCCAGATGCCCTGGTGCTCCTCGGTCCATGTCTTGAAGCTCATGATCTTGGTTCCTTTCTGAGGTGGCCTTTAGCGTGCGCGCGTGGCCGCGTCAATCGTCTTGGCGAGGCTCGCGTTCTTGACGAGGTTCATGACGAGGGCAAAGACGATGGGGGCGGCGATCCACAGCACCCAGAGCAGGATGCCAATGCCCACGCCCCAGCCGAGCACGAGGGAGATGACGAGAAGGACGACGCCGCCCCAGCCAAAGCCCTTGACCTCGCGGACGAGGGCGTCGACGACGCCCATGTCGGCAATGCCGCCCGTCATCTTGGCGATTGCGCGCAGCGGCATGTTCCAGATGAAGAGGACGTTGAGGTTGGGGTGACCGGACTTGTCGGCGGCGTTCTTCATCGTGCGGAGCACAAACCACACGATCCAGAAGATGAGGGAGCGCCCGCGGTTGAGGTCGCGGAAGCAGATGTTGCGGTCCACCTGGGTCTGGCCGTCGGGGATGGCGTGGCCGAGAAGGGCGGCGAAGGAGGCGTCGCTCACGGAGCGGACGTCGGCCTTCTCGTAGGCGGTCACGTCGACCCCCTCATAGGGGTTCGGGGCTCCCGTGCCCTTGACCGCGACGGTGTCGATGAGGCGGATGTCGTTGACTGCCGCGCCGACGCGCAGCTCGTAGGTGCCGCCCTCGACCTCCCAGCGGTTGGTCTTGACGTTGAAGTAGCGGAAGGCCTTGTCGTCGAGCTTGATGGTCACGACCTTGGACTCGCCGGGCTCGAGCTGGACCTTGGCAAAGCCCTTGAGCTCCTCCTCGGGACGGAAGACCTTGGCGCCTGGCAGCGCAACGTAGAGCTGTGCGACCTCCGCACCGGCTACCTTGCCGGTGTTGGTGATCGTGAAGCTCACGCCCTTCTCGGTGGCCTTGAGGTCGGAGTAGGAGAAGGTGGTGTAGGAGAGGCCGTAGCCAAACGGGAAGGCAACGTCCACGCCTGCCTTCTGGAAGTAGCGATAGCCAACGTAGATGCCCTCGCGGTACTCCGCGCTGCGTTCCTCGGAGGGGAAGCTGGCGGAGGAGGGGACGTCGGAGAGGCGCCTGGGCCAGGTCTCGGTGAGCTTGCCCGAGGGGTTCACGCGGCCGGTGACCACGTCAAGTGCGGCGCCGGCGCCGGCCTGGCCGCCAAGGGCGCAGTAGAGCACGGAGCGGGCATCTGCCATCCAATCGCTCTCGACGCAGGAACCCGCGCTGAGAAGTACCACGACGTTGGGGTTGACCTGGGCGACGGCGTGGGCGAGCTCGATCTGGTTCTCGTTCATGCGCATGGTGAGGCGCTCCGCGCCCTCGGACTCCGCGATCTCGTCGAGGCCGAGGCAGAGCAGGATCACGTCGGCGCTCTTCGCGAGGTCGAGCGCGGCCGCGCGCTTGGAGGCGTTCTCGCCACCGTGGCGCTCGAAGCCCGGCTCGTAGCCCACGAAGTCGAGGCCGGACTCGCCGATGAGCTCGAGCAGGCTGTCGACGCGCGTGCAGTTGACAGCAGAGGAGCCGGCACCCTGGTAGCGGGGCGTCTTGGCAAAGTCTCCGATGAGGGCGACCTTCGTGCGAGCGGGAAGGGGAAGCAGGTCACCGTCGTTCTTGAGCAGGACGCAGCCGGCTGCGGCGGCCTCGCGCGCGAGCGCGTGGTGCGCATCCGCGTCAAAGCTGTCGGGGGCGGACTCGACGGCCGCGCGCGTTGAGAGGGCGAGCTCGATTGCCTCGTCGACGCGCTCGTCAAGGTCGCGCTCGGAGAGGGCACCGCTCTCGACGGCCGCCATGAGCTCACGAACGGAGCCCAGGCCGGGGGCGGGCATCTCGTAGGTGGAGCCCGCGGCGACGCCGGCGGTGTGGTCGTTGGAGCCGCCCCAGTCGGTGACGACGGCGCCGTCGAAGCCCCACTCGTCGCGCAGGATGTCCTTGAGCAGGTGCTCGTTCTCGTTGGCGTAGACGCCATTGACGAGGTTGTAGGAGCTCATGATGGTCATGGGGTTGGACTCACGGGTCACGATCTCAAAGCCGGTGAGATAGATCTCGCGCAGCGTGCGCTCGTCGAGGACGGAGTCGGACGCCTGGCGGCGCATCTCCTGGCTGTTGACGGCATAGTGCTTGGGGCAGGCGCCGATGCCGTTTGACTGGACGCCGCGGACAAAGGCAGCGGCCATCTTGCCCGAGAGGTACGGATCCTCCGAGAAGTACTCGAAGTTGCGGCCGCAGAGGGGGTTGCGCTTGATGCAGAGGCCGGGGGCCAGAAGCGTGGCCACGCCCTGCGTTGTTGCCTCCTGGCCCATGGCGGCGCCAACGCGCTCCTCGAGCTCCTCGTCCCAGGTGTTGGCCATGGTGACGGCCGTGGGGAAGCACGTCGCGGGCTCGGAGCCGTTGAGGCCGAGGTGGTCGGCCGCGCCAGCCTGGTGGCGAACGCCGGAGGGGCCGTCGGAGAACTCGACGGCGGGGATGTCGAGCCGTGCGTTGGGCCAGCTTCCGAAGGTCGTGGCACCCTGCAGGATCGCGCACTTCTCGGCGAGCGACATACGTGCGATAAGGTCCTCGTGTCTCATCTTCACACTCCTTTGGGCGAGTTTGACGCCTCTGATGATACGGAGGGCCCAGCGAGCGCAGCCGCAGCTGTCACAATCGGCTCAAATGGGGACACGATTGGCATTCGACGCCGTCGACGGCTCGCCCAAGGTGCGGACTTGCCTAAAAGGGGACGGGTCCGTTTCTGGCAAAAGGGGACGGGTTATTTCGCTCAGAGTTTTTGGGGGGGGGTTTGGGGCGGGGGGGGGGCGGGGGGGCAACAGGGGCGGCAACCAGTGGAGGTGGAAAACCACACCCGGTGGCAGCAACAGACCCCCCGCCGCGGGTGTCGGGGCGCCCCCATGGGGG
>CASEGE010000234.1 GCA_949287335.1 uncultured Olsenella sp. | reverse complement strand
TGACGTCGCGCATGCCGGTGACGTTCTCCTCGATGGACTCGTTGAGGGCGTCGTACTTGTGGAAGACCGAGCGGAAGATCGGGTGCACGGTGCGCACGACCTTGTAGAGGCCAAAGCCCAGGATCGGCACGATGATCACAAAGACCAGGGCGAGCGGGCCGGCCATGATAAAGGCCATGACGATACCCGCGAGCAGGAGGAACGGGCAGCGGATGGCGGTGCGGATGACCATCATGTAGGCGAGCTGGACGTTGGTGATGTCTGTGGTGAGGCGCGTCACGAGCGAGGAGCTCGAGAACTGGTCGATGTTGGCGAAGCTGAAGCGCTGCACCGCGGCAAAGACGTCGTGGCGCAGGTTCATGGCAAGGCCGCAGCTCGCCTGGCTGCAGGTGACTCCGGCGCCGATGCCAAAGCAGAGGGATGCCAGCGCCATGGCCACGAGGATGCCCGCGTAGGGGAGCAGCTGGGGGAGGCTCGCGCCCGCCTGGATGGAGTTGATGAGCTGCGCGGTCACAAACGGGATCGCGACCTCCATGACAACCTCGCCCGAGACGATGATCGGCGTGGCGATGGAGGCGCCCTTGAACTCGCGGACGCTCTTGCCGAGCGTGTGGATTACCTCGCGCCCGGAGAGCCCCCTCTCCTGTGTCTTTTTCTTCATATGACTCCTTTCGACAAGTGGTCATTTTGCGCCGCTGAACGGTAGATTTCAAGGTACCGTGCGATTAATATCACGGCACCTTCAAATCAGGGGGTCTCGAGGCGCTTATCGTGGTCGTTTGCGTCATGTGAGATGCCGTGCGCTGCCGATAAAAGCGGTGGAGCGTGCCAGGTCGTGGAGGGCGTGCCGAGAAAAGCCGCCCTCTGTACCGGGCCGGGTGGGGGCGTGCCGAGAAAAGCCGCCCTCTGTACCGGGCCGGGTGGTGACGTGCCGAGGAATGCGGTCCTCTGTACCGAATCGGGCGGACCGGCAGCGAGAAATTCGGCCCTCTGTACCATGCGTGGGGTAGCAGGACCTTGACCGTTGGTACAAGGGGCCGGTTTTCTAGGCGTGCAAGTCGAAAATGTGGTACACGGGAGCGCTTTCTTCGGCAGGCGGCCGGGGGAGAAGCCGAGCGATGGTACACAGGGCAGCATTTCTCCGCGCCCAGGTTTCAAACGCGGTACAGAGGACGGTTTTTCTCGCCGCATCTTCCGCATTCTGGTACAGCCGCCCGTTTTTCTCGGCGGGCAACGCGGGTGACCTCTCGGCAGGCAACGCGAGTGACCTCCAGCCCGCGTCGTGGGTGCTCGCCAAGGGCGGCACACCGTTTGTAAGCTTGCTCACCAGCAACAAAACACCAGCTCAGAGTCAATTGTAAGGCCGAGAAGAACGTGAGCTTACAAACGAGAAGCCCTTTGTAAGGCGCTTTGTAAACCAAACGTAAGGCGCTGTCAGGCTCCCGTAATGCATCGCAAACCCCGAAAACCGCGCGGCGAGAAGCCCGTAGGATTCCAGTCGAAACGGCCGACCCCCGCGGGAGTCGGTCAATCCACGGGAAAGGATTCGCATGTCCAAGTTTGATCTCTCTCGTCGTCAGTTCATCGGCGCCTTTGGCGCCACCGCCGCGCTCGCCGGCCTCGCCGCCTGCGGCAACACGCAGCAGCCCGCCACCGACTCCACCGAGGGTGACGCCCCCGAGACCGCCGCGCTCGTCGGCTCCATCTCCTGCTCCGGCGCCACCTCCTTCCAGCCGCTCGTCGAGAAGGCCCGCGACGCCTTCCAGGACGCCAACCCCGACGTCTCCGT
>CASEGE010000233.1 GCA_949287335.1 uncultured Olsenella sp. | reverse complement strand
GTGCACAAACGAGACGCAGCTCACGAGTCAAGCTCTGGTTCCAAGAACATGTTTGCGACGCCTTGCGGCTGCGATACTTGCATCATCGAGACCCCGCCCCTCCGTTTGCCATGCCGGAGGGGCGGGGTCTTTTGCTGGGGGTCTTTTGCCGGAGGGGCAGGCCCTTTGCCGGGCCCTTTGCCGTGAGTCTTCACCGGGTTCCCCTGGGTCATTTGCGCCCTCACTATCCCGCGCGCTTTGTCTGCACGCACAACGACGTGCCCGCCAGCGAGAAAAGCGTCGTTCGTGCAGACGGTGAACCGTCCCTCCTCCCGCCGTAGCATCTCCTCAACATGCGCGGAGTGGTCCGCGCCCGACGCTCTGGAGAGGAGCCGAGTATGTCGTTCAAGGTCATGGCAATCTGCGCGGGAAGGCACGGCGGCAACGGCGAGGCGCTCGCCAAGGAGGCGCTCTGCGCCGTCCAGGAGGCCGGCGGCGAGGTCGAGCTCATCAACCTCTTTGACTACAACATCTTGCCTTGCACCGGCTGCGAGGGCTGCACGATGCAGATGGGCAAGGTCGGCGCCGGCCTGCAGAAGGAGTATCACGGCTGCGTCCTCAAGAACAAGGACGACGTCGACGCCATCGTGAGCGAGCTGCGCACCTGCCACGGCGTGATCTTCGCCGTCCCGACCTACGACCTCACGCCCAGCTCGGTCTACACGCGCTTCGCGCAGCGCTTCCTTGCCTACGAGCTCTCCTTCCTTCTCGCCATTGGCGCGGTGAAGGAGAACCCCCACACCGTGGCCGGCCTCATTGCCGTGGGCGGCTCCATGCACGACTGGCAGTCGCTTGCCCTGGAGAGCCTGCAGGCCACCATGTTCACCATGTCGCTGCAGGTCGTCGACCGCTACATGGCCCAGCGCGACGGTCGTCCGGGCAACGCCTTTGTCTGGGGCGACGACGTTGAGTGGGGCGGCCAGATCGCCCGCGCCCGCAAGATGGGCGAGAACATCGTCAAGGCCATCCAGACGCCCGTGGAGGAGCGCACCTGGCTCGGCGACCCCAACGACGGCGTGTGCCCCAACTGCCACAGCTCGCTCGTCTACCCCGGCGACAAGCACTGGGACAGCATCGAGTTCCCGTGGGAGTGCGCCGTGTGCGGAGCCGGCGGCGACCTCGCCATCAACGAGGAGACCGGCCGTCCCTATCTCAAGATTGCCGAGAACGGCCTCATCCGCGACCGCAACGACGACAAGGCCCGCGCCGAGCACCTGAACGAGATCAACAAGACCCGCGACGAGTTCTTCGCGCACCTCGACGAGGTCAAGCCCCTCATGGAGAAGTACGCCAAGATGGAGTTCCCCACGCTCAAGATCGAGCGCTAGCGCGAGCGACGGGGCGGAGACGCGGCCGGCGCCCCGCCCCTGCTACGCGCGCGTGGCGCGAAGGTCGTCGCTCGTGCGGGGCTTTGTGCGCGTCTCGAGAAGCCCAAGGTAGAGAAGGGCTCGGATGGAGAGATGAAACAGGAACAGGTCCTCTCCGGAGCTGAGGTCGTTTCCCGTGATCTCGCGGATGCGACCGAGGCGATAGAGCAGCGTGTTCTTGTGCAGGCACAGCAGAAGCGCCGTTCTCGCCGTGCTGCAGCCGTTCTGCATGTAGGCGTAGAGCGTCTCGACGAGCTCGCTGCCGTGCCTGCGGTCATGGTCGAGCAGCTCCCAGATCGCCGGGTGCACGTAGTTGAGAACGTTCACCCGGTCGTTGGCGATGTCGAAGAGCTCCATCGGAGCGTAGTCGCAGTAGGCGTAGACGTGGGAGTCGTCGAGCACCTTCGTGTACATCGACCCCAGCCTGATCGCTGCCTGGGCCTGCGCCAGGTGCCGGCGCACCTCGCACGTGTCCTCGAAGGCGTTGCTCACGCCGACGAGGACGTCGTTGTCCTTGGCAACGCGCCGCAGCGTGCGACGGTCGTAGGCCGTGAGCGTGGGCCCCTCTGCCCTGCTCGCCAGAATCACGAGGCTCCCCTCGTAGCTGGTCGTGAGGCTCTTGGTGAGGATGGGGGAGAGCTGGGCTCGAAGGCTCTCCTCGTCTCGCGTGGAGAAGGGGCGCCCGTTGGGCTTTACCGCAATCACAAAGAGCGCGGGCAGGGGCGTGAGCCCAAGCAGCGCGAGGCGCCTCGCCGTGGCCTCGGGGGTGGGCTGCTCGTCCTCGAGCAGGCGCCTCAGGAAGTAGGCCTCCATCTGGGCGCTGCCCACCGTGAAGACCTCGCCCTTCTGCAGCTCCTGGCCAATGGCCTGGCAGCAGAGCGAGAAGAGCGCCTCGTCCCCGGCCGCAAACGGTCGCTCGTGCGCCATGAGCATCACGCGGGCGAGGCAGATGCCGTGCACGATCACGTTCTGGGTTATCGTGTTGAGCTCGAGCACGGAGTTGTGGCACACCAGCGGGCCTCGGCTGCGGGCAAGCCGCTCGTCGATCTTCTCGCTCTCGATGTGCGCGACGCCGTCCTCGAGGATGTCCCCGAAGGCCATCTCCTCGCGCATCACGCGCGCGTAGGCGGAGTCGTCGTCCGTGTTGGGGGTCACGCTTCCCGAGGCAAGGTAGTGGTAGCTCGGGTCAACCACGACGAGCGGGTTTCCCATCGTCTCTGCGATCACCT
>CASEGE010000232.1 GCA_949287335.1 uncultured Olsenella sp. | reverse complement strand
GCGCGCCCACGGCCATCGCCTCGTTGCCCATCAGGAACTCTCTGTGCATGGCACCTCCTTCGTCTCGCAGCACTCTATCAAAGTAAAGCGCCTCCCGGCGGAGCCGTCGCAAACTGGAAACCTGCACCTTGGGGACGCGTTATTTCTCACAGAGATTTTGGGACAGGTCTGTTGCGGCGAGGGCCAGACCTGTCCAAAAATCTCTGGGAGAAATAACGCGTCCCCAAGGTGCAGGAGGCAACGTGGTGGAGACGGCGACGGACAGGCTGAGGCTCATCCTCGGAGACGAGGGGCTCGCGCGGCTCGCGGAGGCGCGCGTGGCCGTGATCGGTCTCGGCGGCGTGGGATCCTCCTGCGCGGAGGCGCTGGTCCGAGGCGGCGTGGGACACCTCGTACTCCTGGACCGCGACGTGGTGGCGCCGAGCAACCTCAACCGCCAGGCGCTCGCGTTCACGAGCACCATCGGCCGCCCCAAGGCCGAGGTCATGCGCGCCATGGCGCTCGACATCAACCCCGAGGCGGACGTCACCGCCGTGACCGCGTTTCTCGACAAGAACGCGCTGCCCGAGCAGATGGACGGGCTGGGGCCGCTCGACTATGTGGTGGACGCCATCGACACCGTGGCCCAGAAGCTGCGCCTCGCGCAGTGGTGCCAGGAGCGCGGCGTCCCCGAGCTCTCCGCCATGGGCGGCGCCAACAAGCTCGACCCCTGTCGCCTGCACTTCGCCGCCATCGAGGACACCGTCAACTGCCCGCTCGCGCGCGTCATGCGAAAGGAGTGCCGCCGCCGAGGCATCCGCGGCCTGCGCGTGCTCTTCTCGGACGAGGAGCCGATCCGCATGGAGCGCATCTCAGACGAGCAGTGGCTGCGCGAGGGGTCGCTCCTGGGCACGATGAGCTACCTGCCCCCCATCATGGGCCAGATGCTCGCCAGCCGCGTGATTCGCGACCTTCTGGGGTGGGCGTGACGCAAGCCGCGTGCGACAGAACCCTCCGGGGCATCTGTCGCGCAGGGGCGTCCGCCACAAAATCACCGCTTACGCGCGACGTGGAAAGTTGGTAGGGTAGCTCCTCGCATTCGCCCGCCCTGCGGGTCCCGTCGAGAAAGGTCTGCCCCCCATGCCCACCAACAAGCGCGAGAGCCTCATCTTTACGATCATCATGTGCTTCTGCATGGTGCTCTGGATGTCCATCTACAACGTCGCTCGCGTGCATGGCTGGAGCTTCGGCTCCGGAACGCTGGCCGACGCATGGCTCGGCTTCCCGCCGGCCTACGTGGTGGCGATGCTGCTGGACGTTCTTCTCGCCAGCCGGTTTGCCAAGTGGTTTGCGTTCCGCTTCCTGGTGACGCCGGGCAAGAGCAGCCGCCTTGCCGTCACGCTGGCCATCAGCACGATGATGGTCTTCCCCATGGTGCTCTTTATGTCGCTCTACGGCGCGCTCGAGGCGTTCGCGCACGTGGGCGACCCGGCCATGATCCTGCCCACGTGGATCGCGAGCATCCCGTGGAACTTCGTCGCCGCGCTGCCGTGGAACCTGCTTGTGGCGGGCCCGCTCTCGCGCTGGGTCTTCCGCCGCGCGTTCCCTGAGGGGACGGTGCTCGCGGAGCCGGTCTGCGCGTAAGCGGGCGCCCGCAGCTCTCCTGGCAGATCGGGCCACCGACGGAACCCCCACGGCATCGCGCTCGGGGCCCTCCGGCATGGCCTCACCGCATTGTATGCCGTGAGAGAAGGCTCGGAGCCTGTGCGAGGCACACGCCCGCGAGAATCACCACCACGCCCAGCCACTCGACGACGCCGAGCGGCTCGCCGAGCACGACCATGGCGATGAACAATCCCGCGGGAAGCTCCGCAGCGGCCATGACGGTTGAGAGGCCGGCGGGCAGGTGTGGCGACCCCAGGCCAAAGAGCAGCACGGGGCACATGAGGCCGAAGAAGCCCGCGACCGCGGCAAAGGGCAGGATGCCCTGGAAGACGACGCCCGACACCAGGTAGTCCGGGCACACGGTGAGCGACATGACGCCCGCCCCCAGGCACACGACGAGGCCGCGTTGCTCGTTGGAGCAGAGGGCCTTCACCTTACCGGAGAGCGTCACGAAGAGCGAGCAGGTCACGGCGGCGCCGAGCGCGCAGAGGAGGGCCACCGGGTCGTAGCCCGCAAGCCCCGTCCTGTAGACGCCGCTCGCGAACACGGTGCCGAACACGATGACCGCCGCCGAGGCGACCTCCACGAAGCGCGGAGCTCGGCGCGTCATGATGGTCTGCCAGACGAGCCCCATCCACGTGAACTGGAAGAGCAGCGTGAGCGCCACCGGTGCGGGCAGCACGCTCATGGCGTAGCAGTACAGAATCGAGGTCGTGCAGGTAAGGGCACCGAGCCCCATGAGTTTGAGCGCCTGCTTGCCGGAAAGACGCTGCCACCGCACACCGCGCAGACGGCCGAGAAGCACCGCGAGCCCGAAGAACAGGAAGCCGAACCACGCCTGGCTTGCAACCACCTGCGCAGAGGTGAAGCCCGCCGCGTAGGCGAGCTTGTAGGTGGTCGCCATCGCCCCATAGCAGGCGCCGCCCGCGAACACCTGGAGTGCCGCCACCGCCCGGCGGCGTCCCGAGGGCGCCATCCCCGCAGACGGCATCGGCCGATCGATCACGTTTTCCATAGCCGTTCCTCCTCTCGCCCCGCAACGCGAGGCTTCGGCCCTGTGCGTATCGGGCTCTCGGAGGGAGGCTGGCGCGTCATCACGTGATTGACGGCGCAAAAAGCCGCACAACCGGAGCTCCGTTGTGCGGCAAAAAGGTGGCTTGCGCCCAGAAAAGTCCACACGATTTTAGACGAATTGACTGTACGGGCCTTGGTTGCGGAAGTCAAGCAGGGGCGAGAAGTTCTTGTCGACGCTTGACACGGCGTGGGAAGTGCCCATAATGGGGCTCGAAAATCCCAGCGGATTTTTCCGGATGCCGCCATCATCTTTTCGCCGCTCACCTGTCCTTGGGCAGATGGGCGGTTTTTCTATATCGCGGTTTCCGGCGAGAGAAAGGGCAGCGTATGGCAAGCGATCTCATCGACCTCATCAAGACGCGCAGGAGCGTGCGCAGCTACAAGGCGGACCCCGTCCCCCAAGAGCTGCTCGACACCGTGCTTGAGGCGGGCACCTACGCGCCCACGGGCGGCGGGCACCAGTCGCCGGTGATCGTGGCCGTGACGAGCCCCGAGACCCGCGAGCGCCTGCGCGCGCTCAACGCCGCCGTCATGGGCAAGGAAACCGACCCGTACTACGGCGCGCCGGCCATCGTGGTGGTGCTCGCCGACGGCGGACGCGGCACCTTCGTGGAGGACGGCTCCTGCGTGCTCGAGAACCTCATGCTCGCGGCGCACGCCGTGGGCCTCTCCAGCTGCTGGATCCATCGCGAGCGCGAGATCTTCGACAGCGAGGAGGGCAAGGCGCTCCTCAAGGAGTGGGGCCTGCCCGAGGCGCTGCGCGGTGTGGGCGCCATCGCGCTGGGCTACGCCGACGGCCCCGAGCCCGCCGCCGCCCCGCGCAAGGAGGGCTACGTGGTGCGCGTGTAGCTCAAACAATTCACACGTTCCGGAAAGGGGCGCTCTGCCGGCAGCATCGATGCTCCCAGCAAAGCGTCCCCTGTCCGCCTGCGTCGCTAAAGACGAGTCCTCACGCTGCTCACGCCGTGGAGCATCTTCACAAACGCCGGATCGTCGTGGTTCACGATCTCGCTGTGGTCGAGGGTGAGCCCGGCGATCTGCGCCATGTCATCTGCGGTAAGCTCGAAGTCCCACACGTCGATGTTCTGCTCCATGCGGTCGCGGTGCACGGACTTGGGGATGACCACCACGCCGCGCTGGATGTTCCACCGCAGGGCCACCTGCGCCGCAGTCTTGCCGTACTTCTCGCCGATCGCTGTGAGGACGGGGTGCGTGAAGATGCCGTGGTTGCCCTCGGCGAAGGGGCCCCACGCCTCGGGCACCACGCCGTACTCGCGCATCGTGGCAAGCGCCGCCTCCTGTGAGAAGAACGGGTGCAGCTCCACCTGGTTCACGGCAGGCGTCACCTCGACGGTCTCGCAGAAGTCCGCCAAGCGCGCCGGATAGAAGTTGCACACGCCTATGGCGCGGATGGTGCCAGCGCGGTACACCTCCTCCATGGCGCGCCAGGCTCCCACATAGTCGCCGAGCGGCTGGTGGATGAGATAGAGGTCCAGGTAGTCGAGGCCGAGCTTGTCGAGCGAGGTCTGGAGTGCCGCCTTGGCGCCCTCGTAGCTTGCGTCTTGCACCCAGAGCTTGGTGGTGACAAAGAGCTCCTCGCGCGCCACGCCGCTCTCGCGGATGGCGGCGCCCACCGCCTCCTCGTTCATGTAGGCGGCCGCCGTGTCGATGAGGCGGTAGCCGCAGTCGATGGCGTCAAGCACCGCCTGCTTGCATACCGCAGGGTCCGGCACCTGGAACACGCCGAAGCCCTCGCACGGCATCTCGATGCCATTGTTGAGCGTCACGGTCTGAACGTTTGCCATGGTAGATTTCCTTCTCGCCTAATCGCACCGTCCTTTGACCCCACCATCATGCTGCGAAAAGCGAATGCCGCGCCCTACGCATTCGAGCAGTTAGCATGCATAACGTGCATACTGAGAAGGACACACCAGAACACGGGAGACACCCATGACCATCGAGCAGCTCGAGCACATAGCCTGCGTCGCACGAACGGGATCCATATCCCGCGCCGCCGCCGAGCTCCATATGTCCCAGCCTGCGCTCAGCCGCTCCATCCGGCGGCTTGAGGACGAGCTTGGCTGCGGCCTGTTGCGCCGCACCGCGAACAGCTCGGCACTCACCGAGGCGGGCTGCATCGCGGCAGACTACGCCGACGACCTGCTCCGCACTTATCGGCGCATGCGAGACGAACTGTCCTCGCTCGAGACGCGCCGACGCACGCTGAGGATCGGCACCTGCGCTCCAGCCCCGCTCTGGCGCGTCACGCAGCTCGTGGTGGAGACCTTGCCCGGCACCATCGTCGCCTCGGAGTCGCTCGACGCGCAGCATTTGGAACGCGCCCTCATGGAGGGCACGCTCGACGCCGCCATCATGCTGCAACCGCTCGCGCTTCCCGGCTTCATCTCGCAGCCCATCATGACCGAGAGCCTTTCGGTACTCCTACCGAGCATGCACCCACTCGCGGCGGAGCGGACGCTGCGGTTCCAGGACATCGACGGAGAGACGTTCCTCGTCTACGCCAACATCGGCTTCTGGCGCAGCGTCGTCGTGCGCGAGCTGCCGCGCGCTGAGTTCCTCTGGCAAGAGGACCGCTCGATGTTCGAGATGCTCCTCTCCACGAGCGACGCGCTCGCGTTCAGCACGGAAGCGTCTGAGCCGTACACGGCGCACGTGTCGGGCGACCTTGGCGACCGCGTCGCAGTCCCACTCAGTGACGCCAGCGCTCACGCCACGTTCTACCTCGTGTATCGCACGAACGAGAGGGGTCAGGGCCCGGAGCTCATCGAACGCATGCTGCCGCACCTATGAGATTCATAGTTACGCACCGTCTGAGTGCGATGGGCAAGAAGACATCGGCGCCGTACGAGAAACGCTCTTCCTCAACCAGACGCAGCTCATTTAGCCGGTGAAGCCTCGCGTCATTTCTCCCGCAACGAAGTATATTTGCCGGTACCTACGCGTCAGCCGCGCCAGAATCGAGGCGCAGGCGGGCGAGCGTGGCGATAAGGCCGAGCGCGAGCAGCGGGAGCGTTTCCCGCCCCATTTGGGGCGGAGCGATCCCCGTTTGTACAATGGTATGGAGCAGTGACATTTGAAAGGAGCAGTTATGAAAAGGACATCAAAACGAGTGATCGCATTTTTTCTAATACTGATTCTGATGCTGTCTCTCTGT
>CASEGE010000231.1 GCA_949287335.1 uncultured Olsenella sp. | reverse complement strand
CAACCTGCGCACCGCAATGTGGACAGCGCATGACAACATCTCCTCGTTCTCTGAGCGTGGGCCCGTGGGCGAGAGCGGTCCCCTAGCGAAGGATGCCCGCCTTCTCGAGCGCGGCCGCGACGGCGGCAATCACGCCGCAGACGAGCGCCGCCCAGATGGACCACGTGACGGACACGCCAACGGAGAGCATGGAGCTCGTCAGGTACGAGAGCCCGCTTGCGGCGAACGACGTGATGGCGTCCTGGATGGCGCCGTTGACAACGCCCACGAAGACGACCCAGAGAAGGGCCGTGAGCGCGCAGAGGGCGCCGGCGGCGATGACGGCCACCTTGGTGTTGCCCTTGGACGTGAGCGTGGCATAGACCGCGATGCCCGCGGCAACGAGCGCCACGACCCACAGCGGGTAGACGAGCGCGTTGAAGAACCCGGCCGTCCCGAGGGCGCTCACCACCGACTGCAGCTGCGGCACAGAGGACACGCCCGTGCTCAGCAGGAGGCTCACGTAGTCGACGAGCGAGCCCACCACCGTGGAGACGGCGGGAATGGGAAGGGCAAGGGAGCTGGCGATCTGCGCCTCGTTCGCGCCCAGCGACGAGAGGTTGAGGTCAATGCACGGCAGCAGCAAAAAGACGCCCGAGGCAACGATCGCTACGAGCGAGATGATCGAGAAGGTCGTGAGGCCATGGAAGCCTGACGCGGGCGCATACGTTGGCGCGGGCGCGTACGCGGGCGCCGGCGTCGGACCAAAGGACGGCGCGGACGTGGGGCTGGGGGCCGCGCCGGGAACGGGACCCGGCTTGGGTGCGTGAGTAAAAGGGGTGCCGCACGAGCCGCAGAACTGCGAGCCATCAGGGTTTTGGGTACCGCACTTGGGACAGAACATGGTATTACTCCTTGCTGTCCGGAGGGGCTGACCTCATCCGGGCGTCGATTGTGCTCCCATCACTGACGAGCGCGCAGAATCAGGCTGACGCGCTCTCTTCGCAGGACGAATTATCGCACATGTCGAGCTGCGCGCCTCAATCGGGGAGACAGGACATCGGGGACAAAAGGTGATGCGCGTGGCGAGAAGAACCACGGCCTCACCGCACTCCTCAGCTAGACGAGCGAGGAGCCGAGGCTCTTCTCGAGCGCGAGGATCGTGTCGGCGTTCTTGCGCTCGGTCTCGTTGAGGTAGTCCGAGGCACGCTCGTCAAACTCGTCCGGGTCGTAACGCGGCTCGTACCAGGGCTGGCTGTTGAAGTAGCTCTGGAGGTCCTCGTTGCGGAAGCGACGGCCGTGACGCGCGTAGATCTCGTTGCGCGCGATGTAGAGCTCCCACTCGCTCATACCCTCAAGCTCGTCTGTTGTGTAGAGGTGCGTGGCGCTGTCGGCGAGCACGTAGGCTCCCTCGGACTCCTCGTCCTCGGGCTCGTCCTCCTCGGCAGGCTCCTCCTCAGGCTCGTCCGCAGGTTCGGGGTCCTCCTCCGGCTCGGGCGTGGGGTCGGGCTCATCGGCGGGCTCGAGGTCCTCGTCGGGCGCTGCCGCGTCTGCATCGTCCTTCTCGCCCGCGTCCGCCTGGTCGTCCTCCTGGGCACCCTCGTCCTGCCCAACGGGCTGCTCCTGGGCCTCGGGCTCCTTCTTGCCCAGAAGGTCGAGGCCAAAGGGGTCGGCAAATACCACCACGGCCGCAAGCGCTGCCACGGCGAGAAGCGCCAGGACCACGGCGGCAGCGATCGGCGCCTTGCTCTGTCGGGGCGGCTCGCCACCCGAGTCCCTTAGGATCTGACGCGCATCCGCAGGAGGGACGGGCGCCGGGGACGTTGGCTGGGTCGAAGCTGGCGCCGGAGCCGGCGACGGCATTCTCACCGTCTCCTGTACCGAGGCAGCAGCGCCCGTGGGGGCGCCGCAGCTGGTGCAGAACTTCGTGCCCTCGGGAAGCTGCTGGCCGCAATTGGTGCAAAACATCGGTCCTCCCCTAGTCGTGCGTCCGGTGGTCCTGGTAGTTGGCGAGGTAGTCGGCAAACTCCGGCGAGGTGTCGGAGTTGTGCGAGCGCCACGCCTTGTGATCGGTGATCTTGCTCTCAAAGCCATAATACGCGTCGATGTAGGCGATGAGCGCATCGAGGGCCTCGAGCTGCTCGGCAGGATAGTCGCCCGAGCCTCCCACGTGCACGAGCTCAATGCCCACCGACCAAGCGTTCATGGCATAGTCGGCATAGGCCGAGCCAATGGGCACCGTGCCGAGCATGTCGTCCCGACCGTCCTCCTCGATGCCGAAGAGCTCGTTGTGGCCCGTGTCGCCGTAACCGGCGTGATGCGCGATGGAGTCGAGGGGCACGCACTGGACAATGTGGCCATCCTTGCCGATCACGAAGTGCGCCGCCACGAGGTTGCCGTTGCTTGCCCACCACGAGACCACGCTCTCGGGGTCCCCCTCGCCCTCGGTGTCGTGCAGGACGATGTAGCGCTGGTGCTCGGCGTCCTTGGGACCGTGGTCAAACTCGTCGCGGTAATCCTGCGAGATGTCGAGGGCGGCGTAGAGCTCGTCGGCGGTGGGCTCGGGCTCGGGCTCGGGTTCGAGCGTCGGCTCAGGCTCCGGCTCGTTCTCCCCCTCAGGCTCGGCATCAGCCTCGGCCTCCGGCTCCACCTCAGCCCCAGGCTCGGTCTCCTTCGCCTGCGTCTGCGTCCCAACCTCCACGTTCTTCTCGCCAGGGCCTGCGGACGCAAGTCCGCAGCCGCAGAGTCCCAGCAGGAGGGCGAGCGTGGCTATGACCGCTTTGCGCCTCATTACCAGAGCACAATCATCGTGTCGCCCGGAAGCGCGTTGGGCGCGGGATCGGGCAGGATGGCAGGGGCGGCCCACACGCCAACGAGCGCCGTGCGCTGCGCGCCCACGAGCGGGGCGTACTCAACGGAGACGACAACGCTCCCAGAGGGCTCCTCGGCACCCTCTGCCACGAAGAAGCGCTCGTAGGAGAGGGTGTACGTCGAGGTCACCTTGCCCTTATAGGACTCCTGCACCTCGGAGAGGTTGCCGCGCGCGTCATAGGAGAGCGTGGCGGCATAGGTGGCACCCTGGAGCGTTGCCGTGGCAGACACCATGCGGTTCTGGTCATCGTAGGCAAAGTCAACGGGCGCGTAGTAGGACTCGCCTCCCTCACGGGAGCTTGTGTACTCCACGCGCACGACGTTGCCGGCATCGTCGCGAACGTAGGTGGTGAGGTACGTGACGTTATCGGAACCCTTATCGCCGGGATAGGTCTGCAACATCTGGACGAGCTCGCCCTGGCCGTCGTAGACGTAGCTCGTGACGGAGAGGAGCCCGCTCGAGAGCGACTCCTCCTTAGTCGAGAGTCTTCCCGCATCATCGTAGGCATAGGTCACAACGCCTGAGGTGTCGTTGGTTGAGCCCCGCCTCGACTCCACCAGGCGACCCTGCTCGTCATAGGAGAAGTGGTAGCCAATGCCACCCTCGAGGCTTACGGAGGAGATGAGGTTGTCCCGCTCGTCGTAGGAGAGCGTCCGCGTATAGGAGCTTGTGGTCGCCAGGTTGAGCGTCCCCGTCTCCTCGGCGAGAAGCCCCTGGTCATCATAGGCATACTCATACGAGCAGCTATAGTCTGAGGAGACCGTCCTGCGCGCGAGCATCCTTCCCTGACGGTCGTGCTCCACGGAGTAGGTTGTCACGGGGTCGCCTTCCCAGCCCTCCGTGACGCTCGTGGCGATCCACGTCTCGTGGAGCGTCGTTGCCTCAAGGCCCGTCACCTGCGTCGAGTCGGAGACGCTCAGCTCGGCGAGCTTGGGGTTGGAGGACACGTCGAGCTGCGCCAGCGGCTCGTCGGCAACGTAAAGGGCAACAAGCCCGGGGAGGTCGGAGACGTCAAGCTGAGAGAGCTGGCCTCCCGTTACGGTAAGCGAGGTCACGTTGGGGAAGGCCCGCCCTAGGCCGGAGAGCGACGTGGCGCCCGAGAGCACCACCTCGGTAACGGCCCTTCCCTCGTCGCGCGAGAGCACGCCGTCATGGTTGGCATCGTAGGTGCTCATCACCTCGGTGCGAAGGGCCGGATCCGGAAAGGTCTTGTCGTTGATCTCAAGCGGCGAGAAGAACAGAGACCATACGACGACGCCCCCGGCGGCGAGAAAAACCACCAGCGCGACGATTATGACCACCAGGGCACGGCTGTGCCTGCGAGGCGCGGGTGCCTGGGGCTTGGGCGCGGGCGGCTGCGATGCCGATGCAGGTGCCGGCACAGGCGCCGCGGGCATGCCGGCCGCACCCTGCGGCGGCGTTGTCGTCGGCGGTGCCGCAGGCTGGAGCGGCGCCCCGCACGAGGTGCAGAACTTCGTCCCCTCTTTGATCTGGGCTCCGCAGTTTTGACAGAACATGCCATACCCTCCCTTTGTGGGCGCACCCCGCCGGCGCGACCCAACGAGCTCAGACTACACGCAGAAGCACAGGACCACACCGTACTCGCCCGAGGGCATCCGGGCGTACCACGGGGTACCGTCCTCGCCCACGCACATGACATACGTTCCGTCCATTGGGTCGGGCGAGCGCTCCCACCAGTAATCGGCCCCGCTGAAGCGCAGGCTCTCATTGGGGCTGTCCCAGCGCACGCCAAGATCGGAGAAGAGCTGGTACTGCGCGCCCTCGGCGTTGTAGACGGCATCGTGCGCGGAGTCATCGGTGTTCATGTAGCCACCAATCTCGCTGTACGAGAGGGTCCAGAGCGTATCCGAGGTGTCAACGACCGACGAGGCGTCGTCCGTCTCGCCCGTCGCGTTTGTGGGCTTGGAGACCGTGAGCACCACGTCCGCGAGCTCCGAGGGCAGCTGGTCGAGCAGGTCGTCGTTCATCCATGCCCTGAGGTCGGAGTCCCTCCAGCCGCCCGCGGTGGAGTCGTCCGCGTTATAGGCGTGCGTTCCCGCCAGCCCGCGCGAGACAAACGTGATGCCGGCGTATCCCGAGCCGTCCGCAAGCCTGTCATGGGCAAAGCCTGCGATCTGCATGGTCACCGTGGTTCCGTCCTCAAGCGTGAGGGGCTTGGTCTGTGTGCCGTCGAGCGTGCCGTCCTCGTTGCAGAGGTTGTACTCCCGGGCAAGGTCACGCGCCTCGCTCTCGCTGGGCGCCTCGGAGATGAGCGAGGAGATCTCGGAGAGCTCGTCCCACGAGTAGTCCGCCACGGCGTCGCGCACCTCGGGCCCCTCGTCCTCGGGCTCCTCCGGCTCTGCCGGCTCCTCCTCGGCGGGGGTCATCTCTTGCGAGGGCTCCTCCTCAGGTTGAGGCTCCTCGCCAGGCGTCTGAGCGCTAGCGGGCGGCTCCTCCTGCTTGGGCGCGGCGAGGCCAAACCAGTCCGTCAGGGCGCCCGCCGCCACCACCGACCCCAGGGCGAGAACCACGAGGATCGCCGCCACCGCCACGATGGCGCGGCCAGACTTTGCGGGCGCCTGCGTCGCGGGTCGCGCGGGCTGGGGCTGGTAGACGGGCTGAACGACGGGCGAGACGGGTTGGGGCTGGTAGACGGGCTGCTCAGCGGGTGAGACGGGCTGCTCGACCAGCTCCTCCATGGGCATCCGGACGGTCTGGTCGGACACCGACCCTTCGGGTTTCTCGCCCGTGAGTCCCACAAGGCGCGCGCCGCACACCGTGCAGAACTTGGCGTCGTCCTTCTGCTGTGCGCCACAGTGAATGCAGAACATAACCGCTCCCAACGGTGAAATCTCTTTCCTCCGTGACCATGATACGGCGGTTGCCGGGCATCACTTTGCGCAATTCGGCCGGGCGCCTCGCGAGCGTCCGGCCGAAAACTTGCCAAAAATGAACCCGCCCCCTTTTAGGCGGAGACTTGCCTAAAACGTACCCGTCCCCTTTTAGGCAACTAGCTGCGGACCTCGCCGCCAGTGGCCTTGCAGACCTTGGTCACGAGCTTCTCGTGGGCCTTCTCCACCTCGTCGGAGGTGAGGGTGCGGTCGGCCGCGCGATAGGTGAGCGAGAAGGCCATGGACTTCTTGCCCTTGCCCACGCGCTCGTCGTCGCGGTAGACGTCGAAGAGGCGCACGTCCGCGAGGAGCTTGCCGCCGGCCGAGGAGATGCGCTGCATGAGGGTCTCGCAGGTCACGGACTCATCCACCACGATGGCGAGGTCAACGTCAACGCCGGGCAGCGTGGGCACGTCCTCGTAGGGCAGCTGGTCGGCGGCCAGACGCAGAAGCGCGGCCTGGGAGAGCTCGAAGGCCACCACGGGGGCGTCCACGCCCATGGCCTTGAGGCCGCGCGGGTGGACGTTGCCCACCCAGCCGATGACCTGGCCGCCGCCCGCCGTGACCTCGGCGGCGCGGCCAGGCTGGAGCCAGGGGTACTTCTCGGCGTCAGCCACCTTGAAGCGGACCTTGGTCACGCGCAGGGCGTCCAGCAGCTCCTCGACCACGCCCTTGGCGTCAAAGAAGTCATACTCGTCAAAGTGCTGGTTCCAGGCGTCGTCGGCGCGCTTGCCGCACAGGACGCCACAGACGTAGCTGGGCTCGTCGGGGAGGCTCTTGCTCTCGTGACCAAAGAAGACGCGACCAATCTCGTAGAGCGCGACGTTTGCCACGCCGTGGTCGAGGTTGTACGCCACGGAGCGGAGCAGCCCCGGCAGCATGGAGCGGCGCATCTCGGACTGCTCTGCCACGAGCGGGCGGATGATCTTCACGGGCACGCCGCGGCCCACGTCGGGAATGCCCAGGCGGGCAAGGTCGTCCGGAGCGGCGAAGTTGTACGTGGAGGTCTCGGAGAGGCCGCAGGCGCGCAGCACAGCGCCGATCTTGCGGACGCGGCGCTGCTCCACGGTGAGGCCGCCGGCGTGATTGCGCGCGGCGGGCAGGGTGGCCTCGATGTCGCCCTCGCCCCAGAGGCGCACGACCTCCTCGATGAGGTCGACCTCGCGGGTGAGGTCGGGACGGTTGGTGGGGGCGGTCACGGCCAGGGCGTCCTCGCCGGCCTTCTCCACCACGCAGCCCAGGCGACGCAGGCGGCCGACCATGAACTCCTCGGGGATGTCCGCACCGCCGATGAGGCGAGCGCGGCTCGGGCGCAGCGTGATCTGGGCGGGAGCGTCGTCGGCCTCGCCGGGGTAGACGTCCACGATGCCCGGGCAGACCTCGGCGCCGCAGCACTCCTCGAAGAGGGCCGCCGCGATCTCGGCCACGTTGGCGCAGTTGGAGCCGTCGACCTTGCGCTCGTAGCGGATGGAGGCCTCGCTCATGAGGTCGAGGTTGCGCGAGGTGCGGGACGTGTGGCCGGACGAGAAGTTCGCGCTCTCGAGAAGGACGTCGACGGTCTCCTCCGTGATCTCGGAGTCGAGGCCGCCCATGACGCCGGCAAGGGCAATCGGGGTCACGCCGTCGTCGGTGATGAGGCACATGTCGTGCGTGAGCTCGCGCTCCTGGCCGTCGAGCGTCACGAGCTTCTCGCCGTCGTGCGCGGCGCGGACCACGATGTGGCGGCGTCCGTCGCGCTCGGTGAGCCTGCCCAGGTCGAAGGCGTGGAGCGGCTGGCCGGTGAGGTACATCACGTAGTTGGTCACGTCCACGACGTTGTTGATCGAGCGTCCGCCGGCGGCGGCCACGCGCTGGGCGAGCCACTCGGGCGAGGGACCGATCTTCACGTTGCGGACCACGCGCGCGGTGTAGCGCGGGCAGAGCTCGGGGTCGTCGATCGTCACGTCGACGAGGTCGGCGGCATTGGGGCCCTGCTCGGCCTTCACGGCGGGCAGCTCGATGTGGGTGTCCTCGTCGAGGATGGCCGCGACCTCCACCGCCATGCCGGTCATGGAGAGGCAGTCGGGGCGGTTGGGCGTGATCTCGCAGTCGATCACGGTGTCGGAGGTGCCGAGGTAGTCGGTGAAGTCCATGCCCACCGGGGCGTCCTCGGGGAGGATCATGATGCCCTCGTGGTCGGCGCCCAGGCCGAGCTCGCGGGCCGAGCAGTTCATGCCGCAGGACTCGACGCCGCGCAGCTTGCTCTTCTTGATCTTGAAGTCGCCGGGCAGCACCGCGCCGATCATGGCGGTCACGATGTGGTCGCCCTCGTTGAAGTTCTGGGCGCCGCCGACGATCTGCAGGGGCACGGGGTTGCCGTCGGCATCCACGTTCTTGTCGCCCACCGAGACCTGGCAGAGCCACATGT
>CASEGE010000230.1 GCA_949287335.1 uncultured Olsenella sp. | reverse complement strand
GGGCGAGGTGATGCGCGGCGCGTACTGCGTCAGGGCGTCGATGATGGCCATGCCCAGCTGGCTCGGCTCCACCGGGTCGCCACGGAAGTACTTGCGCTCGTAGAGCGTGTCGATGATGCTCGCGCGCGTGGACTTGGTGCCCAGGCCAAGCTTCTCCATCTCCTGGATGAGCTTGCCCTGGCTGTAGCGCGCGGGCGGCTCGGTCTGCTTGGCGAGAAGCTCCATGTCGCTGACGGAGACAACGTCGCCCTCGGCAAGGGCAGGGAGCTGGTCGTCCTTCTTGAGGCCGTAGGGGTAGGCCGCGCGGAAGCCCGGAGAGACGAGCACGCTGCCCGTCACCGTGAACGGCTCGCCAGCAACGTCAAAGGTGACCTTGGTGCCCTCGATGGTGGCCGGGCCCATGAGCGTGGCCAGGAAGCGGCGCGCGATGAGGTTGTAGAGCTTCCACTCGGCGGGCTGGAGCTTGTCCGGGGACGCCGGCGCCGTGGGATAGATCGGCGGGTGGTCGGTGGTCTCCTGCTTGCCGCGCGTGGCGATGAGCTTGTCCTGCTTCAGGAGCTCATGGCACACGGAGCCATAGGCCGGCACCGTGGAGAGCATGCGGACGCACTCGCGCAGGTCGAGCGACTTGGGGTAGACCGTGTTGTCGACGCGCGGGTACGAGATGAGGCCGTCCATGTAGAGGCTCTCGGCCAGGCGCATCGTGCGGGCGGGGCTGATGCCCTCGGCGGCCGCCGCGGCCTGCAGGCTCGTGGTGTTGAACGGCGCGGGCGGGCGCTGGGTGCGGCTCTTGCGCTCCACGGCCGTGACGCGACCCTCGGTGGCACCCTCCACGTGGGAGAACGCCGTCCGGGCCTCGTTCTGGTCCCAGAAGCGCGCGGTGGCGTGCGTGATGCGGAAGGGGTCCGTGCCGTCGCCCTTCTCGGCCTGACCCTGGATGACCCAGTAGTCCTCGGGCTTGAAGGCAAGTCGCTCGCGCTCGCGCTCCACCACAAGGGCCAGCGTGGGCGTCTGCACGCGGCCGGCGGAGCGCACGTTGCCAAGGCCGCTCCAGCGCGCGGCGGTGAGGTAGCGCGTGAGGACGGCGCCCCAGATGAGGTCGATGTACTGGCGGGACTCGCCGGCGTCGGCGAGGTTCTGATCCAGCTCGACGAGGTTGGAGAACGCGTGGTCGATCTCGGTGCGCGTGAAGGCCGAGTAGCGGGCGCGCGAGACGGGCACGCTGGGCGCCACCTCGCGCACCTGGCGCAGGGCGTCCGAGCCGATGAGCTCGCCCTCGCGGTCGAAGTCCGTGCCAATGATGACGCTGTCGGCCTTCTTGGCGAGGTTCTTGAGCGCGCGGATGATCTCCTTCTCGGCGGGGAGCTTCTCGATGGGCGCCCACACCAGGTACGGGAGGCTCTGGATCTTCCAGCCCTTGAGGTCGACGCCGTCGGCCATGAAGGGCTTGCGGCGGGACTTGTAGGGCGGGCGCGCCAGGCCGTCGGGCACGTCGGCGGGGATGAGCTCGCCGTCGGCGGTGAGGCCCTGCCAGCCTTCCTCGGGGTCAAACTTCAGCTGGACCGGGAAGTCCACCTTGAGGATGTGGCCGCGCAGGCCAATGGTCACGCAGTCCTCCCCGTCCCAGGTGAAGCGGTAGACCGGCGTGTTGTAGACCTTGTCGGCCTTGGGCTTTCCGGAGGTGGAGAGCAGGCGCGCGATCTGCTGGGCTGCGTCGTTTTTCTCGGTGATGATGAGCCTCACTGCGTCACCTGCCTAGAGCTTGTCAAACTCGCGCTGCTCGTAGTCCTCGCGGCTCCACTTGAGGGCCTCCTTGCCGTCGCGCGCCACGATCGCAAAGCGCGCCACCGCCAGGGCAATCTCGTAGAGCGCGATGAGCACCGCAAACATGAGGATCATCGTCACAGGCGACGCATCCGGGGTGACCACGGCGGAGAGCACCATGAAGGCCACGTAGACGATGCGCCACTGCGAGCGGAACGTCTTGTACGGCACGAGGTGGAAGATCGAGAGGTAGAAGACGAGAAGCGGCAGCTGGAACGCAATGCCAAAGCCGATCTCGAGCAGCATGTAGATGGTGAGGTAGTCCTCGGCGTTGGGCATGATGGTGCCAATCTCAAAGGACTGGTCGAGGAGCCACCCAAACGCCGCGGGCTGGATGATGAAGAAGCAGAAGACCATGCCCAGGAAGAACAGGAAGACCATCGCGGCCACCGTGGGCACCACCCACCTGCGCTCCTTGGGCTTGAGCGCGGGCAGGAAGAACGCCAGGACCTCCCAGATGATGATGGGGCTGCAGATGATCACCGAGAAGAACAGGGCAACCTTGAAGCGGATGGTAAAGCCGCCCAGCACCGACATCACGACAAGCTCCTGGCCGCGCATGGCCTCCTGGATCTGGTCGATCATGAGCTCGATGAGCGCGGGCGTGGCAAAGTAGACGATGAGGGAGCACACGATCACGGAGACCACGATGATGGTCACACGACGACGAAGCTCGCCGAGGTGATCCATGATGGGCATGCGTGCGGGTCCGATCGGCATGGCTTAGGCCTCCTTCTCGGTCTCGGAGGTGGCGCCGTCAGCGGCGGGGAGAGCCCCGTCTGCTCGGCGCTCGGCGCTTTGCGCCTCGCTCGCTTCGCGACTCGCGCTGGGGCTGACCCCAGCGTCGGAGTCGTCGGTGACCGGCGCGGCCGGGCGAGAAGGACGGCGCATCGTGTAGAGATCGGACACGCTCGGCTTGGCAGGGGCGGGAGCCTCGGTCGTGGGCTCGTCGGCGGCTTCGCCGGCGGGGGCATCCTGGTCGGCGGCCGGCGAGGCGTCGTCCTTGTCGGCGTCCTCGTCGTCGGGAGCCACAGCCGCGGCAGCGGCGGCCTCGCGTGCGGCCTTCTCCTCGGCGAGGCGCTTCTTGCGCTCGGCAAAGGTCTCCGTGCGCTTGGGGCGCGGGGCCTCCTCGCCGTCGGCGAGCTCGAGGTCGGCGTCCTCCTCGAACTGCTCCTCGTGGCGCTTGCGGTTGGGGCGCTTGGGGTTATCGCTCATCGCCTCGGCGGCGGGGTCCACGATATTGGTCTGCACGACCTCGGTGAAGCCTTCCTGGGCGTTTCTGAACTGCCTCAGCGCGCGGCCGAGCGTGCGGCCCATGCCCGGGAGCTTGTCCGGGCCAAAGATCATGAACGCAAACAGCACGATGATGAGGAGCTCGCCCTCTCCGATACCAAACACGTGTTGAATCCCTTTCCTCTCGGGGCACTTCTCCGCGGGGACTTAAGCCTCGCGGACGTTGAGGTCGGCCGAGACGCCGAGAAGCCCGAGCACGCGGGCAACGTTCTTCTGCGGGCGGACCACCTCGAAGGAGACGCCCTTCTCGGCGGCGTGATGGGCGGCGCCGACAAGCACGCCAATGCCCGTGGAGTCGATGTAGGGGACCTCCGACAGGTCCACGCTCACGCTCGCGGCACCGGCCTCGAGCTCGCCCGCGAGCGCGGAGCGCAGCTCGTCGGCGTTGGAGACGTCAACCTCGCCCGTCACGCGGACGACGCCGTTGTCAACTGTTACGGAAAGACTCATGGTGGCTTCTCCTTAAAGAGACGCGTTAGTTGGTGCTGTCGTCGGACTCGCCGTCGGTGGTGGCACCGTCAGTGGCGTCACCGGACTCGTCGGCCGTGCCGTCGTCGCTGGCGTCGTCGCCCGCCTCGTCGTCCTCATCGGTCCCCTGCAGGTCCTCCAGGCGGCTCTCGGCGTGGCTCTTGGCGCCCTGCTCGTCGTTGGGATCGAGCTCGATGGCCTTCTCGTAGGCCGCAATGGCGTTCTCGTCATCGCCCTTGGCCTGGTAGATGACGCCCATGTTGAGCCAGGCGGAGGCGTAGTCGGGGTCGTCGGCGGCAAGCTGCTCGAGGTCGTCGATGGCAGCCGTCGAGTCGCCCTGGTAGTACTCGCACATCGCGCGGTTCACGCGGACGTCGGAGTCGTCGCCGAGTGCGAGGAGCTTGTCGTAGGTCTCGATCGCCTTGTCAAAGAGGTCGTTGGCGTGCAGGGTCTCCTCGTCGGTGGTGGCAAGCACCGAGACGTAGGTTCCCCACTGCATGTAGTCGTCTCCAAGCGTGCGCAGCGACTCGGCGTCCTCGGGGTTCTCGGCGACCTTTGCCTCGAGGTCCGCGACCTCGCCCTCGTACTGGGCGTCGATGGTCTCGGTGTTGAGCTCGATGGTCTGGTCGGATTGCTGGGTGGACTGGAAGACCGAGGCAAGCGCGCCCGCGAGCGTGGAGAGCGCAAACACCACGACAAACAGCACGATGACGATCTTCTGGAAGCGCGAGAGCTCACCCGGCTTGCGCTGCGGCTTGGCCTTGACCTTTGCCGCGTCCTTCTCGGTGGGCTCGTCCTTCTTGCCCGCCAGCTTTATTCCCATGAGACGTACTCCTTCATGCGACATCCGATTGCGGCACGTGTCCGCAATCTCTAAGAATATGCCAAGGAGCCCCGTTCGCAAGCGAGCGGGGCCACGCGCGGCGATAATAACAGAACTTTTTGGGCCTTCAAACCCTCCCCGCTCCCTACGACGCGCGCTCGGCCTTGGCAAGGCGCGCCGCGACGAGCTTCACGGCCACGACAAAGACGTCGAGCGCCTGGCCGAGCTCCTCGAGGCTGGGATAGGTGGGCGCGATGCGGATGTTGGTGTCGCGCGGGTCGGCGCCGTAGGGCCAGGGAGCACCTGCCGGCGTGAGCGTGACGCCGAGCTCCTTGGCAAGGCTCACGATGGCCTTGGCCGAGCCCTCCGGGCCCTCAAAGGAGACGAAGTAGCCGCCCTTGGGGTGGGTCCAGGTGGCGCAGTCGAGCTCGGCGAGACCGTCCGTGAGCTTCTCCTCAACGAGCGCGAAGCGCGGCGCCACGATTGCGGCGTGGAGCTTCATGTGCTCCTTGACGCCGGCTGCGTCGTGCAGGAACTTCACGTGCGCGAGCTGGGAGACCTTCTCCGGGGAGACGCGCATGGCCGAGAAGGCGCGGCGCAGCTCCGCCATGTCCGCCGGGGAGGCCGTGACCCACGCCATGCCGGAGCTGGGGAAGGTTACCTTGGCGGTGGAGGCAAACTCGTAGACGAGGTTCTCGGCGCCCGTCTCAGCAAGCGCGTCGAAGATGTTGAGGAGCTCGTCGCCCTCGCCGTCAAAGGTGTGGACGACGTAGGCGTTGTCCCAGAAGATGTGGAAGTCCGGCGCGGCGGGCTTGAGTGCGGCGAAGGCGCGCACCACCTCGTCGGAGTAGGTGATGCCGGTGGGGTTGGCGTACTTGGGCACGCACCAGATGCCCTTGACCATGGCGTCCTTCTCCACGTACTCGCGGACCACGTCCATGTCCGGGCCGTCCTCGCGCATGGGCACGGGGACGTTCTCGATGCCAAAGCTCTCCGTCACGGTGAAGTGACGGTCGTAGCCGGGCGCGGGGCAGAGGAACTTGACCGTACCCTGCTGGCACCAGGGCTTCTCGCCAGCGATGCCGTGGACGTAGCCGTTGAGGACGCAGTCGTACATGAGGTTGAGGCTCGAGGAGCCGATGACGGAGACGTTGGCCGCGTCCACGCCGAGGAGCTCGGCCGCGAGGGCGCGCGCGGAGGGCAGGCCGTCGGGGTCGCCGTAGTTGTCAACCGAGGCCGCGCCGTCGTGAAGGTCGGTCTCGCTGGTCACGAGGTCGAGCATGGGCTTGGAGAGCGCGGTCTGCTCGGGGCTGGGCTTGCCGCGGGCCATGTCGAGCTTGAGGTTGAGCGCGCGCAGCTCGTCCGCCTGGCGCTCGAGGTCCGCGAGAGCGGCGTCGAGCTCGGCGTCGGTCATCTTCTGAAACGCTGATGCCATGGGGTCCTCCTTTGGGTTCCCGGCTTTTGGTCTCGCCTAGTATAGACGCACGGGACGCGGCGGCTGCTACCATGTTCCAGATGAAAACGAACGCTTACGTTGCGGGGAGGCGCGCATGTACGGGACTGACATTCGCTCGGAGGACTACGGCGAGCTGCAGCGCGTGGTGAATGCCGTGTTTGCGCCGGGCATCTCGTCGCTTGCCACGTGCTCCAAGCTCGACGTGGTGGCCCGCGCCGAGATCCTTGACCTCTGCGACGACCTGCGCGAGGTGGTTGAGGCCCTCCCCTCGCGCACCTACACGCGCCAGCGCCTCTGCGACCAGCTCAACTCCATCCTGATCGGCCACGGCTGGACGGGGGTCTACGGCACCGTGGAGTAGCTGGCGCGCGGAGGGAGCGGGCCGGGCGTCGGCTAAGGTCGGCGCCGAGGCGCGGGCCGACGTGTGCCGAAGCGCGTCGACGCGCGTGCCGAGAAAACCGGGGTCTGTACCAGTCTCCTTCCGGCCGCACGCCGAAAACTCGCCCGGCGTACCACGCGGCGGGCAGCGCGCCGAGAAATGCCGCCCGGTGTACCACACGGCGGGCAGCGTGCCGAGAAATGTCGCCCGGTGTACCAGTTTGCGCCGACGTGCGCCGAGAAATGCCGCCCGGTGTACCAGAGTAGGACGACGCATGTCGAGGAATGCCGTCGTGTGTACCAAGGCGCACGACACACCGCCGAGAAATTGCGCCCTCCGTACCAGTAAGAAACGGTTTATGCCGAGAAAACCCGGGGTCTGTACCATGCACGGCAACCCTGGCCACGTATCAGGGACGCCAAGATGGTACACCGGGCGGCTTTTCTCGACGCACCGTGCCGGCACCCGGTACACCGGGCGGGTTTTCTAGGCATGCATGACCAGTGCGCGGTACAGGGGGCAGGTTTTCTCGGCACGAACCGGCGCCACGCGGTACACCCCTCGCCTTTTCTCGGCACGCACTAGATCCACGCGGTACGCCCCGCAGCATTTCCCAACCTCAACCAAACGCCCCACGCCAGCCCAGCACACCTTTTCCCGACCGGCGACCTTCGGCCCGTACGACACGGCCCGCCCGGTCCTTCTCGCCCAGCGACTTTTGCGCGCAGCGCAATGAGCTGGGGAGAAGGACCGGGCGGGCCCTCAGGTGCGTATGAACCGAGCGCCTAGTCCTCGGCCTCCAGGGCAGCGACGATCTCGTCGGTCATGTCCATGGTGTGGTAGACGTTCTGGACGTCCTCAAGCTCGTCGAGACGGTCGACGAGGCGCTGGACCTTCTTGGCGTCAGCCACGGAGACCTGCGTCGGCGTGGTGGGGACCATGGTGAGCTCAGAGCCCTTGACCTCGATGCCCTGGGCCTCGAGACCCTTCTGGACGTCCTGCATCTTGTCGTAGGCGGTCCAGACGATCCACTCCTCGCCGGCGTCCTCGTAGTCCTCGCCGCCGGCCTCGGCAACGGCCATCATGAACTCGTCCTCGTCGACGGCGTTCTCCTTGTCGGCGACCTTCTTGTCCTCGGACTTGATAATCTTGTCGACGGCGATGGAGCCCTTGCGCTCAAACTGGAACGCAACGGAGCCGGAGGTGCCGAGCGAGCCGCCGGAGTGGGAGAAGGCGGAGCGCACGTCGGCGGCGGTGCGGTTCTTGTTGTCGGTCAGGCAGTCAACGTAGACAGCAACGCCGGCGGGACCATAGCCCTCGTAGGTGATCTCGGCGTAGTTGGCGGCGTCGGCGCCGGAGCCAAAGGCCTTGTCGATGGCGGCCTTGATCTTGGCGTTGGGCATGGAGACCATGCGGGCGCGGGCAACGGCGGCGGCGAGCGTCGCGTTGTTGTCCGGGTTGGGGTCGCCGCCGAGCTTGGCCGCAACGGTGATGTTGCGGGAGAGCTTGGAGAAGAGCGACGAGCGCTTGGCGTCGATGGCGGCCTTCTTGTGCTTGGTGGTTGCCCACTTAGAGTGTCCGGACATGCACATCCCCTTCGTTGATTCATGGCATGAAACATGCCTACGATAGCGAAGCGCCGTGCCGTTGTAAAGGGTTGTGCATGTGCTACTGGTAACGTGTGCATGTGCCACTGGTAACGTGTGCGTTTGTCACATGTGACACTGGCGACGGGTGCGTTTGTCACATATGTCACAGATCGTACTTGGCAACCACGCGGCGAATGGCGCGGCCCCACGCACCCCAGATCGCGGTGAGAAACGCCACCGTCGCCACACCGTGCGTCACGTCGAGCGGCAGGCTCGCCGCGCAGGCCGCAAGCACCGCTGGCCACGTGAGCGGATGCACGTAGCCAAGGACGTGGTAGCCGTTCAGGATGAGGCCGTAGACCAGCGCGGAGAGAAAGCCCCAGCCGTAGAGAACGGGCGCGCGCGAGAGCAGGCCCTTCTCGCCCAGAACGCCCGCGACGTAACCCACGAGGCCCCACGCATACATCTGCCAGGGCGTCCACGGCCCCTGCCCAAAGAAGAGGTTGGAGAGCAGAGCCGCCAGGGCGCCCACCACAAAGCCGCTGCGTCGCCCGAGCGCCGCCCCCGCAACAATGGCGATGGCCGAGACGGGCTTGACGTTGGGAACCGGCGCAAAGAGGACGCGACCAGCGGCAGCCACGGCGGCGAGCACGGCCGTGGGCATGAGCTGGCGAAGCGCCGGCCTGGACGCCTCAAAGCTCGCGAGCAGAAGCGCAATGGCGAGAAGGGCCACGAGCAGCGTGAGCCCCGCAGTTGCGGGAACGTCGGCCAAGGCAAGGGCCACCATCACCACGGGCACGGCGAGAAGAGCCGGCACCTCAGCGGCGGCAAATGCGCGGGCGAGCGCGCGCGATGTTTGCGTGCGGTCAATCATGGGTACCAGTTTGCCATAGTGCAGGTCGCGCGCGAGGAGGACACCATGCTGTACATCGGCAACTTCAGCTACAACGACGACTCGGACAGCAAGGACAACTACTGCCTCATGCCCTGCATCGTCGAGGCGGAAAACGCCGACGAGGCAATGGAGAAGTTCGCCGAGCACTTCCAGCAGATTCGCAAGAGCTCCGATCTTCTCGACGGCGCGCACGAGATCTACCTCGACTCGCTCACCGAGCTCGAGGGAGCCCCCGAGGAGCCCGTCATCTGTCAGTGGCAGAAGATCGTCCCGGCCATGAACGGCCTCTGCAGCATCACGAGCGCGCTGCCCGTGGTGGACGAGGACAGCGACCTAGCCAACGCCTACGCCTGGGGCGAGGACGAGGAGGAGCACGGCCACTACGACGACCTCGACGACGTTGACGAGGACGCCATGTCGGAGAGCGAGCCGTTCCTGCTGCTTGAGTAGGCGGGCTCGTCTCTGCGGGTTGGGGACGGGTTATTTCGCTCAGAGATTCTGGGACAGGTTTGACAAGAAGCATACCTAAAGGGGGACGGGTTCATTTCTGGCAAGTTTTCTGAAAAGGGCGTTTTCAGAAAACTTGCCAGAAATGAACCCGTCCCCCTTTAGGCAACAGCCACGAGCGGGCAAAGAACTCGGCCGTGGGCTCGGTCGCGGTGATGCCACCGTCAAACATAAGGGAGACGCTGTCGGCAACTGCTCGCACAAACCCCAGGTCATGCGTGGCGAGAAGGACTGTGACGCCCGTGTCTCTCACGGCGGCCACGCGACGGGCAAGCCGCTCGCGCGCCGCGCGGTCGAGCCCCTTCGTCGGCTCGTCGAGCAACAGCAGCTGCGGTCGCACCAGCAGCAGCTTCTCGAGCGCGAGCATCTGCTGCTGACCGCCCGAGAGATCGTAGGGATGGCGCTCCCCCGCCCCCGCAAGCCCCAGCCGCTCGAGCGCGCGATCAACCTCTGCCGCACCGTAGGCACCCGCATGCGACCACTCCATGAGCTCGTCGCGCACCGTCTCATGGGCAAGAAGCGCCCTCGGGTTCTGAGGCAGCAGCGCCTGGCTCGAAGCGGCAGCGTTGCGCACGCGCCCACGCACGGGCCGCGTCACCCCGGCGAGCACGGAGAGCAGCGTGGACTTGCCGCAGCCGTTTGACCCCACGAGCGCACGCACTTCTCCCCTGCCCAGCGCAAGGTCAAGCTCGCGGAGCACCCAGCGTTCGTCGCGGCCATAGCGAAACCAGACGTCATCTGCGAGAAGCGCGCACTTCTCGCCTCGCTCGTGCCCCGCGCCGAGGGACGAGAACGACCATCGCGTTTTTTCGACCGTTTTTTCCTCGAGATCGGCCACATTTTGGTCGTTTTGACGCGATGGAGGCACGGCGAGCGGCTCCGCGACGGAAAGCGCCTCGAGCGACGCCTCGCAAACGCGCCCTCCCTCGAGCATAAACGCACAGGTAGCGTAGTCCGTCATCGTCTGGGGCGCGTGCGTGGCAACCACGACGGTGACGCCCAGCTCGCGGTTGGCGCGAAAGAGCAGCGAGAGGAAGCTCTTCTCGGCAAGCGGGTCGAGCATGCTCGTGGGCTCGTCGAGCAAAAGCAGTCGCGGGCGCATCGCAAGCGCGGCGGCAAGCGCGAGCACCTGGCGCTGGCCGCCCGAGAGCTCGGCCGTTCGTGCGCGAAACCACGGCTCGATGCCAAGAAAGTTGCAGGTCTCCGCCACGCGGCGGCGCATCTCGGGCTCCGGGACGCCCAGGTTCTCCAGGCCAAAGGCCATCTCGTGCCAGACGGTGTCGCACACCACCTGAGCATCCGGATTCTGAAAGACGTAGCCCACGGCACGCGCGGAGGCCTGCGCCGTGAGGGCGCGCACGTCCTCGCCAAAGGCGCGCGCCACGCCCGCGATCCTGCCGCTTGGCGATATCTCTGGCTTCGCAAGGCGAAGCAGCGTAGACTTGCCCGACCCCGTATCACCCACGAGCAGGGCAAACGCGCCCGCGGGCACCGCGAGCGAGACGTCGCGCAGGACCGGTGCGCTGGCACCGGCGTACGAGAAGCTCACGTGATCGAACTCGAGCGCGTTCACCGCCGCCCCCTTCGGCGCACAAAACCTGACAAAACGCCTCCGTCCCCAATTGTCAGGAGGCAGGGAAGCGCGGCGAGAAGGACAAAGGGCGCATACGTCCACCAGGGGGCGAGGCCGTCCATCTTGGGGTAGAAGCGCCAGCTCGAGCAGGCGGCCCACGCGCACGCCGCGCACAGGGCGAGAAGCGCCGCGATTCCCACAAGCGCCGCCACGTCGCGCGCACGCAGGCGCTCCGGCCGGTACTGCGTCCGAGCGGCACCGGACTCCCAGCCGCGCGCCCGCATGGCGTCCGCGCGCTCGACGGAGTCCTCGAGCGACCACGTGAGCAGCATCGTCGATGTGCGCACGAGCTCGTCGCGCAGGGCGGGCCGCGCGCCGGACGCCGTACAGGCCGCAAGCGTCGAGCG
>CASEGE010000229.1 GCA_949287335.1 uncultured Olsenella sp. | reverse complement strand
CACCCGGTCGCGGGCGCACGCCTAACCGCCTCACCACACGCGCGCCAGGACACAGGCCGTCACCGAGGCGGCCCCGCGAGCGAGCAGCGCCGTCGCGGCCTCGTTGATGGACGCCCCGGTGGTGGCCACGTCATCGAGCAAAAGCAGGCGCATGCCACAGACGTCCTCGCAGACTCGCATCGTACCGGCAAGGTTCTCCGCGCGCTCTTCTCGCCCCAGCTCGCGCTGGTCACGGGCAGCGGCGCGCACGAGCACGTCCGCAAGCGGCAGGCCCGAGGCGGCAGAGAGCTCGCGCGAGACGAGCTCCATGTGGTCAAAGCCCCGTCGGGCGTACGCGGAGGCGGTGGCGGGCACAAAGCAGACGCCGTCCACGTCACCGGGCGAGAAGCGCGGCGCGCCGTCGGGCGCGTCCCAGGCCGATGCCTCCTCGAGCGCGGTGAGCATCGCCGCCGCCATCACGGGCGCCAGGCGCAGCTCGTGGGCGTCCTTGAGACAGGTGACCATGCGCGCGGCGGTGCCGTGAAAGTCGAGCGCGGCAATCGTGGAGCGCGCAACCCAGTTGCCCGCGCACTCCGTGCAGGTGAGAAACCCAAACGGCGCGCCGCAGATAGGGCAGGCCAGGCGCTGCTCGACCCACGGGAGCCTCGCGCGACACTCGTCGCAGATGAGCTCGCCGGGCTGGTCGCAGCTCACGCAGCGCGTGGGCCAGAGCACCTCCGCAAGCTCCTCCGCAGCGACGCGAGCAAGACGCCCAAAACGCATGCGACCCCCTTCCTGTTGCGGTTGGGGGTCGCGTCGGTGGAACGAGTGTAGCACGCGACGCGTCGTGTTTGCCCAGAATGGCGTAGCACAGGCGGCCTGCCGAGAAATGCGGCCGACTGTACCGCTTTCTTTAGCCGCACGTCGAGAAAAGCCGCCCTCTGTACCAACGCGCGCCGGCCCCGCCGCTCGCATGCCGAGAAAAGCCGTCCGACGTACCATCTCCGCGGACCACATGCCGAGAAAAGTTGCCCGCTGTACCAGGGGCGGCTACATGGCAGGTTCGCGTGTGGTACAGAGGGCGGAATATTACGACACCCTCTCGGAGAAAACGGTACAGCGGGCGGCTTTTCTCGGCATGAGGTCGACGGGGCCGGTACGCGACGGTACAGAGGAGGGCTTTTCTCGGCGCGCGGCCCAAAATACGGTACAGCGGTCGGCGTTTCTCGGCATGGCATTGGCCGCCCGGGCACAGCGGGCAGCGTTTCTCGGCATGGCGTCGGGCGCGCGGGTACAGCGGGCGGCTTTTCTCGGCATGCGAGCGGTGGGGCCGGCGCGCGCTGGTACAGAGGAGGGCTTTTCTGGACGCGCGGCCCAAAATACGGTACAGCGGGCGGCGTTTCTCGGCGCATGGCAGACCCGCTCGCAGGCGGCGGCTCTCTCTAAAGACGTCGACACGCAACGGGGACAAGACAAGCTCCCCCGCCAGCCCGTGCTACCATGCGAGAAAAGGCGAGAGGAGCGTGCGTGCAGACGGAGAGCCATGACATCGGACGCAAGCCCACGGCGGCGCCCGCGCTCCCCCGCCGCATCGCGCTCGTGAACGCCAGCTCGCAGGCGGACGAGAAGATCTCCCGCTACCTGCTTGAGGACCTAGCGGAGGCCCTGCCCGTCTACGCGCGCCTGGCGGGCGTCGCCTCACCCGAGCTCGTCCGCGCCGCCCCTGGCGAGAAGATCGACGCGTGTGACACCGTGCTTCTCGGACACGCCCCTCAAGACGCCGCCAACGCACAGGCAATCATTGCCACGCAGGTAGCTCCCGACGCGCGCGTCTACGTCCTCGCCCACCTTCGCAGTGGCGCGGACAACGAGACGCCGCACTTCTCGCAGATGGAGGCATGCTGCGCGGAGGCAGGCGCACGCTGGATGGGTAGGCTCATCGTCTGCGAGGGCAACCTGATGCTTTCCGCGGCAAACTCCCCGCGCATGGGCTGGGCGCGCCGCTGGGTCTCCGAGCCGCTCGACCGCCTCATCATGGCCATGCTCGCGGGATCGCCCTTTGACGAGCCAGCCGCGCGCCCCACGCTCACCGCCCGGATTACCGGGGCCCTCGCGCAAACGTCGCGCTAGCGCGCCGCCCGCACGACGCGCCTACAGCCCAAAGAAGCCGCAGGCGTTTCTCCACAGCGCATCATAGGTTGCCTGGCGGCTCGCGCGGCCGGCCTTCTCGCGCACGTCGGCGATAAGGGCGGCGGTGAAGCCCACCATCGCGGGCTCGCACTCCGCGCCGCGCATGGGCACAGGCGCCATGTAGGGACTGTCGGTCTCGGTGAGGAGCTTGCGCTCGGCACAGAACGTGGCAGCCTCGCGAATGTCCTCGGAGCGCGTGAAGGTGGCGGCGCCGCCAAAGGCGATGTGGCAGCCGAGGTTGGTAAAGTTCTCCATCACCTTGAGGCCGGCGGTAAAGCAGTGCAGGTCGCAGCCCTTCTCGGGCACCCCCTCGTCGCGCAGGATGCGCGCGGCGTCAACGTAGGCGTTGGCGATCATGTCGCCGGCGGTCGCGCGGATGTGCAGCTCGGCGGGCAGCTCCAGCTCGTGAGCAAGACGCAGGTGGTAGCGGAAGACCTCCTCCTGGATCTCGCGGGGCACCTTGCTGTAGGGGCCGAGGTCAAGTCCGAACTCGCCCACGCCCACGCAGCGCGGGCTGGCAAGAAGCTCGGAGAGGCGCGCCTTGGCGTCGTCGTCAAAGACCTCGGCGCCATAGGGGTGCGCGCCGGCGACGATATGGACGTTGTCGAGCAGCTCGGGGGCATCCACACCCTCAAAGACGGGCGGCACGAAGCCCTTCTCGGCGGCGTCCGCGAGAAGGCCGCGCGCGGTCTCGACCTGCTCGTCCAGCCAGGAGAGAAAAACGGGCACGCTCTCCCACCTGCGAGGGATGTCATCGATCGGGTCAACCGGGACGACGAGCAGGCGCACGCCGGCAAGGGCGGCGCGGGCGAGGGCGGCCGCGGGGTCGTGCTCGCGGAAGCTCGTGAGGTGGCCGTGCGTGTCCGCGAGCGGCGCGAGGGGCGCGGGCATGGGCCAGGCGGTGCCCTTGTAGTCGTGGAAGAGCTCGTGGTCCGCGAGCGTGAGGTCGTCGAGTGCAGAGAGCTGGGACATGGCTGCTCCTTAGGAAAGCTCGGAGGCGAGACGGACAAAGTCGGCCGGGGAGAGGGTCTCCGCCCGGCAGGTTGGCAAGATGTCGCACGCGGCAAACGCGGCGTCGAGGGCGGCCTTGTCAAAGCCGGAGGCCGCCATGGAGTTGCGGATGGTCTTGCGGCGCTGCGCGAACGCGGCGTCGATAACGGCTGCGGTGGCGGCGAGGCGCTCGGGCGAGAGGGGCTCGCCGGTGGCGGGGTCGCACGCGGGCGCGCGGTCGATGCGCACCACGGCAGAGTCCACGTGCGGGGGCGGCATGAAGTTGCCCGGCCCCACCTCAAAGCGCCCGGTCACCTTGCCGAGAAGCGCGAGCTTGGCCGTATAGGCGCCATAGGTGCGGTTGCCGGGACCCGCGCAGATGCGGTCTGCCACCTCTGCCTGCACCATCACCACCAGACGGCGCAGGCTCGGCATCTCCTGCAGGTAGCGCAGGATCACCGTGGCGGCCACGTTGTAGGGCAGGTTGGACACGAGCATCGTGGGCTCGCCGCCCGCAGCCCCGGAGATCTGATCGGGCGTCACGCGCAGGGCGTCGCCCATGATGAACGAGAAGCTCGGGTGCGCCGCGGCGTGCGCGGAGAGCACGGGCTCGAGCTCGCGGTCCATCTCGACGGAGACCACGT
>CASEGE010000228.1 GCA_949287335.1 uncultured Olsenella sp. | reverse complement strand
GTTCACGGTGTCCGGGTAGTGGAAGACCATCTCGGAGCCGGAGAGGTCGCTCGGGATGTCGATGAGGACGGGGCCCGGGCGGCCGGTCGAGGCGATGTAGAACGCCTCGCGGAAGGTCTTGGTGAGCTCGTCGGTGGACTGCAGGAGGAAGCTGTGCTTGACGATGGGCATCGTGATGCCCACGATGTCGGACTCCTGGAAGGCGTCGGTGCCGATGACGCCGCGCGTGACCTGACCCGTGATGACGACCATGGGCACGGAGTCCATGTAGGCGGTGGCGATGCCGGTCACGGTGTTGGTGGCGCCGGGGCCGGAGGTGACGAGCACCACGCCCACCTTGCCCGTGGCGCGGGCGTAGCCATCCGCCATGTGCGTGGCACCCTGCTCGTGGCGGGCGAGCACGTGGCGGATCTTCTTGGAATCGTAGAGGGCGTCGTAGATCTTGATTGCCTGGCCGCCGGGGTAGCCAAAGATGGTGTCCACGCCCTCGGCCTCAAGGCTGGCGATAATGGCCTGGGCCCCGGTCATGGTCTTGCCCTCGTGCTCGGTGTGGCTGCCCGGGCCAAACGGGCGCCCCTCGATGGCGCGCTGCCGCCGGGCGATCTTCTCCTCGGTGGTAATCATGAGAGGTAGGCCCCCTTGTCTGCGCTCGTGACCAGCCTTGCGTAACGGGAGAGGACTCCCGTGGTGTACTTGGGCGCGGGCGGCTGCCACGCGGCGCGGCGCTCGGCGAGAACCTCCTCGGGGACGCGCAGCTCGAGCGTGCCCGCCTGGATATCGATGTCGATGACGTCGCCCTCCTTGACGAGTGCGATCGGGCCACCGGCCGCGGCCTCGGGGGAGACGTGGCCGATGCACGGGCCCTTGGAGGCGCCGGAGAAGCGCCCGTCGGTGATGAGGGCAACGGAGCTCGCGAGGCCCATGCCGCAGATGGCGGAGGTGGGGGTGAGCATCTCGCGCATGCCGGGACCGCCCGCAGGGCCCTCGTAGCGGATGACCACCACGTCGCCCGGGTTTATCGCCCCGCCAAAGATGGCCTTGCAGGCCTCCTCCTCGGAGTCGAAGACGCGCGCGGGGCCGCCGTGCCGCCACATGCCCGGGTCCACGGCGCTCTTCTTGACCACGCCACAGTCCGGCGCGAGGCTGCCGCGCATGACCTTGAGGCCGCCGTCGGGGGAGTAGGCGTTGTCCACGCTGCGGACGACCTCGCCGTCCACGGGCGGGCAGGCCGCCACCCACTCGGCCATGGTGCCGTGGCAGGTGAGGGCGCTCATGTCGAGATGCCCCGTGCGGCCGAGCTCGCCGATGATGGCGGAGACGCCGCCCACGTCGTTGAGGTCCTGGATGTGGAGCGGGCCGGCCGGTGCGATGCGCACGATGTTGGGGGTCTCGGCGCTGGCGCGGTCCCAGTCGTCCATCGTGACGGGGCAGCCGGCGGCCTGTGCGATGGCCGTGAGGTGCAGCATCGTGTTGGTGGAGCCGCCGAAGGCCATGTCGAGCACCATGCCGTTGTGGATGGCGGCGGAGGTGATGATCTGGCGGGCCGTCACGTTCTTCTCGACCAGCTCCATGACCTTCATACCGGCCTGCTTGGCGAGGCGGATGCGCTCGGAGTAGACGGCGGGCACGGTGCCGTTGCCGGGAAGGGCGATGCCGAGGGCCTCGGCGAGGCAGCAGATGGAGTTTGCGGTGAACATGCCGGAGCAGCT
>CASEGE010000227.1 GCA_949287335.1 uncultured Olsenella sp. | reverse complement strand
GCGCCGGGACGGGGCCGGCACCTCTCGGCACGGCACCGCCCCTTTGCCGGCACTTCTCGCCTGCACTCACGAGTGCCGGCAGACTCCGGCGTTCCGTCGAGAAGTGCGGGCAGCACGCAAGCGCCGGCAAGAAGCGCGACGCGGGCGGCACGCAAGCGCAGGCGGCAAAGAAACGGCGGCCGGCACAGAAGTGTCGGCCGCCAGGTTGACGGATTTGCTCGCCGGGAAGGCGAAAGGGACAACGCGCGACGACGTTCTACTTCCCAAACGTGTCGCGGTCGGGCGCGATGGCCTTCATCGCGTCGATGGTGCGCGAGAAGAGCTCGTCAAGCTCCCAGCCGCAGAGCTCGGCGCCCTGGCGAATCACGTCGCGGTTGCAGCCGGCGGCGAAGCGCTTGTCCTTGAACTTCTTCTTGAGCGACTTCACCTCGAAGTCCATGACGGACTTGCTCGGGCGCATGATCACGGCCGCGCCGATGAGGCCCGTGAGCTCGTCCACGGCAAAGAGGACCTTCTCCATGGGGAGCTCGGGCGCGGACAGCTCGGGGTTGTTCATCGAGTTGTGCGACTGGATGGCGCGCACGAGCTCCTCAGAGCAGCCCGCCGCACGCAGCAGCTCCGCCGCGTAGACAGTGTGGCCCACGGGGTCGTCGGCGTGCTCCTCCCAGTCGAGATCGTGCAGGATGCCCACGATCTCCCAGAAGTCGGCGTTCTCGGGATCCATCTCGAGCGCGAACTGGCGCATCACGCCGCCGACGGTCTCACCGTGCTCGATGTGGAACTCCTCGTGGTTGTGCTCGGCGAGAAGCGCGAGTGCGGCGTCGCGGTCGATTCCGGCGACGAGCGCCGCGGGAGCCTCCGCAGCAGCCGCCGTGACCTTCTCGCTGTCCTCGGCGATGGCGTCCACGGAGGCGGCGGCGTTATCCGTCACCACGCCCGCAACCTGGGCCTCGATGTCCGCGCGCGTGATGGTCTCGGGCTTCATGGCCGGGAAGAGCAGCACGTCGCGGATGGCGGGCTGGTCGCAGAAGAGCATGATCATGCGGTCAATGCCGTAGCCGATGCCGCCCGCCGGGGGCATGCCGTACTCGAGGGCGCGCACGTAGTCGTAGTCGTAGCCCATGGCCTCGTCGTCGCCCATGCCCTTGGCGGCAACCTGCTCGGCAAAGCGGCCGGCCTGGTCCACGGGGTCGTTGAGCTCAGAGAAGGCGTTGGCGTACTCGTGACCGGCAATGACCAGCTCAAAGCGGTCGGTGAGGCGCGGGTCCTCGGCCTTGCGCTTGGAGAGCGGGGAGACCTCCTCCGGATAGTCGCACACAAAGGTGGGGTTCACGATGGTCTTCTCGCCCAGCTCGTCGTAGAGCTCAAAGAGGAGCTTGCCGGCACCCCAGTTGGGCTGCGGCTCGATGCCGTACTTCTCGCAGAGCTCGCGCAGGTGCTCGATGGGGGTGTCCATCGTGAGCTCCTCGCCCACGCACTCGGAGGCAATCTCGGAGAGCGGGCGGCTCGCCCAGGTGCCGGACATGTCGATCTCCTGGCCCTGGAAGGTGATGACCTCGTGGCCCTCCTCGCAGCCGCAGACCTCGCGCGCGATGGCCTTGAAGAGGCCCTCGGAGAGGCGCTTCATGCCCTCGAGGTCGGAATAGGCGCAGTAGGCCTCCATCGAGGTGAACTCAGGGTTGTGCGTGAGGTCCATGCCCTCGTTGCGGAACTGGCGGCCGATCTCAAAGACGCGCTCCATGCCGCCCACGATGAGGCGCTTGAGCGGGAGCTCGGTGGCAATGCGCAGGTAGAAGTCGCGGTCGAGCGCGTTGAAGTGCGTCACGAACGGACGCGCGTTGGCGCCGCCGAGGATGGCGTGCATCATCGGCGTCTCGACCTCCATGTAGCCCTCGGCCTCCATGTAGCGGCGGATGAGGGAGATGATCTGGCTGCGCTTGCGGAAGACGTCGCGGACCTCGGGGTTCATGATGAGGTCCACGTAGCGCTGGCGGTAGCGGACCTCGCGGTCCGTGAGGCCGTGGAACTTCTCGGGGAGGGGCCGCAGGGACTTGGAGAGCACCGTGAGCGCCGTGGGCGAGACGGAGAGCTGACCGCGGCGCGTGCGCAGCACCGTGCCCGTGGCACCCAGGATGTCGCCAAGATCGAGGTTAGCGAGAAGAGCCCAGCCCTCGTCGCCCAGCACGTCGTGGCGGCAGAAGAGCTGGATGGAGCCGCTCACGTCCTCGAGCACGATGAAGGCGGCCTTGCCCTGCTTGCGCAGCGCCCGGATGCGACCGGCGACGCTCACCACGTCCTCGGTGTCCTCGCCGTCGGCGAGGCTGGCGTACTTCTCCTCGAGGTCGCCGGCGTGGGCCGTGACCTCTGAGGCAATGGGGTACGGGTTCACGCCCGCGTCGATGAGCGCCTGGCGGCGGGCGCGGCGCATCGTGCGCTCGTCGGTGGCTGCGGCTGCCGCGCTCGCGGCGGTGTTCTCTGCCATGGTGTCCCTTTCAGATAGAAGCGCCCCGCACCTGCATTGCAGACACGGGGCGCCACGCTTGCTGCTTGTCGGAAAAGGAAGTGCCGACCTAGCGGGAAATCCCCGTGATGGTGTACTTCCTCGTCTTGCCGGACGGCGCAACGACCTCGACCACGTCGCCCTTCTCGTGACCCACGAGGGCGCTGCCCACGGGGGACTCGTTGGAAATCTTGTGCTCGAGGGAGTTGGTCTCGGTGGTGCCCACGATGGTGAACGTGGACTTCTTGCCCTTCTCGTCCTCAAGCTCCACGGTGGTGCCGATGGAGACGGTGAGGGTGTGGCCGGAGCCGGCCTCAACGATGACAGCCTGCGAGAGGATCTGGCGAATCTCGTTCACGCGCGCGGCGTTGCGAGCCTCCTCCTCCTTGGCAGCGTCGTACTCGGAGTTCTCGGAGAGGTCGCCAAAGCCGCGGGCCTCCTTGATGCGCTCGACGATCTCGTCGTGCTTCTCGCCCTCGCGGTACGCGAGCTCGTCAACGAGCTTCTGGCGACCCTCGGCGGTGAGCTCGATCTTCTTGGCGTTATCCATGTGCTGCCCCCTACCTGACGCGTGCCACTAGTTGAGCTTGTTGCCGCACTTGGAGCAGAACTCGGCGTCGGCCGCGTTCTTGGCGCCGCACTTGGAGCAGAACACGGCGTCGCTGGCCGCGGTCTCGGGGGCGTCGGCGTCATCCTCGTCCTCGACGACCTCGACGTCGTCGTGGGACTCCACGGGGCCCTCGGAGAGCTCGTCCTTATCGCCCTCCATGCCCTCGCGGACGTTCTTGACAGTCTTGCCCAGGGCGGCGCCGATCTTCGGAAGGTTCTTCGGCCCAAAGATGACGAGAACGACAACGAGAATAATGACGAGCTCGAGCGGGCCCATACCAAAGAGAAGCATGTTGAGATGTCCTTCCGATGCGATGTCGAAGATGGGCCCCTAGGCCCAATACAGCATCAGCTAGTATAGCCGACGTTGGACGCTACTCACAATCTCTAAAACACGAGAAACTCGTTCTCTTGAGGTTTCTTGTCCGAACATTGGAGGCCCCGTGACGGAGCTCATTGTTGCCCTCGTCGTTCTGACCGTTGTGTGCACGGCAATCCTGGCCGCGCTGCCCTGGCTGCTGCGCAGGCGCGGCGTGGTGATGCGCCGCACCAAGTTTGGCCTTACGCTCATCTTTGAGTCCGAGAACCTCGACCACACGCCCATGCGGCTGCTCAACGTCAACGGGACCTTCCAGAGCGTCTGCTACATCCCCGAGGACCTGCGCTTTGAGCTGGCCTGCGAGTACCACCGCGCCATGGCCTCCGTGATCGAGGGGCTGGCTCGGCGCGCGGCGGGGCGCGGCGTGCGCGTGATGGTCATGGGCGGGGGCGGTTACTCCCTGCCCAAGTACCTGGCGTCCTTTGTGCCGGCAGCGCGGACGGACGTGGTGGAGGTGGACCCCGCGATCACGGCGATCGCGCGCGAGTCCTTCTTCCTGGACGAGTGCCTCGAGAAGACGGGGGCCGAGAAGGACGGGCGACTTCGCCTGGTAAACGATGACGCGTGGGCATTTGTGCGCGCGGCGACCGAGCCCTACGACGTCATCGTCAACGACGCGTTCTCCGGCAAGCGCCCGCTTGGGCCGCTCACCTCGGCCGAGGGTGCGCGCGTGGTGCGCTCGCGGCTCGCCGAGGACGGCGTCTACCTGGCCAACGTGCGCTGCGCGTGCGCGGGGCGCGGATCGGAGCCGCTACGCGAGGTGGAAGAGGCGTTTGGTCGCGAGTTTGCGCACGTGGGCTACGTGCCCGAATGGCCGGACGACCCCGAGAAGCCGGGCAACAACGCGTTTATCGCCACAAACGCCGAGGGCGTGCTGCCCACGGATGCCGTTGTGGTGAAGTAGGCGCGTGGTTCTCGGTCGCGGGCGCTTCTCGGGTGCGGGCACTTCTCGACCACGCGGGCGCTTCTCGACGACGCAAGCCTCAACTCACAAAATCGATCACTTTTCGCGAGATTCTGAGCGTTTGTGTGGGAGCGAGCCCAAGACCCGGCATGCACCAAAGACGAGTCCCATACAAACAATCACTTCTCGCGCAAAAGTGAGCGTTAGGCTGGGAGCAATCCGCCGCCGCAAAACGCCGTGGCAGCAGCATGAAGCCACGCTACAGCCGAGTGCCAAGCGCAAGCAGCGAGAAGAGCCTGTCGGCCGCCAGCGCGTAGAGCTCCTCGGCCTGTGCCAGGGCTCTCTCGAGCGGCATGGCGTCAATCGCCGTGGGCACCACCGCCGTAAGCCCCGGCAGACGCGCCGCGCCCGCGCTCATGCCGCCCACCACGGCAACGCACGGCACGCCCGCTGCGGCACACGCTGCCGCAACGCCGGCCACGACCTTGCCGCGCGCCGTCTGCGCGTCTGCGTGGCCCTCCCCCGTGACGCAGAGGTCGGCCCCCTCAAGCAGCGCCGAGAAGTTCGTGAGCTCCAGGACGCGCGCAATTCCGCTTTCTACCCGCGCGCCGAGAAACGCCATCGCGCCAGCGCCCAGGCCGCCCGCGGCACCCGCTCCGGGAACGCTCGCGAAATCGCGGCCAAACGTGGCCGCGAGCACGCGCGCGTAGTTGGCCATGCCGGCATCGAGCTCGGCGACCATCTCGGGCGTGGCCCCCTTCTGCGGGCCGTAGACCGCGCTCGCGCCGTCGGGGCCCGTGAGCGGGTTGTCCACGTCGCACATGAGGTGAAACTCAGTCCGCGCAACGCGCGGGTCAAGGCGCGAGAGGTCGATCGCGGCAACACGGGCAAGGTCGGAGCCGCGGCCCGCGAGCTCGCGCCCGTGCGTGTCCAAGAACCGTGCGCCGAGCGCGCGCATGCAACCCATGCCGCCATCGTTGGTCGCGCTGCCACCAATGGCGAGGTCCACGTTATGCGCGCCGGCATCCAACGCCGACCGGATGAGCTCACCGGTGCCGTACGTGCTTGTGAGCAGCGGGTTCTTCTCGCTGGGAGAAAGCAGGGGCAGGCCGGAGGCGGCGGCCATCTCCACTACGGCGCGACCGTCTGGCAGCATGGCATACGCAGCCTCAACGGTGCGCCCCAGAGGATCATGTACGCAAACCTGCCGCAGCTCACCGCCGCAAGCGAGCGCAACCGCCTCCGCCGTTCCGTCGCCCCCGTCCGCCATGGGAACGCTGCGGCACTCGCACTCCGGGAAGTGCCTGCGCGCCGAGGTCTCAAGCAGTTGGGCGGCGCGCGCCGACGCAATGGTGCCCTTGAGCGAATCCGATGCGAACACAAACCATTGCGGCCGAGCCATGGCGCCCCCAATCCAACGTGTGACACCCATTGTACGGCGCTCGTCAGCGCCCGGGCGCCCCGCGCCGCCCGCGAGCGGTGCGGCGGCCGGGCGCGGAGCGACGGCAACTAAACCCGATAAAACTCCTCCGTCCCCAATTGTCAGGTTGGCGGGGTCGTATACTTCTCGAGGACGACCACGGCAAGGCAGGTACCCTTTG
>CASEGE010000226.1 GCA_949287335.1 uncultured Olsenella sp. | reverse complement strand
GGTTTCTAGAGGGAGCAAATGCTAGGTGTGTACCCGCACTTCTCGCCTCCACGCGAAAGACACCACATCCCCGCAACCCTTGCCCTCACCTGACTGTCAAAAAGGGACGTGTTCTTCCTCTCAGAGTTTTTGGGACATGCTGCCTGAAGGGGGACGGGTTCATTTCTGTGATTTGGGGACTGGTTATTCCTCTCAGAGTTTTTGGGACAGGTTTGAAAACCTGTCCCAAAAACTCTGAGGGGAAGAACACGTCCCTTTTTGACAGTCAGGTGAGGGCAAGGGTTGCGGGGATGTGGTGTCTTTCGCGTGGAGGCGAGAAGTGCGGGTACACACCTAGCATTTGCTCCCTCTAGAAACCGAGGTCACCATGCTTCGTCGAACGTGCGCCATGATCTTTGCCCTTCTCGCCCTGACGCTTGCGCTTGTCCCCGTTGCCGCAGCGCCCGCGCACGCCGCGGGGCTCACCAAGCTCGTGGACCCGGATACCTCCGGAAGCTGGACCGCGCTCTTTGGCGCGGACTCCGGTCCCCTCTCCTACTCCACCGAGGAGGCCGGGCGCATCTGGGTGGACAAGTCCGTCTTCGCAGACGCGGACGACGCGCGCTCCGCCGGCCTGCCCGTCACGAGCAGTCCCGGTGACCACGGCTTCATCGTGGGGCTCTCCGCGCTCTCGTCCGCGGTCTCGGAGCGCACAGAGGGCGGGCCCGCCCATGACGTCGTCTTTGTGGTGAGCACCAACCGCCTGCTGGAAGACATCACCTACGGCGGCCGCCCCCAGGCCCTCTACCTCGTTGACGCCCTCAACCAGGCAATCTCTCGCCTCATGGCAACAAACGACGGAGCGGCCGCCCCCACGCGCGTGGCCGTGATCGGCTACGACTCCAAGGTCACGACCATGATGCCGCTTGGGACCTACGCGCCGGACAAGGACGGCGCCTACGTCACGTACGCAAACGGAACGCTCTCCGTCACGGCCACGTCCGAGGACGTCGCGGCCGCGGCCGCAACCGCACCTGCCGCCCTGGACAGTGGCTCCTACCTGCAGCTTGCCACCCACGTTGCCGGCGAGATGCTGACCGCCTCCGCAGACGACCCCGGCTCCGAGGACCGCGTCCCCGTGCTCATGCTCATGGGCTGCGAGACCCCGCCCATGGCGAGCGCCAACTTCACGGACCCGCCCGTCTACAACGGCGACGGCACGGGCTTTCTGGGCCCGCTGCCCGGAAGCCGCGAGAACGGCTACGGCACCGACGCGCTTCTCGCCACGCTGCTCACCATGCGCTTCGAGGCAGCGCGCGTGAGCGACGCCTGGGGAGACGAGCGCCCGCTCACGTTCTTCACCTGCGGCCTGGACACGAGCGAGACGGCCGCCTACCTGCTGGAGACCGCCCACGAGCAGGCGCATCATCCGCTGCCTGGCACCGGCGCTGCCGCGGGCACGGACCTGCGCGACAACCTCTCCGCGGCGGCGCGCGCCTTTGCCGAGGCCTCCTCCGCAGGCGAGAAGAGCGTGACGCTGTCACTGTACGGCTCCAGCGCGCACGGCCTCGTTGCCGAGGACGTCACGTTCCCCTGCGTCCCGGGGCTGCTCAGCGCCGCCGACGGCTACGAGGTCACGCCCGTTGACGACTACCTCTCCGCCCGCAGCGCAACCGCGCTCTCCTGGGCGCTCGGAACCGTGGTGGACCGCTCGCTCGGCATTGTCTACACGGCACCGGCGTCGGGCGGCCCCGGTGACGACCGTCCCGGCGGCAGCCGCGTCACCGTGTCCGACCAGGTGGGCGCCGGCATGCGCGTCGCGCGCGTGAGCGGCATCGTCTACGGGGATCGCCTCCTCGACGGAGCGCTTGCCGCCCAGGCGGTAAAGATCAGCCTGGAGGACCCCAGCGACGTGGAGGCCACGCACGAGTTTGGCTATCTCGTCGAGGCCATGAACGCGCGCTACAACCTGGGCTACTCCGTCTACGACCTCTTCTATGACGCGCTCCAGGACGGCCAGTTCTCCTACACGGGCCCTGACAGCTTCTCCAACCGCGCCTCCTGGTACGTGAACGACGCGCATGAGATGGTGCCGATGGGCGGGCACCCGTACGCCTTTGCCACGCAGGCGGAGGTTGACGCCGTGACGGACGGCGCGTGGCAGGAGCGCGCGCCCGAGGACGTGAGGTCGCGCATCGAGGCGGCCCAGGCCGCGGGCGCCACGGCCGTGTGCGAGACGTACTACTACATTGGCAACCTGCCCAACCAGTACACGGGCGGCGACGTCACGCTCTACGACTTTGTGGTCATGGTCGAGACGAGCCTCGCCACGGGGCACCAGACGATTCTGCTCTCCGTGCCCGTTGACGCCGTGCCCGCCCGTCGCGCGAGCGTGACCGTGGCCGAGGACGGCTCCGCGACGATGGCGCTCGACGGCGGCCAGGACGTGCGGCCGCTGCGCCTGGCCTACGAGGTTGCGCCCACGGCAGACGTGGAGGCGCTGCTCAATCGCATGGACGCCGGCGAGCTCGTGAGCGACGAGGAGCTCTCCTCCGCGCTCGGTGAGGACGTGACGTATGTGAACGGGCGGCGCACCCTCTTCGCGAGCGCGTTTACCGGTGCCGGCGCCACGGCAGAGGCCGAGGCGGGAACCGTCGCCGCCGCGTGGGCCGCCCAGACCAACTCGCTCTACGCGTTCTCGCGCGACACCCCGCTCTTCTCGCGCACCGAAAGCGGCTATGAGCCGCTGACCACCCTGCCGCAAAGCGGCCAGACCTACTACTACGAGCGTACCGTCTACACGGCAAGCTTTCCCGCTGCCGACGCCGTCGTGCCCGCGCACGCCGAGAAACTCATGCTCCCCTACAACGTGACGCTGACGCCAGAGCAAATTGACGCGTTCTTCTCGCTCGAGAGCGGCCAGTGCGTGGCGCTGGCGGGAACGCCCAAGTACGCGGGGCCCGTCGAGCTGGGGACAAGCGAGAAGAGCCCCAATGTCACGGGCAGCGCGGAGTACTCCAAGCGCTCCTCGATCGCCGAGGTCACGGACGGCGCCGTGCGCCTTGCGGCGCGCCTGGGCAACAACGGCGCGCTCGTGCTGCCAAGCGGAGTTGCTACGGGTTCGCTCTCGGTTGAGAAGCACGTGGATGGTGGGAGCAACGGGGCCGCGTTTCGCTTTGCGATCACGCTCGCGGACGCCGACGGGACGCCGCTTGCCGGCTCGGTGTCGTATCGCGTCGACGGAACCGGCGCCACGGCAGAGCTTGACGGGAGCGGGTCCTTCTCGACCACGCTCCGCGACGGTCAGGTGCTCACAATTGACGAGCTTCCCGTGGGGACGCGCTACGAGGTCCGCGAGGACGACTACTCCGCAGCGGGGTACCTCTCGCTGGCAAGCGGGAGCGAGGGCGCCATTGGCACCGAGCCCTCCGTGGCGAGCTTCACCAACGTGTGGGGCGCGGGACAGCTTGGGATCGCAAACGTAATGGCGGGAACGGATGCCGAGAAGGACCGCGCGCTCTCGTACGAGGTCACGATACGCGGGCTCTTCTCGGCGCATCCCGAGGAGGATGAGCTCAGCTTTGATGCCACTCGCTACGCAGGCGACGAGAAGGGCGCAGAGCAGCTGGTCTTCTCGCGCATCGAGGGGGAAGATGACGGAGTTGCGCAGGTCAAGGGGCTGGCTGGCGGACAGGGCGTGCTCATTGCCGGGCTGCCCGCGGGCGCGAGCTACGAGGTGCGCGAACTTGAGGCGGACGAGCTTGCGGCAAACGGCTACGTGACGTATGCGGGCAACGAGGCCGAGGTGGCGGACGGTCGCCAGGGGTCGGTTGCCGGGGGGACGCTTGCCGGGGGCGATGCCGTGAGCGCTGCGTACTTTGTGAACGTGCGCAATAAGGCGGTGGAGCCGGTGCCAGACCCGGAGCCTGAGCCCACGCCCGATCCAGAGCCGGAGCCGACGCCCGATCCAGAGCCAGAGCCGACGCCAGTGCCAGACCCGGAGCCAGAGCCGACGCCCGATCCTGACCCGACACCAGTGCCTGACCCGGAACCGACGCCCGATCCTAACCCGGAGCCGACACCGGAGCCCGATCCCGAGCCAACGCCGGAGCCTGACCCGGAGCCCGAGCCCGATCCTGAGCCCACGCCTGAGCCCACTCCGGAACCCACTCCCAATCCCGAGCCCGCCCCCGATTCCAAGCCCTCCACCACTCCGGAAACAGGCCAGGGATCATCCGCAAACGATGAAACCCCCTCACAGGAGGCAGCCACGCCCGAGGAGCTTCCAAACACAGGTGACTCGTCAACGCTTGCCGAGGTTCTCATCGTCATTGCCCTCGGCGGGGCAGCGGCAATACTCTTTGCTATCTACCTGCGCAAGCGCTCCTAGTACCCTCCCGGCGGGCCCTGCCTTGCTCCCAGGGCCCGCCGGACGTGCCCGCGCAGAGAGATTGTGGAATCGCTCGGGAGTCGGTCCTCAACTCAGATAGTCCGAAATCGGTCCATGGAATACTCAAATGCGGTATTCCCTCTCCAGAAAGGACCGACGTGCTTCTTAGCCTCATCATCATTGCAATCGGGTTTGCCCTGCTCATCTTTGGCGCCAACTGGCTTGTGGACGGTGCGTGCAACATTGCCGCGCGTCTTGGCGTGCCGGAACGAGTGGCGGGCCTCACGATTGTGGCGATCGGCACGTCGCTTCCCGAGCTCGTCGTGAGCGTGACCTCGGCCGTCGCCGGCCACGCCGACATGGCCTTCGGCAACGTCGTGGGCAGCTGCCTCGCCAACCTCCTGCTCATTCTCGGTCTCGCCGCGGTGGTCAAGCCCATCACGCTCTCTCGCAGCACGCAGCGCTTCGAGATTCCCGTGAGCGTTTTGGCATGCGGCCTGCTCGCGCTTCTCGCCAACACGGACGGCCAGCTCACCATGCCCGAGGGCGTCATCTTGCTCGTTGCGTTTGGGCTGTTCGTCGCACGCACGGTGAAAGTTGGCCTCGAGGAGGGCTCCGCGGGGCAGAGCGCGGAGGACCTTGAGCTCGAGGAGGAGTTCGAGGAGGAGGGCAAGTCCTCGAACATCATCCGCGACCTGCTCTTTATTGGTCTCGGCATTGCCATGCTCAAGTTTGGGGCAGACTTTGTGGTGGACAACGCCACCTCCATCGCGGCCGCCATGGGCATCTCCGAGCGCATCATCGGCCTCACCGTGGTGGCGCTCGGCACGTGCCTGCCCGAGCTCGTGACGAGCGTGGTCGCCGCCATGCGCGGCAACTCCGACATCGCCGTTGGAAACGTCGTGGGCTCCAACATCTCCAACCTACTGCTCGTCATGGGCGGGCCGGCGCTCTTTGCCAACATACCGTACGACGTGGTCTATAACGTAGACCTGGTGCTCCTCGCGGTTTTCTCGCTCGTGCTGGTGGGGTTTGCCTTCATTGGGCGCCGACACGAGATGAGCCGCGCCAACGGCGTGGTCTTCGTGGTGCTCTACGCCGCCTACATCGCAACGTCACTGCTACGATGATTCAAAAGGGGACAGACCCCTTTTGAATCATCTGGCAATGCCAAAGCCGACCTCGAGCTCCCGAATCCTCCGGTAGAGCCATTGGTTGGTGGGAACGAGGATGCCATGCCTCTCGGCGAGGCGGCAGATGGTACCCGAGAACTCCTCGACCTCGGTTGGCTTCTCGTTGATGCGGTCCTGCGCCATCGAGGGCATACCGTTTGGGTCAAGCGAGGCGATGAGCTGGGCCATCTGCATGAGGTCCGCCTCCGTGACGTCCACGCCCTCGGCGCGGGCCACCGCGAGCGCCTCGCGCATGGCTGCCACGTAGCAGCGATTCTGCTCGCTCTCGGGCGCGCTTGCGGTGCCGTAGGTTCCCCCGTAGACTATGCAGACCTGGTTGATGCCCACGTTGAGCATGAGCTTCACCCACATGCGACGACGAATGTCCTCCTCCACCACATGTGGGATCCCAGCGCGTTCGTAGAGGTCCGCCACGCGCTCGACCACACCGGCGGCCGTCTCGGGGGCAGCGCCGAGCCTGATCTCCCCCGTGTGGGAGAACGTGAGCTCACCGCCAATGAAGACGGCGTCCATACCCTGTGCGACCGAGAGAACCGTGTGCTCCCAGCCAAAGCGCTCCGCAACGCGCTCCTCGCTCGTCACTCCGTTCACGAGCGAGGCTATGGCGGTGTCTGGCCCCACGAGGCGCCCCATCGTGTCGAGCGCCTCGGGCATCCCGGGCGCCTTGATTGCAAGAATGACCAGGTCAACGGCCTCGGCCTCATGGGCGGGGATGGTACGAATGCGACAGGGCTCGCCGTTCACGGTCACAACCTCACCCGCATGGCGGCAGAACCGCTCGTCATCCATCACGTACTCGACAGCGTCAGGGCCCAGATTCTTCTCAATCAGGCTACCGTAGAGCAGCCCAACCGCACCCTTGCCAAGAATTGCGACGCGCTCGATTGCCATGCTGGACCCCTCGCCTTGTCGGATACTTTCGGACGGCATCATCATAGCGCCGTGCGCGGTGAATCGCGGCATGCGTTGAAACGCCCCGGACAGCGGAGCGCTGTGGCCCGGGGCTCAAAGCGCAAAATCGTCGCTCGTGCCACAAACGGGCAAAGCCGCGTGCAAAAGTCGCGTTCGTGCCACATCAAATTGGGCTGTCGAGGCGTTTTTGATTTTATTATTTATGACGCTATCTGGCCTTTTCCGTTCCAGCTACTCGGGGCACCCCTAAAAACATGTGGCACGAACGCG
>CASEGE010000225.1 GCA_949287335.1 uncultured Olsenella sp. | reverse complement strand
GCCCCCGGCGTCAAGTGCGGGCGAGAGCGCGGCGTCGACCGTTCCCGCGCCGCTCCCCAGAAGCCCCTGCGTGGAGGCGAGCAGTGCCGAGAAGCCCCTCGCGTCGCCTGCTGCCGCCGCAAGCCCGTCTGCCGCCGCGGACACCCCGCCCTCCAGGCGCTCGGCGAGCGCGGTCAGCGCGTCGTCGTCGAGCGATCCCGCCAGCTCCTTGAGCGCGCTCGTCCCCACGCTGGTCACGGCCTCGGCAAATCCCTCCTCGATGTCGCGCCGCACGGCGCTCGCCGCCTTGTCCGTCACGATGGAGGCGATGGCGTTCTCCTTCTCGTTTTGGTAGAAGCGCACCTCGGCGCGCACGGGGTCCGCCGAGAAGACCGACATCATGTCGCGCGAGAAGTCCGCGGGAATCACCACCGCGGCGTAGTAGCGCCCCGCGCGCACGCCCTCGATTGCCTCGTCCGCGGACGTGGGCTCGTAGCCTATGGAACGCGACTCGCACAGGCGCGCCACCACGCGCTCGCCCATGTTCACGCGCACGGGCGCGAGCGTGCCCTCAAAGCCCTCGTCCTCGTTGGCAACGGCCACGCGCACGTCGCGCGTGTTGCCATAGGGGTCCCAGCTGCCCGCGATGTTGAACCACGCATAGAACGACGGGACCGCCACGATTCCCGCAAACACCACCACGGCGATCACGCTCGAGCGCAGGTGCCGCGCGTCGCGCCGCATGAGCCGCCAGATCTCGCTCATCGCTTGCCCTCCTCGTCAGGGGAGCCCACGCGCTCGTGGACAGCTCCCGTGCCCTCGCACTTGCGCTCAATCCGCGCGAGCCCCTCCAGCTCCCCGCAGCCATGCCCCACCGTGCCCACACGCTCGCGCGTGCGCTCGTGCACGTACTCAAGGCGTATGAGGTGCGCGCTCGCCACCACGAGAGCCCCAACCCAGATGGCCAGCAGCGCCAGCCTCGCCGGGTGCGCGGGCGTCAGCGCCAACAGGACAAGCGGCGTGGCCAAAAGCGCCCTCACGCCCCGGCGGGCACGGCGCGGGTACGCGGCGTCAAGGTGCGCCGCGCGGGCGAGAAACTCCTGGCGCTCCACGGGCGATCCGGCAAGCGCGCCCTCGTAGAGCGTCGCGAGCCGCGTGTCCTTCTCGGCGTCGTGCTCAAAGACGAGAAGGTCGGTCTCGCCCATCTTGCGGTCGAAGAGGGCGTTTGCGCCAAGGAGCCTCCTGCGCACCACAAGCCCCAGGTAGAGCGCCGGGACGGCAAAGAGCGCCAGCGTGAGCAGGTCACGCGCGAAGTACCCGTCGTAGAAGCCCGCCACGGCCTCGCGCATGGCGTTGATGCCGTAGGTGAAGGGAAGCCACGGCGAGAGCGCTCGGAAGAAGGCGGGCTGCATCTGGATGGGGTAGAGGCCGGAGGCCCCGGGAATCTGGAGCACCACGAGAAGGACCGCCAGCGCCTTGCCCACGTGCTTGAGCGCCACGGCAAGCGCGTAGACGATGAGCACGTAGACGGCAGAGGCCGCCATCCCCGCAAGCACAAAGGCCGCGGGGGAGACGCACTGCACGCCAAGGGCGATGTCGCCCGCGCAGCAGATGACGGCCTGAATCTGGCCAAGGAGCGCGAGCAGGAGCCAGCGCCCAAAGAAGGCCTGAGTGGGCGTGACGTCAAGGCCACTCAGGTCCTCGCGGTCCACCTCGAGCTTGTAGATGGCAACGAGCACGAACCCTCCCACCCACAGGGCGAGGTTGGTGTAGAACGGGGCCACGCCCGAGCCATAGGTGGCAACGGGGAAGACCGCCTCGTCAACCACCTCGACGGGAGATCCGAGCGCGTCTCCGGTTGCCTTGGGGTCAAGCGAGAGCGCGCCCTCAACAAGGGGGAGCGTCTCGGCGCTCTGAACGGCGCCGAGGTTGTCCGCGAGCGAGCCCACGCGCGCGGCGGATGCCTCAAGGGAGCCCGACGCGCTGCCCAGGGCGTCATCGCACTGGGCGAGAAGTGCGTCGAGCTGCTCGAGCGTGCCGTCTGCCTGGTCAATCATGGGGCCGAGCGCCCCCGCGCCCCCGGCAACGCGCCCACCTGCCGCGGCAATCTCGTCGAGTGCGTCGGCGAGCTGCGGGATCGTGCCCCCGGCAAGCTCCGAGCGCAGGCCCTCGAGCGCGCCCGTGCCCGTCTGGATGGCGTCGTTGACGGAGCTCGCGAGGTTGCGCGTGGCATCCGCCCCGGCGGAGACGTCGTCGGAGATGGCCTGGAGGGCGTCCAGGCGCGCGAGCGCGTCGTCGGAGAGCTGGACGAGAAGGTCGAGCTCAACGTCGATGGCGTGGGTGAGGCTGGTCTGCAGGGTCTTCTGGGCGTCGCCGGCGGTGCCCGCGTCGCCGCCCTCGCCGCCCGGCGCCAGCGTGACGACGGT
>CASEGE010000224.1 GCA_949287335.1 uncultured Olsenella sp. | reverse complement strand
GCTCGTGGACGACGTCAACTCCTTCCTCGACGAGGGGCGCCGCTCCCTTACCATTGCCACCTTCCTGCACGCGCGCCTCACCGAGATTCACCCGTTCGCGGACGGAAACGGCCGCGTGGCGCGCCTGCTCATGAACATGGCGCTGCTCATCATGGGAATGCCGCCCATCGTGATTCGCGAGCAGGACCGTGCGTCATACTACAGCGGTCTTGACCTCTTCCACCTGGAGGGGGACCTCAGTCCCTTCCGCCGCTTCCTGAGAAACGAGACCCTGCTCACATGGGAGGGGCTGCTCGATTAGCGTTTGAGTTTCTCGGTTGGGGTCTAGGGCTTCTGGGCAGAAGTCCTGGGCTTCTCGACGGGCGTTTCCTGGCCTTCCCGGGGAGGAGGCACGCATGGACAACAGGATCAGAACGGTCCTTGGGCCGGACGGGACCCATATGGAGCAGGAGCTCGGCAACATGCGCTGGAACCTTACGACGGGGGAGATGTCCACCATCATTGGCAATCCGCGCAGTTCCCTGCGCACGGTCGTGCGGCCGGACGGCACCACGGCCCTGGAGAATCGGATCGGCTCCCTGCGCTTCTCGAGCGATAACGGCGCCGAGACCCTGATCTAGGGGTGCGTTCGTGGCGGGCAACCCCTTTGACTTCAACCGTGACGGCAGCTGGTCCACACCCGAGCGCGCGTTCACGCACTACGGCGTGGACCCGCTCATGCGCGGTGGAGAAGATGAGCGCTCTGGCTGTGGTGGCTGTGGCTGCGCGCTCGTCCTTCTCGCCGCGTTGGTGTTGCTCGTTCTTTTTGTCCTGTAGCGTTGCCTCAGCAGGGCACTTCCTTAGCTGCGTGCGGCCTTCACCTTCACGCCTTCACATGTTCTTCTCGTCTTCTTGCCCTGTGAAAAAAGTCCTTGCATCGTTCGTCGTGGTTATGCATAATAGTCGAGCTGCCTGAAGAGGTTCGCGAAAATGGTGGGTGTAGCTCAGTTGGCAGAGCGACGGACTGTGGCTCCGTAGGTCGAGGGTTCGAGACCCTTCGCCCACCCCATTTAATCGAATACGGATCGTTAGCTCAGCTGGTAGAGCAGGGGACTCTTAATCCCAAGGTCCAGGGTTCGAACCCCTGACGATCCACCATTTTTTGGATCGTTAGCTCAGCTGGTAGAGCAGGGGACTCTTAATCCCAAGGTCCAGGGTTCGAACCCCTGACGATCCACCACGTATATTGAGCCGGGTACCCTGTGGTGCCCGGTTTTTTCTTACGATGGCGCGGCATTTCTTGGCGCTTCTAGCCCCGCCGCTCTTCTCGGCACGTTCCCAGACAATCGCTCACTTTGGGCTGAGAAACGAGCGTTTGAGTGGGACGCGCCGTGTGTCGGACGTGTCTGGCTGCCGTGGTATTCTGCGATGGTCAAAGGAGGGCACACATGGCGAGAAACACGTCGAGAAGCACCAACCAGCGGCTCCGCGGGCCGGTCGCACTTGTCGCCGCGCTGCTCGTTGCCGCGGCGGCGTGGCTGGGCGGGAGCGGCATCATCTTCGGCGCCGACACGCCCCACCAGGTCTCCGGGCCCATCTCCGAGCGTCAGGTGTCCTACACAACCTGGGACGCCGAGCGGTACCCGGAGTACTATCGAGTGGTCGGCGAGGCCGTCCAGGGCGTTGAACTCAACCCTGGCGAGGTTCTCTACGAGGGGCTCGACGGGCTCGGGCGCACCGGGCGCGTTGCCGCGCGCGTGACGCTCGACATGGTGCGCGCCGGAAGCGACCGCGAGCGAGAGGACATCTCGGAGATTCATCCCTCCGGCTGGGGCCATAACCGTGAGGTTGACATTGAGATGCCGGACGGCAATACCTACCACGGGGCGCTCTTCAACCGCAGCCACCTGCTCGCCAAATCGCTCGGCGGCGATGACGCCGCCTACAACCTGGTCACGGGCACGCGCACGCAGAACGTGGGCGACAACCGCGGGCAGGACGGCGGCATGGCCTACACGGAGGGCATCGCGCGCGACTGGCTCTACGACAACCCGGACGGAACCGTCTACTACTCCGCGACGCCGGTCTACGAGGGGGACGAGCTCCTTCCGCGCAGCGTCATCGTTGACGTTTGCTCCTCGGACGGCTCCATCGACCAGGAGGTCGAGGTCTTCAACGCCGCCGCGGGGTTTGAGATTGACTACGCAACTGGTAAGTTCTATGAGCAGTGAGTGTGACGAATTAACCCGTCACCAGTGTCACAACCAGGGTCGCGCGAGGGGAGTCGCTATGACTGGGGAACTTGATGTCGTGCGCCGGGCGCTCGAGATGGACGACGTGCTGTACGAGAAGGTCGTCGACTCCCGCGTTGAGTGGGAGGGGAGGATCTTCTCGGTTGAGCTTGCTCAGGTGGAGCTCTCGGACGGCTCGCTCGGACGGCGCGAGCTCGTGCGCCATCACGGCGGTGCGGGCGTGGTGGCCGTGCTCGACGGCAGGGTCTGCCTCGTGCGGCAGTATCGCGTGGCACTCGGGCGCATGACGCTCGAGATTCCCGCCGGCAAGGTCGACCCGGGAGAGCCTCGTGACCTCTGCGCCGCGCGCGAGCTCACCGAGGAGACAGGTCTTCTCGCCGAGCGCCTCGAGCTGCTCACGGAGTCCTACGGTGCCCCGGGCTTCACGGACGAGCACACCTCCGTCTACTTTGCCCACGGCGTCACGCAGGGGCCGGCGCACCTTGACGAGGGGGAGTTCCTCAATGTGGTCTGGGTGCCCGTTGACGTGGCACTTCTCGCCATCCGCGCCGGCCTTATCGACGACGCCAAGACGGTTACGGGCATTCTCGCTGCCAAGGCCTATGGGATGCTTTAAAATGTGGAACGCGCTCGTGCTTTGCGCCCTTAGCTCAGCTGGATAGAGCAGGAGACTTCTAATCTCAAGGTCGGGGGTTCGAATCCCTCAGGGCGCACCAGGGTGATGAGCGGGCCGGGTACCGAAAGTGGTATCCGGCCCGAACTACCACCTCTGGCGGGCATGACGGGCTCGCTCGCGTAATTGTGGGCATGGAAACGGTTTCGTAAGGCGATACTGAGGCAAGTGTGATTCTCCCGTTGGAAGGAGCGCGCGTTGATTTACACAATGACGTTGAACCCCGCCCTCGACTACGTCATGCACCCCCTGACGCTTGACATGGGATTCACGAACCGCTCCTCGACCGAGGAGCTCCACTGTGGCGGTAACGGCATCAACATCTCTACGCTTCTGAACGAGCTCGACGTGCCCAGCATCGCCATGGGCATCGCGGCGGGCTTCACGGGCGACTACCTGCTCCGCCGCCTTCAGGAGAAGGGCGTGGCGAGCAACTTTGTGGTGCTCGACCGCGGCTACACCCGCATCAACATCAAGCTCAACGGCATCGTCATGACGATGGTCAACGGAATGGGCCCCAAGATCCCGGAGAAGAAGGTCGACGAGCTCCTGGGCCGCATGGACGTGGTCGGTGCCGGCGACACCCTCGTCCTCACGGGCTCGATTCCCAACTCCCTGCCCGAGGACATGTACATGCAGATCATGAGGCGCCTCGGCGGCCGCGGCATCCAGTTCGTGGTCGATGCCCCGGGCCAGCTCCTCATGGAGTCCCTTGAGATGCACCCGTTCCTCATCAAGCCCAACAACCACGAGGTGGGTCGCATCTACGGTGTCGACATCGAGGAGCCCGAGGAGTGCATGCCCTACGCGCACAAGCTCCAGGAGGCTGGCGCCCGCAACGTCATCATCTCCTGCGGCGGCCACGGCTCGCTGCTGCTCGACGAGAACGGCGCCGAGCACATCGTTCCCACCGCCAAGATCAAGCTCGTCAACGCCACGGGTGCGGGCGACTCCATGGTCGCCGGCTTCCTCTCGCAGGTCACGCGCGGCGTTGACTACGAGACCGCGCTCATCTTCGCCTCTGCCTGCGGCACCGCAACCGCCGCGAGCAAGGGCATCGCAAAGCGCGCTACCGTCGACCGCGTGGTGACGGCGCTCTACAAGAAGATGGGTCGCGCCATCCCCGGCACCATCGCCCAGGACATCCAGACAAACAAGGACCGCGCGGCCGCCGAGGCAGCGGCCGAGGCTGCCGAGAAGAACTAGGGCTCCTTTTGGGTTTCTCGCCCGTTTGGGCGTGGACATGTTGGGATACGGTCGCTCCGGCGGCCTAGGAGTAGGGGGAGAGTATGTACGAGGGAGTCAACGCATCTGACGGTATCGGCATTGGCGTGGCGCGCGTTGCCGTGGAGCCCGACCTGAGCTTCACCCCGCACAAGCCCGATGACGCCGGTGACGAGAAGCAGCGCTACGCTGCCGCCGTTGCCAAGTTCATCGAACAGACCAACGCCCAGATCGAGCGCATGAAGGTCACGGTGGGCGAGGAGGCCGCCGCGATTATGGGCGCTCACATCGAGTTTGCCGAGGACGAGGGCATCCAGGAGATGGTCAACGGCTCCATCGAGGCAGGCATGTGCGCCGAGCAGGCCGTCTCCGAGGCGTACGACATGTACTACAACATGTTCTCCAACATGGAGGACGAGCTCTTCCGCGAGCGCGCGGCCGACGTCGCCGACGTCAAGACCGGGCTTCTCGCCGATCTTCTCGGCAAGGAGGTCGTGGACCTCTCCACGCTTCCCGAGAACTCCGTCGT
>CASEGE010000223.1 GCA_949287335.1 uncultured Olsenella sp. | reverse complement strand
ACCTCATCGCGCGCCGCTTCTTGGCGACGCTGTCCGACCCCGCCGTCATCGAGGGTACGAAGATCGAGATCGACGTCGCGGGTGAGCCGTTCCCGGCATCCGGCGACGTGCTGAAGGTGCCGGGCTTCCGCGCCGTGTATCCCTTTGGCCTCAAGAAGGACGAGCAGCTGCCCGCGCTCGAGACCGGCGACACCGTCGACGTGCGCGACATGCAGCTCGAGGCCAAGCAGACCGAGCCGCCTGCGCGCTATTCCCAGGGCAAGCTCATCCAGGAGATGGAGAAGCTTGGCCTGGGCACCAAGTCCACGCGCGCGAGCATCATCGACACGCTCTACGAGCGCAAGTACTTCCGCGGCGACCCGGTGGAGCCGAGTCAGCTGGGCATGGCCATCATCGACGCCCTTGCGCAGTATGCGCCGCGCATCACCAGCCCGGACATGACGGCCGAACTCGAGGACGACATGACGCACGTGGCCGAGGGCTCCGAGACCCAGGAGCAGGTGGTGGGGCACTCGCGCGCCCTTCTCGCCGGCCTCATGGACGTGCTCGTGGAGCACACCGAGGACCTCTCCGAGCAGATCGCCGACGCCGTGACCGCCGACGCCAAGATCGGCACGTGCCCCAAGTGCGGGCGCGACCTCGTGGTCAAGACCTCCGCCAAGACGCGCGGCAGCTTTGCCGGCTGCATGGGCTGGCCGGAGTGCGACGTCACCTACCCGCTGCCGCAGGGAAAGATCTCTGCCCTGGAGGGCGAGGCGGCCGTGTGCCCGGAGTGCGGGGCGCCGCGCGTGAAGGTGCAGCCGTTCCGCAGCCGCGCGTACGAGGTGTGCGTGAACCCGGCGTGTCCCACCAACCGCGAGCCCGACGTGGACGTGGGGGAGTGCCCCGCGTGCCGCGAGGCCGGGCGCTCCGGGCGCTTGGTGGCGCACAAGTCCGAGAAGAGCGGCAAGCGCTTCATCCGCTGCACCAACTACGAGGAGTGCGGGACCAGCTACCCGCTTCCGGCGCGCGGCGCGCTCGAGGCCACGGGCGAGACCTGCCCGGACTGCGGCGCCCCGCTCGTGGTGGTGACCACCGCCCGCGGCCCGTGGAAGCTCTGTCCCAACATGGACTGCCCCGGTCGCGAGAAGAAGACCGCTGCGCCGCGCCGTGGCGCCCGCCGCACGGGAGGCACCCGCGGGTCGAGGAAGAAGTCCTGATCAAAGGGTCTTCTCGGCACTGTGGTCTCCTTGGCCCGAGCCCACGCAACGAGAGAAGACAGAGGTGCGTGATGCTTGATCTGAGGCGGGTGCTTGTCAAGGGGCTCAGAAAGCCCGACCAGCCGGAGCTCGCGGAGCTCTGGACGCCGTGGGGCGAGAAGATCGCGGCGGGCGAGAAGGACGTGTCCTCGTGCTCGCATCCGCGCCCGCTCTTTGCGCGCGAGCGGTGGCGCTCGCTCAACGGCACGTGGGAGTGCGCCTTTGTTCCGGCCGCCGACGTCGCGCGCGCCTGGCGTACGGCCGAGCAGCCCGCGGGTGCGGACTGGCTTCCCATCCTCGTGCCCTTCTCGCCCGAGGCGCCGCTCTCCGGCGTGCGTCGCCAGCTGAAGCCAAATGAGCTGCTGTGGTATCGCCACACGTTCGAGGCGCCGGAGCTCGCGGCGGGCGAGCGCCTCGTCCTGCACTTCGATGCCGTGGACTGGGCGTGCTCGGTATACGCAAACGGCGTGCGCGTGGGCGAGCACGTGGGCGGCTACCTGCCCTTCTCGTGCGACGTCACTGACGCGCTGGTTTCGGGCGAGAACAGCATTGCCCTCTGCGTGCACGACCCCTCCGAGACCGGCACCCAGCTGCGCGGCAAGCAGCGGCTCGCGCGCGAGGGCATCTGGTACACGGCGCAGAGCGGCATCTGGCAGGACGTGTGGTGGGAGGTCGTTCCGGCGGCGCACGTCGAGCAGCTTGTCGTGGAGGCCCGGGCGCAGGAGGGGAGCATCGTGCTTCTCGCCCGCGTGGAGGGCGAGGGTGCGCTCGACGCGCGGCTCTTTGACGGCAGGCGCGAGATTGCCCGCACGATCAGGGCGTCGCGCGGGGAGCGTGAGCTCAGCGTGACCCTGCCCGTGGCTCGCCCGCACGTCTGGTCTCCGGACGATCCCCATCTCTATGATCTTGAGGTCTCGTTTGGGGCGGATCATGTGCGGAGCTACTGCGCCTTTAGGACGGTGGAGGTGCGCCCTGACGAGCGGGGCGTTCCGCGCGTGCATCTCAACGGTAAGCCCGTCTTCCTGCGCGGCGTGCTCGACCAGGGCTACTGGCCCGACGGCCTTATGACCGCGCCCTCCGAGGAGGCGCTTGCTCATGACATCCTTACCATGCGCGAGCTGGGCTTCAACCTGCTGCGCAAGCACATCAAGGTGGAGCAGGGCCGCTTCTACGCGCTCTGCGACCGCCTGGGCATGCTCGTCTGGCAGGACATGCCGTCGGGCGGCGGCACGTACGACGCCATCCACACGAGCTATCTTCCCACGCTGGTCCGCGCGAGCTGGACGCGTCACGCGGACGTGGGTCGGCGCGCGGCGCGGCAGCTCTCCGCGAGCGACGAGGCCTACCGCCGCGAGTGGCGCGAGACCTGCGAGGGCACGGTGCGCCTCCTGCGCGGCCATCCCAGCGTGGTGGGCTGGGTGCTCTTCAACGAGGGCTGGGGGCAGTTCGATGCCCGAGCGGCCTGCGAGCTGGTGCGCGGGATCGACCCCACGCGCCCCATCGACGCCACGAGCGGCTGGTACGACCGTCGCTGCGGGGACTTTTTCAGCGTGCACAACTACTTCCGGCCGCTTGCGGTGTGGCGAGACCCGGCCCGACCGCGCCGCGCGTTTGTGATCTCCGAGTTTGGCGGCGTGAACTGGGTGGTTCCCGAGCACGGGTGCGTGGCGGGATCGTACGGCTACGATGCCGCGGCTAATGCCGAGGAGTTTGCCGAGAAGGTCCGCGCCCAGCTGGCTGCAGCGGACGAGCTGGAGGGCCAGGGCCTGGCCGGCTTTGTCTACACGCAGCTCAGCGACGTGGAGGCCGAGAGCAACGGTCTTCTCACCTACGACCGCCGCGTCTCCAAGCTTTCTTGACGCCAGTGAAAAATGAACCTGCCCCAAGTGTCACAAGCGAGCCCGGCCCGCAGGCCGTTTTGCTGCCGCCTTCCGCCGAGAAGCGGTTTCAGCCAGCTT
>CASEGE010000222.1 GCA_949287335.1 uncultured Olsenella sp. | reverse complement strand
GTCTCCCGCCTGCTGCGTGTCGCCGGGCGCTCGGTTCTGCTGACGCGGCGCTTTGACCGACGGGGGCGCGAGCGAGTCCCTTACATCAGCGGTCTGACCGCGGTTCAGGGCACCGATGGCGGGCGGTACTCCTATCTCGAGCTAGTTGACTTCATCGAGACTGAGGGGTCGCAGCCTGCCCGGGACCTCAGGGACCTCTGGGCGCGGGCGCTCTTCTCCTGTGCCGTTGGCAACACAGACAACCACCTGAGGAACTACGGCTTTCTCCGGGAGACGTCCGGCTGGAGGCTCTCGCCCGCATTCGACGTGAACCCCACGCCAGGCTCCGAGCCCAAGTTCCTCGCGACTGGCCTCGAGTTCGGCGCGCGTGAAGCAGAACCGGAGCTGGCGTTCGAGGTTCTCGACTTCTTCCGTCTGAGTCTTGCCGAGGCGCGTGACGTCGCGTCCCGTATGGCGTCGGTCCTCTCCGGTTGGCGCAGGCAGGCCCGAGCGGACGGCATATCCGAGGCATCCATCGACTACATGGCAGACTGCTTCGAGGTCGGTGTTCGCAAGCTGAGGGCACTCTCTCGGTAGGCGCCACTACCTCACGGAAGTCTGAGGGCAAGAACCATCGCGGCGAACATGACGGTGAATACCAGGTTGCTCCACCCGCCAAAGAGAACGCAGCGCGCCGGCTGCGGCACGCGCATCCACGCAAGGCCGAGAAAGCTCGTGACCAGCGGCGTGAGGACGACAAACCATGTGGGAAAGACCGTCTGTCCCAGCACTATGGCAACGCCGAGCACAACAAAACCCAGGTACATGGGTACGGTGGCAAACCTCATGACGAACATGATGTTGTCCGCGACCTCATCATACAGTTCTTCTCGCCCCGCCTTGGCGATGACGGAGAGATAGACGTACTGGGCGTGGTAGGCGCCGCCGCAGATGAGGGCAAAGGCGAGCAGCGCCGCGGCCAGCCAGACGAGCCAGGAGAGCTCGCCGCGCACCGTGAGGCCAAGCCCTGCAAACCCGAGCACGTACAGGAACGCGGCGACCGGCCCGAGCGCGCCTCCAACCCGCACGCGGCCGGCAGGTACGTCGCGCATGATGCGCATATACGGCCTGAGCGTGCCGTCCATGTCGTAGGCGCCGGGCGTGAAGTAGAGCAGCATGTCCCCGGCAAACATGAGAACCGAGCCCAGGAGTCCCAGGGCGAGAAGTACGAGCGTCAACGGCACGGCGCCTCCAATCCATCGCGGGCGTCAGATGGCCCCGGAGCCCTCTCGGCTCCGGGGCCTCAGCTTGAGCCATTACGCCTCGACGAGGCTCCTTGCGGCTGCCTCGAGCTCGGCGACGGCATCGTCGTCGGGGGCCTCGTTGGTGATCACGGTGCAGACCACGTTCACGCCAGCCCCCTCCGCGTCTGCCTGCCAGCTCTCCATCCATTCGCCGGTGCCCCAGCCGTAGCTGCCGAACAGCGCCACGGGCTTATCGCCCAGCGCGTCTCGGCATGCCTCCCAGATGGGCTCGAACTCGTCGGACTCCAGCTCCTCGGCACCCATGGCGGGGCAGCCAAAGGCGAGCGCGTCGTAGCCGGACACGTCCTCCGCCGAGAAGTCCGCGACGGGTACGACGCGGGCCTCGGCCCCTGCAGCGGCGATGCCTGCTTCGAGCGCGCGGGCCATCTCCTCGGTGTTGCCCGTCCCCGTCCAGTACACGATTGCGATGTTCTTGCTCATGGAAGTCTCCCTCCGTCGTGCGGCCTCAGCCGCCCCTGTTACGCCGTTGCCATCCGGAGAAGCCCTCGCAGGGGCGTTCCCTCGGAGTAGAGCCTCTTGATCCTGAGCTCCTCGCGCTCGAGCTCTTTGAAGCGCCGCAGTGCCTCGTCCACGTCTCCGTAGACCTTCCAGCGTCCGCACGCCCGTGCTCCCTGACCCCCGTCCGACATGAAGCCGTCGACGTCCTCGATGGGATAGCCGAGGACAAAGCCGATCTCATGGGGAAAGGGAGCCTTGTTGCCGTAGTAGGCGCGCAGGCGGCGCCTGAGCTCACCCATGAGCGCGCCCTCGCGGGAGGGGAGGTGGTTCTTGGCGAGAAACGCGTGCGCCCCCGCGTCGGAGAGGAGAGAGCGGATACGGCGCGGGCGCCAGACAATCAGCATCGCTCGCCCTTCTCGCCATCCCAACAGGGAGACGCGCACGCCGAAGCGTCGGAGGTGCCACGCGTAGGTCCCTATGAGGGCCCTTACGAGAAGGCGGCGCATGGACGTCGGGCGCACGGCATCGTCGTGCGGCATCCGGAAGCCAAAGACCGCGGCCGGCTTGCGTCCCGCGAGTACGATACCCGCCTGACAGATGAGGCAGCGCACGAACCTCGCCTCAAGACGCTCGTGAGGCGAGGCGTCGCCGGCGTCAACGGTAAGGCAGATGTCCATCCCCTGGCCCATGCTCCTCCAATAGTTAACCTCACCTAACTTCATTGAGCATAGAGTAAACCATAGCTAACATATTGTCCATGATCCAAAAGGGGACAGTCCCCTTTTTGATCACAGCGTCCAGTCTGCGCTTTGGGTCTGCAGGCGGACCATGCGGGCGAAGAGGCCGCCCGCGGCGAGCAGCTCTTCCGGAGAGCCCTGCTCGGCCACGCGGCCGTCCTCGAGCACCACGATCTTGTCCGCGCTCATGACGGTGCGCATGCGGTGGGCGATCACGATGACGGTCTTGCCGGCGAGCAGGCGCGAGAGCGCCTCCTGGACCTGCGTCTCGTTCTCCACGTCCAGGCTCGCGGTAGCCTCGTCCAGGAGCACGACCGGCGCGTCCTTGAGCAGGGCGCGGGCGATGGAGATGCGCTGGCGCTCGCCGCCGGAGAGCCGCGCTCCGTTCTCGCCGATCATCGTGTCGTAGCCCTGCGGCAGGCGGCTCACGAACTCGTCGCAGTTGGCCGCGCGCGCCGCGGCGAGCACCTCCTCGTCGGTGGCGCCGCGCCTGCCCAGTCGGATGTTGCCCATCACCGTGTCGTCAAAGAGCAGCACGTCCTGGAAGACCACGGAGAAGTCGCCGAGAAGGACCTCGGGGTCCACGGCTGCCACGTCCACGCCGCCCACGGCGACGCGTCCCGCGTCGGCGTCCCACAGGCGCGCCGCCAGACGGGCGCAGGTGGACTTGCCGGAGCCGGATGGTCCCACGAGCGCCGTGACCTCGCCCTCGCGCGCGGTGAACGTCACGCCGTCCAGGACCTTCTCGCCGCGATCGTAGGAGAAGGATACGTTCTCGAAGGTAACGTCGTGCCCGGCAGGCTCGTACGTCTCGCCGCCCTGCGCGAGCGGCTCCTCGTAGAAGCCCTTCATGCGCGCCGCGGCGGTCTTGGCCGAGAAGAGCTCGGCGATGAGCATGAGGCACTGGTCGAAGGGCGCGTAGATGCGGCTCACCACCACAAGGAAGGCAAAGAGCGTCATGAACGTGCAGGAGCCCTCCAGGATGAGCGCCGCGCCCACGAGCACCGTGGTGGCAAGGCCCAGGCGCAGCACAATCTGGGCTCCGTTGACGGCGATGCCGCAGGCGATCTCCGAGCGGGCGGCCTGGCGCTCCGCGGCGTCCACGTCGGCGTGGATGTGCTCGAGGTAGCGCTCCTCCTGGTTGGTCGCGCGCACCTCGCGCACGCATTCGAGTGCCTCCTGGATGTCCTCCGAGGTGGCAAGGCCGCGCATGCGCGTGGCCTCCATCATGGGCTGGAGGGCGCGCCGCGCGCCGAAGAGGATGGCGAGCCCCACCGGGCAGCTCCAGAGCGACGCGAGCGCGAGCCGCCAGTCAAAGGAGAACAGGCAGACAGCCGCCACGGCGAGCGTTATGTAGGCACCGTAGAGCTCGGGCAGCACGTGGCTGTAGGCGTGCTCGGTGGTCTTGACGTCGGTCATGAGGGTCTCGGTGAGGTCGGCGAGGTCGCGGCGGCCGAAGAAGCCCAGGGGCAGCTTGCGCAGGCGCTCGGCGAGGCCGATGCGCTGCCTGCCGCTCTCCTTGTAGATGACGCCGTACTGGTAGTAGTAGGCCCAGTACTCCGTCACGAAGAGCGCGACGGCAAAGGCGGCGAGGCCCGCTGCGTACGGGAGGAGGTCCGGCAGCGGCGCGCCCTCCGTGAAGTGCGCCACAAGCTCGCCCATGAGCAGGTAGAGGGCGCCCACGCCGCCAAAGACCACGAGGTTCGAGGCTGCCGTCCACACGGCGCCGAGCTTGACGTTGCGCAGGCCCTCGTCGGTGAGGGCGTACTTCTCCTGGATGCTCATCTACTCCACCTCCGTGGCGCTCGTGATGCGCCAGCTCACG
>CASEGE010000221.1 GCA_949287335.1 uncultured Olsenella sp. | reverse complement strand
CGAGCGCCTGCGCGACCTCACCGACCTGCGCTGCGTTTGCGTGGGAGGCACCCGCCGCGAGGACATGGCGGTGCGCGTCAAGTACGCCGAGCTGGGCTGCCCCATCGAGCTCATCGACGGCGTGGAGGACGCCCTGCGCTTTGTCGACGCGGGCGAGAAGCTCCATGTGATTGCCAACTACACTGCCTTTCCGCCCGTCGTGGCGGAGCTCGAGCGGCTCTGCAAATTGGGGACGGGTTTAAACGTTCAGAAAAAAAGGGACAGGTCTGCTGACGGCACCGTGAGCGCAACGTCCGCCGGCGTCTCATGGATCGCGCACGAGGAACCGGCAATCCCCGCGTTGGACCGACCGCTGCGCATCGTGCACCTCTATCCCGACGCGCTCAACCTCTACGGTGACGGTGGCAACATCGCGTCGCTCTCCAAGCGTTGCGCGTGGCGCGGCATCCCCTGCCGCGTGGACCAGGTCCTCATGGGCCAGGAGCTCGACCTTTCCGACGCGGACGTGGTGCTCTTGGGTGGCGGCGCGGACCGTGACCAGCTTGCCGTGTGCCACGAGCTCCAGGGACAGCGCGAGAAGCTCGCGTCCTACGTGGCCGACGGCGGGGTCCTTCTCGCCATCTGCGGCGGCTACCAGCTGCTGGGCCACTACTACATGATGGGCGAGGAACGCGTTGAGGGCCTGCACGTGCTCGACATCGAGACCACCGCCGGGTCAACGCGCCTGATCGGCAACGTGGCGATTGAGTCCCCGCTGTGCGACGCGCCAATCGTGGGCTTTGAGAACCACGCCGGACGCACCGTCCTGGCTGCCGGCGAGAAGCCCCTTGGGCGCGCGCTGGTTGCCGGCACCGGTAACAACGGCGAGGACGGCGGCGAGGGCGTGCTCCACGACGGCGTCGTGGGTACCTACCTGCACGGTCCGATCCTGCCCAAGAACCCCGGCGTCACGGACTGGCTGCTCGCGCGTGCGCTGCGCCGTCGCGGGGTCAACATCGAGCTCGCGACGCTGCCGGACGACCTCGAGCACCTCGCGCACGACGTTGCCATGAAGATTGCCACGCACGCGCACAAGTAGCCCGCTCGATTGAGCGGAGCGCGATTGCCCGCCGCGGGTTTTCGCGGCGTGGCCCGCGATGCGCGGCCCGCAACGCCGAGTGTGCATCAGCCGAGAAAAACGGCCCCCCACGCAGCCGTTTTTCTCGGCTCGTGCACACTCGGCGTTTCTCGATGCGCCGGCGTGACAATTTAACCTGTCACCAGTGTCACCGTGGCCAGTGTCACGAGCGTCGTTTGGCCGGGCTTCAGCGACCTTACGCTGAGCTGACGGTCCCTTACACGAGCGCGCGTTCCCTTACGCAAGCGCGTGCCTGCCCCCTCTATAACAGTCGGGACTGGCCCCATGCACCTTTGGAGGGCCCAAACTCTACTAGAGGGGAGCAAGATGAGAAATTGGAAGCGATGGCTCGGGCCGGTGTGCGCGACGCTGCTTGCCGCGAGCGTTGTCACGCCCGTCGTGAGTCAGCGGGCCGTGGCCGAGGAGATGTCGCAGGACGTTGTCGCGGTCATGCCCATGAGCGAGAGCGGCGTGCAGTTTGACCGTATCTCGCTGGAGATCGGCGCCACCGAGGCATCCCGCAACTTCAACTGGATCAGCACGTCCACTCAGGCCGGCTACGTTCAGGTTGCCCTCATGCCCGAGGGCTGGGAGGACGGCAACGCCTTCCCCGAGAACCCCGATTTTGTTGCCAACGTGCGTGCCGAGAAGGGCGCAAGCGAGCTCGAGGGTGGCTGGAGCTCCTACAAGGCAACCGTGAGCGGCCTTACCGCCAACACCTCCTACATCTATCGCGTGGGCAACGGCGAGGACTGGTCCGCCGCCTACGGCTTTGAGACCGGCAACCTCGGCGACGGCGAGTCCTTCAGCTTCATGTTTGCCGGCGACCCGCAGATTGGTGCCGGTGACATTGCCTCGGACACCGAGGGCTGGGTCAACACCCTGAACACCATGGACGCGGCCTTCCCCGAGACCGACTTCATGATCAGCCTGGGCGACCAGGTCAACCTTGGCCACAGCGGTGAGACCGAGGACGAGGAGTACGCCGGCTTCTTTGCCCCCGAGGTGCTCCACGGCATCACCATGGCCACCAACGTGGGCAACCACGAGACCTACGTTGACGACCAGAACTACTCCAACAACTACAACATGCCCAACATGACCGGCTACGGCGTAACCACCGAGACCGGCGAGGGCTCCGGCGACTACTGGTTCACCTACAACGGCGTGCTGTTCATGTCGCTCAACTCCAACAACATGAGCACCGCGGAGCACAAGGCGTTCATGGAGGAGGCCATTGCCGCCAACCCGGACGCCAACTGGAAGATCGTCACCTTCCACCACTCCGTGTACTCCACGGCGAGTCACACGGCCGACGCCGACATCCTCGAGCGCCGCAACGAGCTGCCCGCCGTCTTCAGCGAGCTGGACGTCGACGCCGTGCTCATGGGCCACGACCACGTCTACACCCGCACCTACCTCATGGACGGAACCACGCCCCTCATCACCGACGAGGTGCAGTCCGAGCACGTTGACCCCGCGGATGGCCAGGTGCTCTACATCACCGCCAACTCCGCCTCGGGCTCCAAGTACTACAGCCTCCAGAACCTCCCGCAGAACACCTTCGCGGCCGTTGAGGACCAGTCCAAGCGCGAGAACATGACCCTCGTTGACGTCACCGAGGACTCCCTCACCTTCACCACCTACTACACCGACGACGCGCAGGTGACCGAGGACGACGTCCTTGACCAGGTGAGCATCGTTCGCTCCGGCAACCCCGTCGAGCCCGAGAAGCCCGAGGTTGACCGCGTCTCCCTGGAGATCGGTGCCACCGAGACCTCCCGTAACTTCAACTGGCTCGGCACCACCACCAAGGACGCCATGGTTCAGGTTGCCGAGAAGCCCGCAGGCTGGACCGCCGAGTCCGCCTTCCCGACCGAGGGCGTCACCAGCGTGACCGCTGACGCCGACGGCTCCGAGCTCGAGGGCTGGAGCTCCTTCAAGGCCACCGTTGACAGCCTCGCCGCCAACACCGACTACCTCTATCGCATGGGCAACGAGGGCGCCTGGTCCGAGACCTACGAGTTCTCCACCGGCAACCTCGGCGACGGCGAGTCCTTCAGCTTCATGTTTGCCGGCGACCCGCAGATCGGCGCCAGTGGCGACGTTGCCTCCGACACCGAGGGCTGGACCAACACGCTCAACACCATGACCGAGGCGTTTGACACCGACTTCATGAT
>CASEGE010000220.1 GCA_949287335.1 uncultured Olsenella sp. | reverse complement strand
GGCATTTTCAGAAAACTTGCCAGAAATGTACCCGTCCCCTTTTAGGCAACCCGTCCCCTTTTACAGCTCGCGCTTCTCGTAGAGCTTGAGGGAGACGGCGCCGGAGATCGCCAGCGCCACGGCCGACAGGGCGATAAGAACCACGCAGCCCACGGCCATGCCGGCCGGTGTGTCCAGCGCCTCGAGCGCGGCGGAGACGAGCTCCATGCCCGGGATGCCGCCGTCGAGCATGCCGCTGTTGCCGAGGATGACCACCGGCACCACGAAGAGAAGCACAATCACCGTGGGCAGGATCTGCGTGGCGCGCGTCTGGCCCAAGTGGAAGTAGAGCGGCGTCACGATGCTCGCCACCACGGAGCCGATGAACAGGGTGAAGCAGGTGACGACGGCCATGACGGAGAGCATGTCGGGATCAAACGCGAACGCCTCGCCGACCTCGCCGGGAATGCCGATCGCCGATACGACGCCCGTCGCCGCGAGCGCCGCCACGAGGCCCACGACCATCCCGAGCAGGCCGAACGTCACGATGGCGGCGTAGCGGCCGAGAACGACGTCGCGCCGGGAGAGCGGCAGCGTGAGGCGGAAGAGCTCCCAGTGGTTGAGCTGGTCGTAGGCGGCCAGGCCCATCGCGCTCATCATGAAGAACATGCAGGTGAGCGTGGCCGGCATCGCGAGCGGCGTCTGCATACCGAGGCCGATGCACAGGCTCACGAGAAGCCCCAGGCCCACGAGCTGGCGGGCGTAGTCGCGAAAGATCGTCATCTCAAGGAGGAACGCGCGCTTCATTATCGGACACCGCCCTTCAGGGTGAGGGTCATGTAGTCGTCTATGGTCATGCGGTCGACCGGAATCTCCGGGAAGCTCTCCGCAAAGGCAAAGCGGTCGGGGACGAGCACGTCGATGCCGTAGTCGTGGCGCAGGTAGCGCAGCTCGGCGTCCGGGACGACTCCCGAGTCCGCGATCTTCTCGAGGTCCGCCACGCGGCAGCGTGCGACGCCCATCTCGTCGGTGATGACGTCCTTGGGCAGGTCAAAGACGATGCGCCCGGCGTCGATGCACACGATGCGGTCCGCGATGCGCTCGAGGTCGCTTGTGATGTGGCTGCTCATGAGGATGGCGCGAGCGGGCTCGGCCACGAAGTCGCGCAGGAGGTCGAGCACCTCGTCGCGTGCCATCGGGTCAAGGCCGGCGGTGGCCTCGTCGAGGATGAGCAGGCGCGCGTCGTGCGCAAGCGCGCAGGCCAGGGAGAGCTTCATGCCCATGCCGCGCGAGAGGCTCTTCACGGTCTTCTTGGCGTCCAGGCCAAACTCGGCGGCCAAGCGCCCGAATCGGTGCGCGTCCCAGGTGGCGTAGGTGCGCTCGTAGATGCGTCCCACGTCCGCGACCTTGAGGTGCTCCGGCAGCGAGATCGCGTCAAACACCACGCCGACCTGCTCCTTGGTGGCGGCGCCGGACGCGCGTGAGAGCTCGTCGCTCGGTACGCCGAGCACGCTCGAGGTGCCGCCGTCCACGGGGAAGAGGCCGAGAAGGGCCTTGATGGTGGTGGACTTGCCGGCGCCGTTCTGGCCGATGAAGCCCACGACCTCGCCCTCGTTCACGGTGAGGTCCACGCCCTCCAGCGAGAACCCGTCGTAGTGCTTGGTGAGCCCGCGGGCCTCGATGAGACTGCCGCTCATGTGACGTCCTTTCTGATTCAAAAGGGGACAGACCCCTTTTGAATCACTTTCTGCGCGAGGTTCTTCTCGCGCGTCACTCCAGTACCAGGGCGAACATCTCGGACAGCTCGTCGTCGGTGAGGCCGATCGCCCTGCCGCGCTCCACGGCCTTGGCGAGAAGCCCCTCGACCTCCCTCATCTGCTCCTCGCGGATGAGCTCGGCGTTTCCGCCGGCGACGTAGGTGCCCTTGCCCTGCACCGTCTCGATCAGGCCCGCCGCCTCCAGGTCCGCGTAGGCGCGCTTGGTGGTGATCGCGCTCACGCGCAGGCTGTTGGCCAGGGCGCGGATCGAGGGGAGCTGCTCGCCCTCCGCGAGCTGGCCCGTCACGATCGCCGACTTGATCTGGTCGGTTATCTGCTCGTAGATGGGCCTGCCGCTTGAGGTTGAGATGATGATGTCCAAGTTGCCGTCCTTCCGAACTGGCCCGCCAGGACGTCTCCCGCGGACCGACCGTGTATACCCGGTAAGTACAGTATATACACACCTATACACAGTGCAAGTGGGACGGGGAAGTTTTTTCGGCGATGTGCGGACGCTCTGCTGCAAGTTCTTCTCGCCAGCCGACACTCCTGCCCGGGCCCTTCTCGCCAGCCGGCACTCCTGCCCGGGCCCTTCTCGCCAGCCGGCACTCATAAGTGTCGGCAAAACGTCACGCCGTAGCCGACACTTCTGGACAAACCCCAAGAAGGAGCCGACACTCCTTCAGAAAAAGGCCCCTCACAGCCGACACTCCTGGCCGGCACTCATGAGTGTCGGCTGCCGAGAAGTACGTGCCGCGAGGCACACGCCGCAAAGAGCGTGCCGCGAGGCACACGCCGCAAAGAACGTGCCGAGAAGAACGTGTCGGGGAGGCCACGCATTGCGCGGCGTCATCTCCCGGCAGTGGGTCTACGACGGCTTCCGCAGGACCTTTTCCAGCGCGCGGCCGCGGGCGAGCTCGTCCACGAGCTTGTCCAGGTAGCGGGCATTCTGCTCCACCGGGTCCTCGATGGCGGTCACGTCAACGCCGCAGATCTTGCCCGTGATGAGCGCGCGGCTGGGGTTCATCGCCGGCGCCTCGTCAAAGAGCTCCCGGTAGGTGACGCCGCGCTCCAGCTGCCGGGCAAGGTCTGCCTCGTCGTAGCCGGTGAGCCAGCAGGTCACAGCGTCAACCTCCGCGCGCGTGCGCCCCTTGCGCTCGGCCTTCTGCACGAGCAGGGGATAGACCTTCGAGAAGGACATCTCTGCGATCGGTATGCGTGCCATGGGACCTCCAATGTTACGAAGGGACTGTCCCTTTGTATCACTCCCGCTCGTCGGTGTGCATGAGCTGGACGAGCGCCAGGCACGCGACGCCGATGCCAAGGAGCCCGAGCGCGTTTCTCGGCTCCACCTCGTCCATGACGGTGAGCGCGGCAACTCCCACGCCCATGGCCAGCGCAACCGCCTTGAGCACAAGCTCCACGAGCGCGGGCACGCGGGGCTCCGCCGGCTCCTCCTGCGCCGCCGTCTTCACCTCGAGCAGCTCGTCCACTGAGGTGCCGAGCACCTCGGCCAGCTTGGGCAGCGACGCCACGTCCGGAAACGACAGATTGCGCTCCCACTTGCTCACCGCCTTGTCCGTGACGCCCATCTGTCGGGCGAGCCCGAGCTGCGTCATGCCCTTCTCCTTGCGCAGGGCGGAGATGGTGGCGCCGAAGGTCTGCTTGGTCATGATGGTCCTTTCGCTGGGATCCGTCTGGCAGGGCCATCGTCACGCGACGCCATCCCGCGCTCAACCGACCGCCAGTTGAGTTGGCTCGACCGTTGGTAGAGTCCCAGTTTACGGCAGGTAACCTTGCGAAACCGTTAGGGGAGCATAAGCCCGGGCAATGGCGCGCCGGGCGGGCGAGAAGGACGATGGGGTTGTAACCGACGCCGGCCGGAAGGAGCCGCCATGCCCATCACCCTGCGCGTCGCGCTCGGCAACGTCTCACGCTGCGCGCGCGACTACTCGGTCTACCTCGTCACGCTCGCCTTTGCCGCGTGCCTGCTCTACGCGTTCAACGCCTCGGGCGACTATCTCCTGGCGATGCCGCTCACGGGCTCGCAGCTCGAGGTCATCCACAAGGCGCGCGACATCACGGGCGCCTTCTCGGTCTTTGTGGTGCTGGTCTTCGCTGTGCTCGTGGCCTACGCAACGCGCTTCATCGTGCGCCGGCGCTCGCGGGAGTTCGGGACGTACGCGCTGCTCGGGATGCGCGCGCCGGCGCTCGCGGCGATACTTGCGGCGGAGGGCGCGCTCGTGGGGCTTGCGGCGCTCGTGGTGGGGCTCGCGCTTGGCGCCGCCGTGTCCCCGGCCTTTGGTTCGGTGGCGGCGTTCGTCTTTGGCGTGCCGTGGCGGCTCGCCTGGTCCTTCTCGCCTGCGGCCGCGCTCGACGCGTGCGCGTGGTTCGCTGGGATCGAGGGGCTGGCGATCGTGCTCTCCGTGGTTGACGTGCTGCGCCGGCCGCTCGTGGAGCTCCTCGAGCACGACCGCGCGCCGGAGCGACTCGCTTTCGCAACGCACCGCGGCGTGACGCGCGCGCAGGCGGCGGGCGCCGTGGTCCTTCTCGCCGTGGTGTGGGGCTCGTGCGTGGTCCAGCCCGGGCTCTTCGTGCTCGCGATCCTGCCGATGGGGTGGGCGGCCTACGTTGCCACCTCGCTCGTCTTTCGCCTGGTGGCAATGGGCGTTCCCGACCGCGTGCGCCGTGGCTCCCGCTACTGGGAGTGGCTGCGCGCCTTCACACTGCGGCAGGTGGAGGGCCATGTGTCCACGGGGTGCCAGGCCCTCTCGTGCACGTGCATGCTCGTGGCCTGTGCGGTCTGCATGATCTGCGCGGGGCTCCTGTTCTCGGTGGGGCAGCGCGCGGCAGGGCTCGCGGACCCGGGTGCGCTCTCGGAGGCGTCGCTCGCGCCCATCGGCTACGTGGGAATCTTCTACGGGGAGGCGTTTCTTGTGGCGGCTGCCGCGGTGCTCGCACTGCAGCAGGTGAGCCAGGCTGCGGACGGCCGGCGCGCCTACGCCACGCTGATGGCGCTCGGGACGGACGAGCGGGAGGCGCGCGCTGCAGTGCGGGCGCAGGTGGGCGTTGCCTTTGCGCTGCCCGCGGCGCTCGCGGTGGTGCACGACTGCTTTGGCCTCATGCTGGTGCGCCAGCTCGCGCGTGGCGTGCCGGACGAGGTGTTTCTCGCCATCGCGGCGTGCTCCGTGGTGGGCACGCTCGGGCTTCTCGCCCTGTACTACCTGCTCTGCGTCCGCGAGTGCGCGCGCGTGCTGCTGGGTGGGGCGTCGAGCCTCGGTTGACCGCGTGCGAGAAGGACCGGTACTTACGTCATATCTATCGCCAGCGTGCGCTCGCCGCGAAGAACTTGTCGCTCGCCCAGGCGATAGGCGAGCAGTACCAGCATCCAGCAGATGGCGGCGAACACGGCAACGTGCGCGATCGGCATGTTGGCAAGAAACGCTTTCCAGGTAACAGGGCTCGCCTCTACCGCGAACACGGTAATGAGGAGGTTGAGCGCCGCTGCCCACGCGAGGGGTTTGGCTACGATGAGGATAGCCTCGCTGGTGAACATCCTTCTCACCTGCCTGTGGGTGATGCCCGCAGCTAGCAACTGAGATATCTCGCGTCGGCGCTCGGGAATCCTGCCAAGCACGCTCGAGAAAACGTCCGCGATTCCTATGCAGGCAAGCACGCCGGCAAAGACGTCAACAAAGAGCCTGAGGCCTGCTCGCGAGTCCTCGTCGCGCTTTGCCTCTTCGATGAGGCTCAGCACCTCGACTTTTTTGTCGCTTGCAAACCGGTTCTCCAACGCATGCGCGACCTCTGTTTCCGCCGCAGGTGTGTCAGTGAGCACGTTGTAGAAGAGGTCTCCGCTCTCTGACTTATAGTCGTCTCCCAACGTGACCGATGACACGCCGTCCATGGCGAGAAGATCGTTGATGAGCGAGTCGTCCGCGCCTGCAGCGGCGCCGTCGTCAACGGTTATGCGGACATCCCATACTCCGTCGTAGCGCTCGAAGTAGGTAACTTGGGTCGATAGGTGCGATAAAGTCTCGAAGTTGATAAGCGTCACGAAGGCGAGAATCGCAAGGGCAATTGAGGCGTTGGCGGTGCGCATGGTGCGCCTTCGCGAGCGTAGGGACTGTGCTGCGAGCGACGTCTCGATTCTCAGCCGTGTGGCGAGCGCCCGAAAAATAGGGCCCGGGCGTCGTTTGGTAGCATAGTCGTCGTCACCCTCGGACATCGCCTTGATCACGCTGATTTTTCCAAGGCGGCGTGCGGGCAGGAGCGCTGAGAACACTACCGTGACAGCCGCAACGAGAAGGCCGAGAAGGACCGCGGACGGCGAGAGGCCAACCACGGGCTCATAGGTGCGTGCGTTGGCAGTTAGCGCAAGCACGCCCGCAACGAGCGCGAGCGCAATCCCCATGCCCACAAGGACGCCAAGGCGGGCCGCGGGAAGCGAGAGCGCACATCCCTCTGCAAGGAGCAGCTGCTTGACCTGCGCGTCGTTTGCGCCGATTGACTTTAGGATGCCAAGCTGGCGGATCCGGGCGCTCATGGAGACGCCAAAGGCGCTCTTGAGCATGAGAATGAGCGCAAGTGCGCTTATCGCCGTCACTACGCCAAAGGCGATGGTCGAGCCTGTGACGCTCGGCGTCTCGCCGAGGTAGGCCATGCGCGCGAGGTAGTCGGTAACGAGCATATGGGCAACGCCGACCACAAGCCCGAGCAGGGCGGATGCGACGAAGGAGATTGCGGCGAGCGAAGTGACCGAGGCACGGTTGTGACGGACGTAGCTCGTAAGGTAGTC
>CASEGE010000219.1 GCA_949287335.1 uncultured Olsenella sp. | reverse complement strand
GTCTCGCGCGCATCGCCGCCCACGCCCTGACTGCCGCGTCGAGCTTCTGGGCGCCGGGCGCGTCGGGGTCCACGGCGACCCGAGCCCCACCATCGTCGGCCTCGGGCCTCGCGCCGAAGCCCTCCTCGAGGCGGAACAGGACCTCGAGCGCGTCGCGGGCCGTCTCGAGCCCGTAGTCGACGAGCGCGGCCGGGTCCACCCCGAGCGCTCTCGCGAGGGCCTCCAGGTGCTGCGGCCGGGGCGTCCTGAGCCCGAGCTCGTAGTTGCGCACCGCGGACTCGGTCACGCCCGCCATCTCGGCGAGCTCGCGCTGCAGGAGGCCGCGCCTCGTCCGGAGCTCGCGTATCCTGCTGCCGTCCGCCATGTCTCCCCTGTCTCTCTCGTATATCTGGTGTACCTGCTTATCTCAGGATAACGCATCAGGATATGAAGGATTGTCATGTTGACCGTTCGATTTCGTGCTGCTAGTATCCGAACTGACAGCACGTTTTCGTGCTGTCGCGAGATTGGAGAGAGATGGAGAGCAGAACCATCGGCGCGGACGAGGTCGCCGAGGCCCTCGGCATGTCGCGCGCCTACGCCTACAAGCTCATCCGCCGGCTCAACAAGGAGATGGAGGAGCGGGGGTGCATCACCGTGCCCGGGCGGGTCAGCCGCGCGTACTTCGAGAAGCGCCTGTTCGAGGGCGAGGGGGATTCCGATGTCGGTGACAAGGGATAAGCGGAACGGCACCTGGTACGTCCAGGCCTGGTACAAGACCTACGACGGCAAGCGCGCCCACAAGGTGAAGCGGGGATTCAAGACCAAGCCCGAGGCGCTCGCGTGGGAGCGCGACTTCTACGCAGTGCAGGCGGGCGACATGGACATGAAGCTCGTCGACTTCCTCGAGCTCTACAAGAAGGACATGGGGCCGCGCCTGCGCCTGAACACCTGGAAGACCAAGGAGTCCATCATCACGAAGCGCATCCTCCCCTACCTGGGCGAGAAGCGCATGAACCAGATCGCCCCGGTCGACGTCGTGAGGTGGCAGAACGAGCTGATGGCCCTCGAGAAGCCGGGCGGGGGCGGGTTCTCCGCGACCTACCTCAAGACCGTCAACAACCAGCTCTGCGCGCTCTTCAACCACGCCGTGCGCTTCTACGGGCTCTCGTCGAACCCGTGCCGCAGGGCCGAGTCCATGGGCTCGAAGTCCGCCGGCGAGATGAGGTTCTGGACCAAGGACCAGTACCTCAGGTTCTCGGACGAGATCATGGACAAGCCGCTCTCCTTCCACGCCTTCGAGACGCTCTACTGGTGCGGCGTGCGCGAGGGGGAGCTGCTCGCCCTGAAGCCGCGGAGGTTCGACTTCGAGCGGGGCACCCTCACCGTCGCGGAGTCCTACCAGCGCATCGACGGGCAGGACGTCCTCACCGACCCGAAGACCCCGAAGTCGAAGCGCGTCATCGCCATGCCACGCTTCTACGCGGAAGAGATGGAGGCGTTCCTCTCCGCGCTCGACCTCGACCCCGACGAGCGGATCTTCCCCGTGACCAAGTACTTCCTCAGCCACGAGATGGCGCGCGGGAGCAAGGCGGCCGGCCTCGAGCCCATCCGCATCCACGACCTCAGGCACAGCCACGTGTCGCTGCTCATCGACATGGGCTTCACCGCGCTCGCCATCGCGGACCGCATTGGCCACGAGGCGGCCGACATCACCTACCGCTACGCCCACCTGTTCCCCAGCGTCCAGGCCGACATGGCCCGCGCCCTGGACGGGGCGAGAAGGGAGAACTGACATGCCCTGCCCCAACTCCGCCCGCGAGAGGAGCGTCACCATCGGCTTCCGCGTCACGCCCGAGCAGGCGAGGCGCATCGACCTCATGGCCCGCGCCTCGGGCATGACCAAGCAGGACTACCTCTACAAGCGAGCCCTCGAGGAGGAGGTCGTCGTCAAGCCCGACGTGCGCGTCTACAAGATGCTCCGGGACGAGATGGGGCGCGTGTACCGCGAGCTCAGGCGCATACGGTCCGCAGGGGAGGTCGACGAGGGGCTCGCCTGGACCGTCGACTTCCTCGCGCGGGAGTTCGCCGCCATGCGCGGCGAGGAGGAGCCCTCGGACGTCGAGCGGGAGGACGCCCTCATCTTCGGCATGTCGCGGAGGTGAGGGGCGAACCTCATCGGTCAGCCTGCCGCAACCGTACGATAAAATATCGCCCAAGGACAGGAGGGCCCGATGCAGCACCCCATCGAACAAAACGATCCGAAACGGTTCTCCTCGGAGAAGGAGAACCAGTACTTCGACCGCAAGAGCGCCCGGAAGGACGCTAACGACATCTCCAGGCACATCAGCGCCTTTGCGAACGCATCCGGCGGCAAGCTCGTCATCGGCATCGAGGACGACGGCGAGATCACCGGCTTCAGGCGCAGGGGCGCCCACGACATCGAGGACTTCCTCCAGGCCCCCATCACGTGCTGCGACCCCGTCCCCGCCGTCAGGGCCGAGGAGGTCAACGTCACCAACTCGAGCGGGGAGAGCGATCGCATCCTCGTCCTCGACGTCCAGGCCTCAACAGATCGGGTCATCGCGAGAAAGCGCGACGGCGAGGTCTTCCTCAGGCAGAAGGACGAGAGCGTCCGGCTGGACCGCGAGCAGGTTCGCGCCCTCGAGTACGACAAGAACCAGAGGCGCTTCGAGGACGAGCTGGCAGACAGGTCCGGCATCGACGACATCGACCGCGAGGTGATGGACCGCTACCGGGAGGAGCTCGGGACCGACGCCCCCTACGAGCAGATACTCAGGAGCAGGGGGATGCTCGTCGACGGGCACCTCACCAACGCGGGGGTTCTCCTGTTCGCAAGGAACCCCACGCAGTTCATCCCATGCGCCCGCGTGAGGGTCATGCGCTTCGACGGCGGCAGGATGGAGACCGGGCGGCGCCTGAACATCGTGAAGGACAGGACCTTCGACGGGCCCCTCCCCAAGGTGATCGAAGGTGCCAAGCAGATGATCTCCAGCCAGCTCCGGGAGTTCCAGTTCCTGGGGGACGACGGGAAGTTCAAGATCATCCCCGAGTACCCGGAGTTCGCATGGTTCGAGGGCCTCGTCAACGCGGTCACGCACAGGAACTACGCCTACTCTGGCGACTACATCCGCGTCATGATGTACGACGACCGCCTCGAGATCCTCAGCCCCGGAAAGCTCCCCAACATCGTCACCCTCGAGAACATGCGCCACACCCGCTGGTCGCGCAACCCCATCATCGCCCGCACCCTCGTCGAGTTCGGCTGGGTGAGGGAGCTCAACGAGGGGGTGCAGAGAATCTACGACGAGATGGCCAGCTTCTTCCTCAACGACCCCGTCTTCTCGGAGCCGAACGACTCCTCGGTGCTGCTCACGCTCGAGAACAGCGTAACGTCGCGCGTCCTCAGGCAGAGCGACACCGTCTCCGGCATCGTCGGCGAGGACGCGTACAGGGCCCTCACCGAGCCCGAGCTGTCAGCGGTCCAGATCGTGTATGCAAGGGGCAAGGTCACCGTCAAGCAGCTGTCCGAGCACCTCGGAAGGAGCGCCAAGTTCGCCAGGTCGACCCTGAGGGGCCTCGTCGGCAAAGGCGTCCTCTCATGGCACGGCTCCGGCCCCAAGGACCCGTCCCAGTACTACTCCTTCCCCCGCCCCCGTTAAGACTGATAAGACGGCCCCGCAGGCCCGGCGAGATTCCCGGGCCTGCGGGGCCGAGCGGGTAAGAGTAAGTCCGAGTAGTTCCGAGTAGGTAAGAGCGACGATTGGCCCATCTTGCGCCGCAATCTAATAAAAGCGCAGGTAAAGCACCTCGGTAGTCATTTCGACAAGCCGTTTTACTGGGTTCGAGTAAGTCCGAGTAGGTCCGAGTAGTTCCGAGTAGGTCCGAGCAACCCAACGACAACCTGCCTACCCGCAGCATAATATCCGCAGCTCAGGCGCATAGCACGTCATTCCACGTAGAGGTTAGTCTGGGTAAGAGCAAGTCCGAGTGGTCAGAGTAGGGCCCGACTTCTCCCTCTCGACCAGGCGCAGAGCCGATAAGGCGAACCCCAGACAACAACCCAATAGCGACGAGCCAAGACCGGCGGATGCCGGTTATTCCTCGTACGCGAAGCCTGTCACGGGACCCGCTTTCCCCGCAAGGGCCGCGATGCTTTTCCGGCTTCTTTCGGGCTCGGCCGCCCCCGCCCAGAGCGACGCCGGCGAAGCTCCCCCGAAACAACCGGTCGGCTGCGCCTCCCTGCCGAAAAACCAACGGCTACGCCTTCGCCCCCCAAAGCCCCCATGCATTCCTTACCTTGAACCTCCCGCGATTTCTATTGAGCAATTTCGCCGTATGCGGCATTTTTTCTCAACAGCAGAGGATAAACCCTGGCCTATTCAGGACATTTTTCTGGTCATGTTCTCACTGTTGTCCAGATTAATGTCCAGAATCGATCCGCCCGTCCCGCAACAACTCGACCCGAGAGGAAATCTCCTCCCGAACAGCGGCCGCAAGCTCCTCGCAGCGCCTCATCTCCTCGACAAGGCGCCTGTGCGCACCCCAGTACGCACTCCACAGATCCTCATCGACCGATGCCTCTAAGTCGATTCTCACCGGAGGAAATCTCCGCTCGTAGTCGGCTAGCCTTTCAGCCCTATCCTCGATATCCCCCACACCCCGCGACGCGGGCGACAGCGGCGACGGACCGAACATCCACTCCCTCCAGGGCTTGTTGCCCTTCGACTGGTTGCACTTCCCACACGCAGGAACGAGGTTGTGAATCTCCGAGATGTAGCCCGTTGGACGCTTACGTCGCACGATAGCGTTGAGATGGTCCCACTCCGTCGCGGGGTCGCCGCAGTAGGCGCAGCGCACGTCCGAGGCGTCCATGCCGAGAACCTCGAGCGCGAGGGCGATCTCCTCGTTGCTCGGCATGATTGCGGGAATGACCCCGTTCACGAATGAGTTCGTGATGCTCGACGTTCGACCGGTTATCTTTACCGGAGTCGGCATCCTGAACGCATTGGATAGAGCGCTCTTCGACATCAATCCCTCCAAGAGCAAAATGGGGCTGCAGAAATGCTGCAGCCCCATCCGCCTGCTATTATATTGCTGATACGAACATACGTTCGCTACTCCCACTCGATAATGCCGACGCGGTTTTCGGGTTTTTGCATTTCGTCATCTCCGCAGGTCAGGGTTGGTGTTTCTTATCGGGCGGGTTTCATCTTTGACGCTCCTGCCACAAATCTGCCACAAATTATACCGCGACGAATCCCTGCCACGTAAGGGCCGGTCTTGCGGGCGCTTCCGGCCATCACGCGAACGCCTTGGAGATGGCGGCCACGGCTATGCGCCTGGCGTCCATGTTCACGTGCGCGCAGATGTCCATGGTGATCTGTGATCTGTGAGCTGTAGCGGCTGGCACAAGGACGGCATCTGCTGTACAATAGTTAAGGACTTAACCGTATAGTATTTTACCTTTGAGAGACGGCGGTCCACTATGAGCCCTTGCACGAGCGACGATCTGCTCCACTCCCTGTTTCTTCTCAAAAGCCTGCTGAATGCCGAGTTTGGCAAAAAAAGCGATCCGGGCGACCTGACTATGCCGGGGTACGCATTGATGCGTCGGCTTGCCCTGGATGGCGACGCCGCAGACCTCGCTTCGGCCCGGGAGTACCTGGCGGTAACGAAGGCATCTGTCTCGCAGACGCTTGCCTCCCTTGAGAGGCGGGGGCTTCTGCTACGTCAAACCGATCCCGCAAACCGGCGAAACCTGATCGTGACGCTCACGCCGAAGGGAGTCGAGCGGCTCCGGCAGAAGGAACTCCAAGTAGAGCGGCGGCTGCAGGAACTGCTCGCCGAGCTGGGCGGACCGGATGCCGCGCAATTCGTCGAGCTGGTCAACAAGATGGACGCTGCTTTGTCCGTGAAGAAGAAGGAGAGCTGAATGACGATCCAAGAGGCTATGAAAGAGCGCCACATGGTGCGAAAGTACCTGGAGAAGCCCATTCCTCCGAACGTTGCGCATCAGTTGCGAGCGCGGCTGGCAGAGGACAACCAGGCCAGCGGCTTGTGTCTGACTCTGGTGGCGGACAGCAACGACGGCTTGGGGCCAATGGCAAAGCTCATCAGCAAAAAAGTGAACAACTATATCATCCTTGCCGGTCCGGATACCCCGGCCTTGGACGAGGCTCTGGGGTATTGGGGCGCGGACGCCATGCTCTTCGCCCAGACGCTGGGGTTGAACAGCTGGTGGGTTGGCGGCATGTTCAACGCCAAGGGCACAGCGCGACACCTCACCGGAACCGGTCTGCGTGTAAACGGCGTCATCGCCGTGGGCTACGGCGCCACGCAGGGCGTCCCCCACAAATCCAAAGCGCCGTCAGACGTGAGCTCGTACGAGGGAGCCACTCCCCAATGGTTCCAAAACGGCGTATCTGCACTGCTGCTGGCCCCCACGGCGCTCAACAAGCAGGCGTACCATGTCCGCGGCAAAGGCAGTAAAGTCACTCTCACCTGCGACAGCGGCCACTTTGCGGGAATCGACCTCGGCATCGGGAAGTACCATTTCGAGGTGGGCGCGGGAAAGGACAGCTTTGAATGGGCGGACGCCCTGTAGGGCAACCCTGATGACCGACGAGATTCAAATCCTGCAGAATCTGCTGGACGAAAGCGGGTTCACGCTAGTAGTCACCGGCGCCGGCATCTCGGTCTCGGCGGGCATCCCAAGTATGTGTGGGCTGAACCTAGCGGAACCCATGTAGTTCGCGTCAGTGCGCCTCTTGGAGAGCGCGCCGGAGCGCTACTGCAAGGTGGCGCGCCGGGCGCTCCTGGACGCCATATTCGGGGACTGCCCCATGGGAGAGCGAAGTTCGATATGGTTTGAGCTGCTTAGATGAGAAACGGTCGCGGCGTTCCCGCTCGGTACTCACCGCTGGTTTCGTCGTTTCCTTGCGTAGAAATAATAGCAGGTCAAGAGGGGTACGAAAAGCGCTCCCTTCGGAGGGGGCGGGTGGCCGGTACGAATCTGGTACGAATCGCGCCGAGGTTCGTACCGGCCCCGGTCTTGCGTCAGAACGCCTTGGAGACGGCGGCCACGGCGTCGCGCTTGGCGTCCATGTTCACGTGCGTGTAGATGTCCATGGTGATCTGGGAGCTGTAGTGGCCGGCGAGCTCCTGCATCACCTTCGGGTGCACGCCGGAGAGGGCAAGCATGGTGAGGTAGGTGTGCCGAAGCTCGTGGAGGCACCAGCCCTCGAGGCCGTACTTCACGCGGTCCTCGGTCCACCAGCGGCTCAGGCTGCTGGGCAGCACGCGGCTGCCGGTGTTGTCCGAGATCACGGGCGACTCGTCGGTCTGCTCGATGTAGCCCTCGTGCGGCTTGCGCCACTGGTTCGTGCGGTCGTAGCGCTCCTTCTGCGCCTTCTTGTGCTCCTTGAGCGCCTCCGCCACGTTCTCGGGCAGGGGCAGCAGGCGCATGCCCGCCTTGGTCTTGGTCTCCTTGAGGTTGCCCAGGGTGTCGTAGGAGTGGCTGATGTCGACGATGCCGCGCTCGAAGTCGATGTCGCCCCACGACAGCCCGCATATCTCGCCACGGCGCAGCCCCATGGTGATGGCGAGCAGGTAGGCGCACTCGCGGTCGTCCTTCTCGTCGAGCATGGCGATGAACACATGGGCGCGGTCGGGGTTGAGGGCGCGCTTCTCCTTGGTGTCCATCTTGGGCGGGTTGGCGGCGTCGCACGGGTTCTTCACGAGAATCCCCTCCTTCTTTGCCTGCTCGAACACGAGCGTTATGTTGTCGTGGATCTGGTTGACGTAGCTGCCGCTCGAGGGCTTGCCGGAGAGCGTGTCGCCCTTGAGCATGGCGATGTACATGTCGTCGAGCATCGCCGGGGTGATGGAGGCGAGGTTCGCCTTGCCGATGTGGCGGCATGCTGCCTTGAACTGCCACCTCTGGCGCTTCTGCGTGGTCTCGGCGACCTCCTTGCCGAGGGCGCGGCGCTCGAGGAAGCGCTCGCAGTACTCCTCGAACGTGTAGGACGTCCTCCCCTGAACTGAGTCGTGCTCGATCTCGTCCACGAACTCCCGGAGCGCCTTCTTCGCCTCCGTGTAGGTTCCGTTGAAGCGTCGCGATTTGGTTTTGTACTTTCCCGTCCTCGGGTCGAGCCCGGTGGGTACGCGGAGCTCCCACTTGCGGCACTTGCTCTTCGGCTTGCTCTTGTCGCGCTGGACGATGTAGCCGCCGCCTTCCACGTTCGCCATGCTCACTCGCCCCCTTCCTGGACAACGACGTAGGGCGGGCGGTAGTGCCACTCGAGATCGCGGGCGAGCTCGCGCTGCCAGGGCCCGTCGAGGCGCAGGGCCTCGCCAGGGGCTGCGACGAGGGCGACGGCGGGAATCTCCGCGCCGGAGCCGTCCGTGAGGGAGAAGGACACGACGCTGAGGCTCTTCTCTTCCTTGGCCATGGCGCTCACCGCCTTCCCTGGGAGCGCGCGGCGCGCTCGCCGAGCTCCACGTAAGAGAGGTAGCTGTCCACGAGGGCGCGGCCCTCGGGGCTGAGGGCGTCGTAGCGGGGCTGGATCCCCTCGGGCTCGGGCGCGTCGATGTCCTCGCGGCCGATGACGAGGTCGATGGAGCAGCCCAGCTTGTCCGCGATCTGCCAGGCGGCGGGCAGCGGGATGCCGCAGTCGGCGCCGTCGCCGGCGCGCTCGTAGCGCGCGTAGGTGGAGCCGGGGATGCCGAGCGCCTCGGCGAACTCCTTCGCGGAGCGGTAGCCCGCCTCGCGGCGGAGCCTCTGGAGTGTTCTTTTGCCGCTGATGGGCTTATAGGGGGTTTGGGAGGTTGCAGTCAGTGACATATACTTGTCACCGTCCCTTCTGGATTTGCCTCTGGACCGGACGCCGGGCCCGTGGGAGTGCCAGCTCCCGCGGGCCCACCTGTTTTGAGTCTCTACGCCCTCGCGTCACCTCCCCTCCCGCTCGCCGCGGAATCGTACTCTACCGCGACGCCGTGGTCGACGGAGCCCCACAGCACCCGCATGCCGTGGTCGACGGAGCCCCACAGCACCCGCATGCCGTCGAGCTCGAACTCGCCGTGGGTGCGGTCGTAGGCAGCCATGATCTTCTCGATGGTCCTGTTGTCGATGAGCTCCTGCGCCTTGAGCGGGTGCTTGCCGCGCTTCTTGGCCGCCTGCTCCCGGAGGAAGGACTCGAAGGCGGCGCGGGCGGCCTCGGCGCTGTCGAACGCGACGAGCTCGCCGAAGGCGGCGCCGTCGCGCATCCGGGAGAGCATCTGCTGCTCGTACTGGTAGCAGAGCGACTCGTAGGGGCGCTCCTCCTCGCGGCGGCGGCGCTCGCGGATCCTGGCGTCCTTCATGAGGACGAACTCGCGGAGCTCGTCTGCGAGCGCCCGCGCCTCGGGCGTGAGCCCGTCGTACTCGAGCTGCACTTCCCCGCGCACGCGCGCGGGGTCGGGGGCCTTGCGGCCGACAATGGCGTCGATGGTGGTGCCGAGGATGTCCGCGAGCTGCCAGGCGCGGTCCATGGGGATCTTGTCGGGGTTTGACTCGTAGCGCGCGTAGGTGGAGGCGGGTATCCCGTGCGCCTCGGCGAAGTCGTTGGCGTTCTTGTAGCCCGCCGCCTTGCGGAGCTCTAAGAGGTTGCTTGCCATGGCGTCCGCCTTTCTCGAGATGTGTGCGTCCTGTGGAGCGGCGTCCGCCGCCGTCCTGTTTGCGTTGTTACGCTTCGCTACAGATTCTATCACTACTTGACAAGCCGTTCAATTGCATAGGGTCATTCTACCTCAAATCTTGCAAAGAATCTCACTTTTTGACAATTCCTGTGATATTCTACCGCTGCACGGCGACGAAACGTGCCACTTCGTGACAGACGAGACGGAGCCGTGCGTACGGTCCAGAGGCAAATCAGAGGAGAAGGAGCGAGAGATGAGTTTCGAGGAGCTGCCGTACTTCATGACCCCCAAGCAGCTCGCCGACGTGACGGGCGAGCACGAGGGATCCATCACGCGCGGCATACGCGAGGGGCGGATCCCCGCCGACAAGGTGAACGGTCGCTGGCGCATCTGCCGCGACGTGATCTTCAAGAACGCGAAGAAGGGGGCCTCGGATGACGGAGAAGGCCGCGAGTAGCCCACGCGGGACGGGCTCCCTCGCCGACGCGCTGGCACGCGTCCCTGCGGAGCTCAAGGCCGAGGCACGCTGGGTGTGCTGGCGGCGCGAGGAGCGCAACGGCAAGACAACGAAGCTCCCGGTGTGCGCGGCGAACGGGCGCATGGCCAAGAGCACGGACCCGGCGACCTGGGCGACCTTCGAGGAGGCCGTGGCGGCCGTGGGCCGCTGGCGCTGCGACGGCGTGGGGTTCGTCTTCGGGCCCGACCGCGCCTTCACGGGGCTCGACCTCGACCACGTGATCGAGGGCGGCGTCCTCGACCCTGCGTACCGCTGGGTGGTCGAGGAGGCGGGCACCTACACCGAGGTGTCCCCCTCGGGCGACGGCCTGCACCTGATCTTCCGGGGCGCGAAGCCCGACTGGGCCCAGCGCTCGCGCAAGGGGCAGCCCGGCGGGCGCGTGGTGGAGATGTACGACCACGACCGGTACTTCACGGTGACGGGGAGCGTCTTCGAGGGGCGCGGCGCGGTGAGCGCGAACCCCGACGTGGTCGAGCGGGCGTACCGCACCTGGATCGAGCCGGAGGCGAGCTCTTCTCAGCCGCGCCTGGACGACGCGGCACGCGAGGCTTCTCCGGGCGACATGGGCGACGACGAGCTCGTCGAGCGCATGCTCGCGAGCAGGAGCGGCGACGACATCCGCGCCCTTTTGGCGGGAGACTGCTCGGCGCAGGGCGGCGACCATTCCGCCTCCGACATGGCGCTCTGCTCCCACCTGGCCTTCTGGTGCGCGGGCGACGCCGCGCGCATGGACAGGATCTTCCGCAGAAGCGGCCTCATGCGCGACAAGTGGGACAGCAGGCGCGGCGGCACAACCTACGGCGCGCAGACGATAGAGCGCGCGATCTCGGGAGCCACGGAGTTCTACAAGCCGAGGCCCGCGCGACGTGATGGTTCTTCTCGTCCTCGTGCTAATAATAAGAACGTGTGTTCGATGTCAACGCGGCGCGAGCAGCAAGGGGTACCCGACGATGACGCCGCGCCGAGGGAGGCCACAGAAGGCGCGCCCTCGGTCGAGGGCTGGCACGTGGACGAGCGCGGCAGGCTCTGGGCGGCGGACGCCGCCGGCGAGCTTCGCTACACCGTGACGGCGACCGCGCCCTGGATCGCGTGCGACCTGGTGGACGTGGACACGGGCGACGTCCGCGCGCTCGTGCGCGTTGCCGTGG
>CASEGE010000218.1 GCA_949287335.1 uncultured Olsenella sp. | reverse complement strand
CGATCGTGTCCTTGGCCAGGGTGTAGGCCGGCGCCGCCTTTGCGCCAAAGACCATCGTCAGCGGTCTATCGGGAACGTTTCCACGCTTGATCTGCAGATACTTCCAGATGGCGTAGAGGGCGTTCATCTGCTGGCGCTTGTACTGGTGCATGCGCTTGACCTGGATGTCAAAGACCGAGTGCGGGTCGACCCCCACGTTCTTCTCGGCGCGCAGCCACGCGGCAAGGCGCTCCTTGTTGGCCTCCTTGACCTCCAGGAGCCGCTGGACAAACCCGGCGTCCCCGCGCAGGGCGAGAAGGTCCTCGAGCTTGGAGGCGTCGCGCTTCCAGCCGTCGCCGATGGCGTCGGTCAAGAGCGTGGCCAGCGCCGGGTTGCATCCCATGAGCCAGCGGCGGAAGGTGATGCCGTTGGTCTTGTTGGAGAACTTCTCGGGGTAGAGCTCGGCAAAGGGCCGCATCTCGGACTCCACGAGGATCTGGGTGTGGAGCGCCGCCACGCCGTTCACCGCATGCGAGAAGTGCACGTCCATGTTGGCCATGTGCACCACGTCGTCACCGTCGATCACGGCCACGCGCGCGTCGCTCGTGCGCTGGCGGGCGAGCTCGTCCAGCTGGCGGATCACGGGCACGATGCCGGGTGCCACCTGCTCGAGGTAGGCCATGGGCCAGGTCTCGAGTGCCTCGGCGAGGATCGTGTGGTTGGTGTAGCCGCACGTGCGCTCCACGATGCCCGCGGCTTCCTCGAAGGCAACGCCACGCTCCATGAGCAGGCGCACGAGCTCGGGGATCACCATCGAGGGGTGGGTGTCGTTGATGTGTACGGCCACATGCTCGGCGAGCTCCTCGGGCGCGAAGCCGCGCTCCTCGAGCTCCGCGAGGATGAGCTGCGCGCCTGCGGACACCATGAAGTACTGCTGGTAGACGCGCAGGAGCCTGCCCGCCTCGTCGGAGTCGTCGGGGTAGAGGAAGCTCGTGAGGCCGTGGCGGACGTCGCCCTTGTCAAAGGCGATGCCGCGTGCGGGCGCCGGCGAAGGCTCCTCCACGTCAAAGAGGTGGAGCCGGTTGACCACGTCGTTCTCGTAGCCGGGGACCTCGATGTCGTACATGCGCGCCGTGAGCGGACCAAAGCCAAAGGGCACTGAGAAGGACGTGCCCGTGTCGATGAGCCAGGACTCGGGCGCAATCCAGGGGTTGGGCTCTTCGCGCTGCACGCCCTCGGAGAGGTCCTGCCGGAAGAGGCCGTAGTGGTAGTTCAGGCCCACGCCGTCTCCGGGAAGCCCCAGCGAGGCGATGGAGTCGAGGAAGCATGCGGCGAGGCGCCCAAGGCCGCCGTTGCCGAGCGAGGGCTCGGGCTCGCAGTCCTCCACCGCGGCGAGCGTGGTGCCGTGGGCGGAAAGGACGCGCTCGACCTCGTCCGCCAGGCCGAGGTTTACGAGGTTTGCTCGCAGGAGCCGCCCCACCAGGAACTCCGCCGAGAAATAGTACAGCTTGCGGTTGCCCGCCGGTGAACCCATGCCCGTTTCGAGGTCGCGCACCAAGCGCAGCAGGGCGCAGAAGAGCTGGGCGTCTGTGGCGTCGTCGAGCGTCGTCCCCATCTCGCGGAGCACCTGCCCCAGGTTCTTCTCGATGTCCATCGTGATCCTCCTTGCCGCCTGAGCTCATAGGTAATAAGGGGAAAGTCTTTTTTTCACGCCCCCGACTCCGCCGACGGGGACCGCGTTTCTGTGCTCGTACTCGTCCGGGACGACCTTGATGGGCGGAAGGCGGCGGTAGAGCTCCATCTGCCGGTGCACGCGCTCGGCGAGCCGGCGGCTCGCGAAGCCCGGGCGCGCCCGCCAGACCCAGTTGTTCCCGAGCGTTGAGGGCGTGTTGATTCGCGCTTCGCTGCCCAGTCCCAGCAGGTCCTGCATCTGCACCACGGTGGTGTCCGCCGCGCTTGCCCAGATGGCGCGCATCATGCCCCAGCCCTCGCCCTCGGCTGGGTCGAGGTGCAGGTACTCGCGAGCGAGGGCGACGTCGTCTGCAGGTGCCGTCTCGAGCCATCCGAGCGCGGTGTCGTTGTCGTGCGTGCCCACGTAGGCGATACAGTTGGTGGGGTAGGCGAAGGGCAGGTACGTGGCGCCCGAGCCGTCCCGCGTGTCGAAGGCAAACTCGAGGACCCTCATTCCGGGGAAGCCCGAGTCCTCGAGCAGGCGGTGCACCGAGGGGGTGAGGTAGCCGAGGTCCTCCGCCACGATGTCGCAGCGCCCGAGTCGCTGCTCCAGCACGCGGAAGAGGTCGATCCCGGGACCGTTGCGCCACCGCCCGCCCGCCGCCGTCGTGGCGCCCGCGGGGATGGCGAAGTAGGAGTCAAAGCCGCGGAAGTGGTCGATGCGCAGGATGTCGTAGAGGCCGAGCTGGAAGGAGATGCGCCGGCACCACCAGTCGTAACCGTCTGCCTTCATGCGATCCCAGGCAAAGAGCGGGTTGCCCCAGAGCTGCCCGATGTCTGAGAAGCCATCGGGCGGGACCCCGGCGATCTCGATGGGCCTGAGGTTGGCGTCGAGCTGGAACTGCTCGGGGTGGCTCCAGACGTCCGCGCTGTCCTCCGCCACGTAGAAGGGGAGGTCGCCCATGATGCGAACGCCCGCGGCGCGCGCGTAGTCGTGCAGGCGGTCCCACTGCGAGAAGAACAGGCACTGGACGCCCTGCCAGAAGGCCACATCCTCGGCGAGCTCCTCTCGCGCGCGGGCAAGGGCGCCCTCGCGGCGAAGGCGCAGGCCGTCCGACCAGGTGTGCCACGGCGCACCGTGGTGTCGGTCCTTGAGGGCCATGAAGAGGGCGTAGTCGTCGAGCCAAGACGCCTCCCGCTCGCAGAAGCGGGCGAGCTCCTCGGGACGCGTCTCCCGGAGGCGCTCCACGGCATGGCGAAGCACGCCGAAGCGGCCCCGGTAGAGGGCTCCGTAGTCGACGCGCTCGGGATTTGACCCCCAGTCCACGCTTGCGTACTCCTCGTGCGCGAGCAGCCCCTCGGACGCGAGGTCGTCAAGGTCGATGAGGTAGGGGTTTCCGGCATAGGTGGAGAACGACTGGTACGGCGAGTCCCCGTAGCTGGTGGGAACGATGGGGAGCACCTGCCAGATGGACACGCCGGCGCGCGCCAGGAAGTCGATGAAGCCGCGCGCCTCGCCGCCGATCGTGCCCACGCCCCAGGGGGAGGGGAGCGACGTGATGGGCATGAGGATGCCCGAGGTTCTCATGCGTCCTCCTTTCTCGGCGGAGACTGTCTCTCCGCCATCGTTGCCGGTCAGAGGGAGCGGACGCTCTCTCGTTTGACGAGCTCGAAGTTCACGAGCTCGTGAGTCGCTGGGGAGCCGTTGCGCATGGCGTCCAGAAGGAGGCGCGCGGCGCGCTCGGCGAGGTGCGCGGCGTCCTGGCGAATTGTCGTAATGCGCGGGACGGCGTACTGGGAGAAGGCCGTGTCGTCAAAGCCCACGAGCGAGATGTCCCCGGGCACGCTGAGCCCACGGTCGACAATGGCGCGCAGCGCGCCGAAGGCGACGACGTCACCGAGCGCGAAGATGGCCGTGAGGTCGCTCGAGCGCTCGAGGAGCCGCTGCGCTGCCTCGTAGCCCCCCGCCTCAAGGAAGTCGCAGGGCTCGAAGTCGCGCTCGTAGTCGAGCTCGATGCCGAATTCGCGCAGGGCCTGCTCCGCGCCGTGCAGGCGCAGCTCGCCTACCTGCCCGCTCGTGCGGTTGCCGCCGATGACGCCGATCCTGCGATGCCCGCACTCCAGCAGGTGTCCCACGGCGCTTCTCGCCGCGGCCACGTTGTCGATGGTGACGCTCGAGAGATTTTCAAACCCGAGTCCCTCTGCGTCGGCCGTTACCAGGACGCTCGGCGTCTCTATCTCGTGGAAGGACGCGCGGAAGCTCTCGAGCTCGCCCCCGAGGAAGACCATCCCCTTGGGGTGACGTGCCTGCTGGTAATCGATGGCGGCGCGAACCTCGTCGACGCTCCCGTTGAGGTAGGTGACGACGATCTCCTCGTCCTCGCGCGCGAGCGCTGCTTGAAGGGGGCCGAGGATGTCGTCGAACATGCGGTTGCCGACGCCCATCATAAAGACGGCGACAGGTGTCTGGGAGCGCATCTTGAGGTAGCGGGCGTTGGAGTTGGGCTCGTAGCCGCATTCGGCCATTACGGCGAGGATGCGCTCGCGCGCACGGTCGCTCACATTTGGCTGGCCGTTGATGACGCGCGAGACCGTTCCGACTCCGTATCCAGAACGCTCTGCAATGTCTCTGATGTCCATGGGTCACCTCGTCTCTGCCTCGCTTGGGGTCGGGGCAGCTTTGGAAACGTTTCCAATTCATTCTAGCAGGAAAGGTGGAAAGGACGAACTATGGACTGGAAACGTTTCCAAAACGGCTTGAGCGCAACTATAGCGCATCGAGCCTCGTGGGACGGGAGAAACCGAAGTTTTCCGTTTGCGACAAAAAACCTACCGCTTACCGCTCGTCTCCGTTTTCCTCATCAGCCCCGCTGGAAGAGATGCTCTCGTATGGGCTTTGGCCTGTTGACGGCTACCTTTTAGTGGATGCCGTTTACGGAAGAGGGGGAGAGATTCCTCAGAATATGGTATCGTTTCCACAGTTCTATTTGTAAAGGGTTCGGGGGGAGCCCAGCGAGAAGGGAACCCAGGGAAATGGAGAACCAAAAGACCCGCGACGTTGAGCTGGGGGTGGCGCAGCTCGTTGCCTACGCGCTTGACCGCGGGCTCATCGGCGAGGAGGACGTCACCTACGCGGCCAACCTCATGCTCGACGCGCTTCACTACGAGCCCACGGGCGCGTTCGTGCCTCGTGACGCCGTGGCGGCCGTGCGCGGAAGCGAGCTGCGCCCCGGACTCGAGGAGATCCTCGCCGGCCTGCTTGATGACGCCGTCGCGCGCGGCGTGTGCGATGCGGGCATCGCGAGCCGAGACCTTCTCGACACGCGCCTCATGGGCTGCGTGACGCCCCGCCCGAGCGAGGTTGTCAAAACGTTCTGGGAGCGCTACGGCCAGTCTCCCGAGCTCGCCACCACCTACTTCTACCGTCTTGCGCTGGACAGCGACTACATCCGCTCCTATCGCGTGGCCCGTGACCGCAAGTGGGTGACGCACACCCGCTACGGGGACCTCGACATCACGATCAACCTCTCCAAGCCCGAGAAGGACCCCAAGGCCATCGCCGCGGCGCTCACCAAGAAGAGCGACCGGGAGCCCTACCCGCGCTGCCAGCTCTGCCCAGAGAACCTCGGCTATGCCGGGCGCCTTGACCACCCCGCGCGCGAGACCATCCGTCTCATTCCGCTCACGCTGGCGGGGGAGCCGTGGTACCTCCAGTACAGCCCCTACGTCTACTACAACGAGCACTGCATCGTGCTCTCCGAGAAGCACGTCCCCATGAAGATCGACCGGACCACGTTTGTGCGGCTGCTCGAGTTCATCGAGAAGTTCCCTCACTACACGGTTGGCTCCAACGCGGACCTGCCCATCGTGGGCGGCTCCATCCTCACGCACGAGCACTATCAGGGCGGGCGCTACGAGTTTGCCATGGCGCGCGCGGGCCTTCGCGAGGAGGTCTCGTTTGCGGGCTACGAGGACGTGCGCGCCGGCATCGTCAACTGGCCCATGTCGGTCATTCGGCTCGACGCGGCAGACCCCGGGCGTCTCGTGGAGCTGGCCGACAAGATCCTCGCGGCCTGGCGCGGCTACTCCGACGAGACCGTTGGCGTGCTCGCCGAGACCGAGGGGGCTCCGCACAACACCATCACGCCCATCGCGCGCCGTCGTGGCGAGGGCTTTGAGCTCGACCTCGTTCTGCGCAACAACCGAACCACCGACGAGTACCCGCTCGGCATCTTCCACCCGCACCAGGAGCTGCACCATATCAAGAAGGAGAACATCGGCCTTATCGAGGTCATGGGCCTCGCCGTGCTGCCTGCGCGCCTCCTTGGCGAGATGGACCGACTGAAGCAGGTCATTCTCGCCGGTGAGGACGTTGCGTCCGTGCCCGAGATCGCGAGCCACGCCGCGTGGGCGGAAGACATCCTCTCGCGTCACCCGGAGTTTTCCCCCAAGAGCGTCTCCGAGCTCGGCGATGCCGGCGCCGCGGCGCTCGACGAGGTCATCGAGCAGGAGATCGGCCAGGTCTTTGCGCAGGTGCTCGAGCACTGCGCGGTGTTTGCGGACAACGAGACGGGCAGGGCGGCGTTTGCCCGCTTTGTCGCGAGCGTTTGCTAGAGAGGGGCTTTTCGATGGGCATTCCAAATGGAGAGACACTGACCAGGGTCTATGGCGAGGACGCCGAGCGCGCAGCTGAGCGCCTCTCGGCGCTCGCCGCCCGCTACGACGAGGCTTTCGGCTCGGGCGATCCCGAGTTCTTCACGGCCTCCGGCCGTACGGAGATCATTGGCAACCACACCGATCACAACGGCGGCAAGATCCTTGCCGCGAGCATCACGATGGACAGCATCGGTGCCGCGGCGCGCACGGACGACGGCATCGTCACCATCTGGAGCGAGGGTTACCCCGAGGCCATCGTCGTGGACACGGGCGCGATTGACCAGATTGCTCACGGTGGCGGCTCCACCACGCTCGTCGCCGGCATGCTCGAGGCCACGGTCAAGCGCGGCTTCAAGATCGGCGGCTTCAACATGGTGGCGTCCTCCGAGGTCATCCCGTCCGCTGGTGTGAGCTCCTCAGCCTCCTTCGAGATGCTCGTCTGCGAGGTCGTGAACCACCTCTACAACGACGACGCCATCGAGCGCGCCGACTACGCGCGCATCGGCCAGTACGCCGAGAACGTCTGGTGGGGCAAGGCCTCCGGCCTCATGGACCAGATGGCGTGCGCCGTGGGCGGGACGATCCTTCTGGACTTCTCGGACGGCGTGAAGTACGAGCGCGTGGACTTTGGCTTTGACGAGCTGGGCTGCGACCTCGTGATCGTGAACACGGGAAAGGGCCATGCGGACCTCTCCGCCGAGTACTCCTCCGTCCCCAACGAGATGCATGACGTTGCCGCCGCCCTTGGCGTCAAGAACCTCTGCGAGACCAGCGAGGACGCGGTTCTTGCCAACCTCGCCGAGCTGCGCGAGAAGTGCGGCGACCGAGCGGTGCTGCGCGCGCTTCACTTTTTTGAGGAGTGCGCTCGCGTGGAGTCTGCCGAGGAGGCCATCGTCGCGGGCGAGAAGGGCCGCGTGCTCGACCTCATCACCGAGTCCGGTCGCTCCTCCTGGGAGTGGCTGCAAAACGCCGTGGTCCCCGGCATGCCCGAGGAGGAGCCCATCCCCATGGCGCTTGCTCTTACCCAGCTCTACCTGCGACGCATTGGTGCCGGCGTGTGCCGTCTGCACGGCGGCGGCTTTGCGGGCGTCATCATGTGCGCCCTTCCCAAGGAGCAGACCGCGGGTTACGTGGACTACATGGCCGGCTACTTTGGTCGTGAGAACGTCTACCTCACCAACATCCGCCAGACCGGCGCCGCCTGCCTCGGGCGGGCGTAGTTCCCCTCGACATAGTGGCTCCCCCTGGGCGGCGATGCAGCATGGCGCATCGCCGCCTTCCCCTTTGGGCCCGATGAGCGTCCTTCTCGACGGCCCTTCTCGATCTCCGGCCCTTCTCGCCCGCCCTGCTTGATTGAGCACAAGTGGTCTCACGTTTGTGCTCACTCAGCGTGGGGTGGGATGCGGTGCCGAGAAGTACGCGGGGTCGAGAAATGCTATGGGCCGAGAAGGACGTGCCCTAGACGCTCTCGACGCGGAAGAGGCCGTTGTGCGCGGGGATGGTCTCGTCGGGGATGTCGAGCACGTAGGAGCCACAGGCATTGATGATCGTGGTGCCGCACGGGTGCTCCCGGACGCGCGCGATGCGCCCGTACTGGAGGTGGACGTGCCCGTGGAGCAGGTAGCGCGGGCGCACGCGCTCAACGAGCGTGCCAAGAGACTCAAAGCCGCGATGGGGCAGGTCCTCGAGGTCGCCGTAGCCTCTCAGCGGCGCATGGGTCACCACGAGGTCGACGCCGCCCGTTGCGTTCGCGAGAAGCGCCATGCGCGAGCAGAGCCTCCGCATCTCCGGCTCGGTGTAACCGTGGACCTGGTCGTTGTAGCGGATCGACCCTCCCAGGCCCATGACGCGCAGCCCGCCGAAGTCCAGGATGCGGCCGTCCACGCTGGTGCAGCCCTCGGGCGCGTGGCGGTCGTAGGGGGAGTCGTGGTTTCCCTGCACGTAGAGGAGCGGCACGTTGGCAAGCGTCACGATGTGCTCTAGATAGACTGCCGGCAGGTCGCCGCAGGAGACGATGAGGTCAACCCCGGCGATGCGCTCGGCGTCCCAGCGATCGTAGAGCCAGCCCTCCTCGACGTCAGCAATGGCGAGAATCCTCATGCCCGGCCCCTAACGGCTCGTGTCCTTGAGCAGGACGGTCGAGGGGTCCACGGGGATGACGCCCGCCACCTCAACCTCCACGAGGCCGTCGCGATCGAGCTCGCGCTGCTCGGGAAGGCGTCCCACCACGTTCTCGTTGAGCCAGCGCATGCGCACGATCTGCTCGCTCGTGAGCCTGCCCGCCTCCGGGCCCTGCACCACGTCGCCGCCCTGTGCCACGAGCTCCCCGGTAAACGGGTGCACGCGGCCAGAGAGCACGGACTGCCTCAGCACGTCGACGAGCATGCGCTGCCCGCGGGGCAGCTCGTCGGAGAGCCACACGTCAAGGACGCCCGCAGACATGCCCCACCAGTAGTTGAGCGACTGGCCCGCGATCTTCTCGCCCTCCTTTTTCCAGGTGTCGTTTCGGATGGAGCGGACGAGCATCTCGTAGTAGCGGCCCCACTTCCAGATGGGCTCGGCGAGGTGCGTCTCGGCGCCGTTTTCCTCCACGCGGTAGAGTCCCCAGGACTCCTTGGGCGCGAGCGGGTTTGCGTAGTCGCGTCCTGAGATGATGTGAACGCCCTCCTCGCGCAGCTCGCGACGCCAGTCATAGTCCTTGGCGGAGAACCACTTGAGGTGGACCGTCACGTAGGGGTCCACCATGGCGGCGCCGATGGCAAAGGCGTTGATCTCCGCCACGGTGGAGAAGACCGGGGACTCCGCCACATAGCCCACCTTGTGGTGCCCCGCGAGGCTCGCCGCCAGCGCGCCGAGCAGGAACTTTGCCTCGTACATGCGTCCGTAGAAGCCGCGCACCGCGCTGTGCGAGAGGCTCACGGAGCAGTTGAGGTAGGCCGGGCCCGGGTGCTCGACGGCGGCGCGCAGCGCCTGTCGCATCTGCGTGGGGGCGCAGGTGACGATGAGGTCGGCGCCCTCCGCTGTTGCCTCGTCGATTGCGAGGTCAAAGGCAACGTCTGAGCTGCGGTCGGTGAAGGCCTGCGTGGACACGGTCGCACCGAGGCGCTCCTCGAGCTTGGCGCGCCCGCGCTCGTGCAGGGCGATCCACCCCGAGGAGAGTGGGTTTCTGTCATAGATGAAGGCAACTCGGAAGGGCTTGGCGAGAACCGCCTTCTTGGCGAGGTTCTTGAGCTTGGGGAGCGGCGCGGTGTGATCTGCGCTCGGGTCCTCGAGATAGGCGCGTGCGCCCTCGCCCTGCGTGACCACAAACTCGCCCCAGATCTTCTCGACCTGTGCGTCCACGTCCTTGGGGGAGAGCTCGCGCACGTGCTCAAAGCCGAAGATGCTCACGTAGTAGGCAAGCGCGTCTCCCACTTGGAGGTCGAGTGAGTCGCCGCCGTGGGCGCGGAAGGAGGCCGAGAACGCATCGAAGAGCGAGCGAAGGTCGCGGACCACGTCGTCGGGCCAGGGATTGTCGAGGCTCTGACCGAGAAGGGCTGCCAGCCGTGCGTAAAAGCCCTCTTCGGAGGAGGTGATGCCATAGATGGGGCACACGCGATAGAAGCGCGTGAACTCGTGGTAGATGCGCAGGCCCTTCTCGTCCGAGGGCATGGGCGTCACGCGCGTGATGCTCGCGAGGATGGTGGGCATGCCCAGGTAGCGCGACACGCTGACGCGCTTGTTGCCCTCCTGCACGTAGAAGCGCTGAAGGTACTCGTAGACGACGATGGGGTCGCGCAGGCCCTCGGTCCGCTGGGAGTCGATGAGGTCGCTCCACTTGGAGGCAAACTCCGAGGATACCTCCGCGATGGGCAGAAAGCCGCTCGAGAACATGTTCTGGCGCCCGCGCGTCTTGGTGCCGGCTATGAGCGAGAGGTCGATCTCCGCAAGCCCCACGGGCACCTCGCCCTGGTAGCCCTGGTTCTTGAGTATGTCGTCAAGTGCGGGAGGGTAGGGGTAGAGGCCGTGCGCAACGTCGTGGTCAACCTGCTTGAGACCGAGCTTTCGGGCCTTGGCGTAGTCCTCGAGCATGGGGCCGCCTTTCTCCGGTATGGAATCGATTCCCCTCCACCATGTTAGCGCTGCCTAAAAGGGGACGGGTACGTTTTAGGCAACATCACGCGTTAAACACGGGGACGAGCCCTGGGGGCGCGGGTGCGCGAGAAGGGCGCACACGTTTTGGCGGTCTCGGCACGGACGGCGAGAAGTGCGCACACGTTTTGGCGGCGTCGGCACGGCGGGCGAGAAGGGCGCACACGTTTTGGCGGCATCGGCACGAAAGTCCCTTTCTGACCGTGCCGAGCCCCAGATTTTGCGCGCAAACGGGACCATTTCGTGCCGGCGCCCCGAATTCGTGTGCGCCCCGCCAACCGCACGTGCCGGCGCTCCGAATTCGTGTGCGCCCCGCCAACCGCACGTGCCGACGCCCCGGATTTGTGTGCGCCCTTCTCGCCCGCCGTGCCGACGCCGCCAAAACGCGTGCGCCCACGTCCACGCGTCCCGGCAATTGGGTATCCTCCGTATGAGGAGGTTCCATGGCAGGCATCGCACATCACAAGCTGGGCTGGTCAATAGCGCTCTTTCTTGTTGGCCTGACGGCGCTCGGCCTTGTCCCGAGCTTTCCCGACTTGCCGTACTTCTTTGACCAGGGCATGCAGCGCGTCCTTCTCTCCCTTGTCATCCTGGGCTTTGTTGCCCTGCTTGGTGGCGCGGCGTCGCTTGCGCCCTCGGGGGCATGCCTTCGCTCCGCGCTTCGGCTGGGCCGCTACCCGCTGATCGTGTCCGCTGCGTTTTGCGCGATCGAGCTCGCAAGCATTGCGATCCTGGTGGGAGAGGAGGGGCCGGGCACCCTCTCGCCCTCGTGGGCAACGGACCTCATGGGCGTAGCCTTCCTCTGCCTCTTTGTTGGCGTCTTTGAGGAGGGCCTCTTCCGGACGCTGCTCTTTGGCGGCCTGCTCTCGCGCCATGGCCAGACGAGAAACGGCGTGCTCGCCTGCGCGCTCGTGTCCTCGGTCGTGTTTGGCATG
>CASEGE010000217.1 GCA_949287335.1 uncultured Olsenella sp. | reverse complement strand
CGCCTGCCGCTTGCCGTCAAGGACATGTGGACGGTGCACGCAGGCAGCAAACCCGACAGTAACCACAACTCCAAAACCGCCGCGCGTGCACCCGCCGAGAAAAACGACGCCCACGGAGCTCGTTTTTCTCGGCTGGTGCACGCTCGGCGTTTTTGGAGTTCTGTTTACTGTCGGGTTTGCTGCCTGCTTGCACAGTCCACATGTCCTTGACTGCAAGCGGCAGGCTGGGGATGCGCCGCGCTTCATCGATGATGGCCGCCCTAGCATGGCGGGCAAGAACGGAGGCGACGAGTTGGCCCCGTGTTGCATGGCTATCTAAAACTCCGGAGTGAATGTAGGAAATTTCAAGCATCGGATGTAGGTAATTTTAATATGAGAGCGCTTCTTATTACTGCGCGGTGACGCTACCGTCGGGTTCTGGCCGCTCTAGCGCGGTTTCACCTATGGGTCGCAGTGGCGGGAGGCGCTTTGACTCTGTCTGCTGAACCAAGGACTTTCGGTGCTACGCTCTTAGCTTTCTAAGATTTTGCAGCTTCCAGAGTGCTGCCGGGCTCATCTCCGCTGCCGCTGCCATCCTCTCGTCAGGGAAGATTAGCGCAGGGTGGTACTCGCCGGCGGCGAAGAGGCCAAGGTACTCGCGCTCGTCCTCGTTTCGTGGCAGGACCCGTGACTCTTTGAACCGCTCGGTGGTCGCCATGAGCTCGCGGAGGGCAGGGCGCTCGTCCTCCTCCATCAGGTCCAGCAGGCGCTCGACCTTGTCGACCGTTCTCGGGGCGAATCCCTCCATGCTCACCGTATCCATGACGCGATCTCCTCCTCCGTCTCCGGAAGCCTCATGTTCCATCCGCTCGACCATCCCATGGTCACGGTGGTTCTCTTGTCGAGTTTTGAGACTGTCCCGTTGCTTGCCTGGCGTAGGCGGTCGATCACGTCGGCTGGAACACGCCACTCCTCCGACTTGGCTTCCAGCAGCCACCCAGCCCGCGCCGCCATGGACGCGCTGTCGGCGATTGCGAGCGAGGCGGCATGTTCTGCGTCGAGGTAGGGTAGCGCAGAAAGCGAGCGTATCACCTCCTCGATGCCGCCCGCCCACTCGGGGTGCTTGAGGCAGTCGAAGAGCGTCTGCTCCCGTGTGGTCACGAGAACGGAGCCGAACGCTCTCCCGCGCACCCTTTGGGTCGAAATGTCGTCATTCTCGGGGTGGGGAATGAATCGTATCCCGCGGAATGAAAACGGCGACCGTGCCGCCGCGGTGCGAAACCGGCACTCGAAGCCAACGTTGTGGGCAACACCGTGCGCCTCGAGGGCGCTGTGATAGGAGAGGACGGCATCGGGGTCGAGCGCAGCGACGACCTCGTAAGAATCGACGCCGGCGCCCTTGAACCTGCCTGCGTTCGAGGTATAGAGGCCCCTGCGGATGCGTTCGACTGATCCGACGGCGACCGCCTCCTTGAGCTGCTGTTTTGCCGCGCCGCGCGAGTCCGCCGCCGCGAGTAGGGCCTCGGTGGTGAACACGTGATGACTGACTATGTACTCAGTGAATTTCATACTTACGGATTTAACCATAAAAGGTAGTAAAAAGCTACTTCTTCCATGGTGAATTGTAAGCATCTAGTCGTTTTCGATTTCTTTGCGCGGCTTGTTGCACGCCGTTTTTTCGTGAGCCTCTTTTTGACCTCCGCGGATACCACGAGGTCCCAAATATGTCAGCGAGTCACTCTATGAATGAAGTTGTCGGACCAACCCGTTATGGAAACGATCTGCATGTAGGACATGACTTGCTCGTTGACATCGAGTGTGCACCAGCCGAGAAAAACGAGCTCCTTGGGCGTCGATTTTCTCGACTGGTGCACACTCGGCGCTCACGGCACCGCCGGGGCTGATGTTGTGGCCGGCGTTTGCGGTGCCGCCGGGACTGACGTCGTGGCCGGCGTTTACGGTGGCGCCAGCGCCGCCGCTCACCTGCCCAATCGCACCGCCTGCGGGCCAACGCGGTTCTTCTCGCCGCGCGCTGGGCACAAGAGGGGAGGTGTCGCCTAGGGGACGACACGCCCCAACCGAAGGGAGTCCCAGCATGAAGATCGAGGACGTTCGCAACGTGACCGTGGCCGGAGGCGGAACGCAGGGCAGCCAGATTGCCTCGCAGATTGCCTACAAGGGCTTCAACGTGACCGTGTGGGTGCGCAGCGAGGAGTCCATCGCTCGCGCGATGCCGCGCTTTGAGATGGTGCGTGGGCAGTACCTCGACGCGCTCGAGAAGATGCGCGGCGGCAACCCGGACGCCTACTGCCGCGGCCTCTCCGACACGCCGGACCTCTCGGACGCACAGATCGACGAGCTCAAGGCCCAGGCCGAGCAGCGCCTTGACGCCATTCGCTTTGTGGTTGACTACGACATCGCCTTTGGCGACGCGGACGTGGTCGTTGAGTGCATCAACGAGAACCCGGCCGAGAAGACCGCCTTCTACAGCGAGCTCGCCGGCCACCTGCCCGAGCGCACCGTGCTTCTCACCGACTCCTCCACGCTGCTGCCGAGCATGTTTGCCGACGTCACCGGCCGTCCGGACCGCTACATGTCCTTCCACTTTGCCAACCAGATCTGGCGCAACAACATCACCGAGCTCATGCGCCAGGACAAGACGAGTGACGAGACCTTTGAGCTGGCCAAGGAGTTTGCCAAGGCCATTGGCATGATTGGGCTGCCGCTCAACAAGGAGCAGCCGGGCTATATCTTGAACACGCTGCTCATCCCGTGGCTCAAGGCCGCCGTGGGCTTGGTCGCCGATGGCGTCGCGGACGTCGAGACCGTTGACCGCACGTGGGTGCTCGCGACGGGCGCCGACCCCATGCAGGGGCCGTTCCGCAAGCTCGACCGCATCGGCCTGCCGCTTGCGTGGAAGATCATGAGCATGGACCCTGCGGCCGCCAACCCCGATTCCACCATCGCCAAGAGCGTTGCGCTGCTCAAGAGCTACATCGATGCCGGCAAGACCGGCGTTGCCGCGGGCGAGGGATTCTATAAGTATTAAGGGCTGCGCTCGGACCCCAAGGCGCGTCCCGATAATCCGGGGCCGTGGCAATCGCAATCTGCCATGGCCCCGGTTTTTCAGGACAGGCCAAGGGCCGGGGCGGGTACGGCACTGGACCAGCGGCAGCTCTGCGTTCCCTTAATGGTGGCGACCCTGCTCCCACAGGCGCTCCACAATCGCTTCTCGCCGATACGTTATAAAAGAACATCAAACTGTGCATTCACACTGACGCGCCAAGAGTTTGGGGATACGTGAGCGAGAAAGACGAGAAGAACATGGGGCTCCGCGGGGCGCACTTTGACGAGGGCGCCCTGGGGGAGCGTCCCGCGCCGGCGCATATGGCCGAGGAGGAGCCCGTTTCCGAGCCGGCGGGTTCCGACGACGAGCTGACAGAGGCTGTCGAGGCAGTGTCCGAACCCGCGCACGTGGCCGATGTGTCGGAGCCTGCTGTTGCAGCGCATGTTGCCCGGGAGTTACGGCCTGAGCCCGACACCTCCGCGCCCGCGCATATCGCCCCCGCTCCCGCCCCCGCGCCGGAGCCCACCTCCACCCCTGCGCACGCCGCGCGCCGCAAGGTTCCCCTGGCGGCCAAGGTGCTCGCCGCGCTTCTCGCCGTCATTGTGGTGGCGGTTGTGGCCGGCATGTCGTGGATCTCGAGCCTCGATGCCACGATGAGCGTGGACGAGGAGGACCGCGAGGAGCTGAACGAGGCCCTTGCCGCCCCGCAGCCCGTTGTGACCGACCCCTTCTACGTGCTGTTCATTGGGTCGGATGCCCGCAAGAACGACACCGTCTCGCGCTCGGACACCATCATGCTCGCGCGCGTTGACATCGAGAACGCAACCGTCTCGCTTGTCTCCATCCCGCGCGACACGATGGTCATGACCGAGGGCGGCTACGTTGACAAGTTCAACTCCATATACAACAACGGGCCTGCGGCAACGGTGCGCGCCGTCTCGGAGTTTGCGGGCGTTGACATCACGCACTACGTGGAGGTTGACTTCAACGGCGTGAAGGACGTGGTCGACGCCCTTGGT
>CASEGE010000216.1 GCA_949287335.1 uncultured Olsenella sp. | reverse complement strand
TATGCGTCCAGTATGGGCGCGTTTCACCCGCCCGTTGGCGGGACCTAACCGAATCTCCCCTCAAAGGGCCGGACGTGTCCGGCCCAGGAAGGGAGGGAGAGCCGGCCGAGGGCCGGTCTTCTCACGGTTAACGATAGGAAGCTGAATGGCCGCCAAATCAGGCGTGCGTCACATGGCGGGGTGCGACACACCAAAGCGCGTGTGTTGCACCAACGGTGCTTTTCTCGTCACCAACCGCAATAAAGCGCTGGTCGCAAACGGTGCGGAAGCGCCGGTGAGCGGTTTTGCAACAGCCTGCTCTGGCGTATGCGAGTGGGAGATAGCCCATTCACGCACTTACGGACAAAGGCACCCAATGGGGACAACGAGAACCCCGTCGTCTCTTCTGTAGCCAAACTGGGTTCCTGTTATGACGAGCTTCAGGTCAGGCAGGCGAAGCGGGCACTGCCGCTCTTTCTCATTCGCCGCGCGTACGAGACCTTCAATTTCACAGAGGTGTTTTGCGCCATCCTCAACCTCGCTCTCACCGAGCTTGAACTCGATGAGGGCGTAGCGCCCATCCTCTAGATGCAGGACGCAATCCGCCTCCAAGCCGTATCGATCATGGTAGTACGAAACTGAGCCGCCCAATGGGGACGCATACGCCTTCAAATCCCGTATGCAGAGAGACTCAAAGAGGAAGCCAAGGGTCTTGAAGTCCGTGTTGAAGTAGTCGGGAGACAGCCCGAGAGCGGCAACGGCAATTGAGGGGTCGACGAGGTTTCTCTTCTTTGACGCCCTTATCGCTGCCTTCGACCTTATCGCAGGACACCACGCATCAACATCGCTCAGGATGTAGAGCATTTCCAACGCCGAGACATAGCCATAGAAGCTCGAGTCGCTCATTCCGCATGACGCCCGGACGTCGCCAAGAATTGTCTTAGTCTCTGCCAACGTGCAGATGTTCCTCGCATACGACTTGAGAATCGCCGACGTCCACCGAGGGTTTCTCCTTACACCGTCAACATTGGAGATGTCGACAGAGCAGGTTTGAGCAAAGAGGTCTTTTGCAACCGCGAGCTTTGATCGGACAGTCCTGTTGTTGACCGCGCTCGGCCAGCCACCGCGACATATCGCAAATATGAGCTCGTCCATCCCGAGGCCGGACTCACAGCCCTCGTACGCCTCACCCTTACCATCGAATAAGTCACCCAGCGAGACCGTCCCGTTTGACTCACCGCTCTCGTAGAGACTCATGGGGAGCATCTCCATCCGGGAGATTCGCGTGGTTCCTGTGTGAGGAGTTTCTGCGATGCGCGAGGTGGACCCCGTAAGAATATAGAGTCCGTTTTCCTGGCGATCGTCCACGGACTTCCTGACAGCCCCCCATATTTTGGGAGCGTCCTGCCACTCATCGATGAGCCGAGGGTTATCCCCCACAAGAAGCCTCGAGGGCTGCGCCGCAGCAACAGCCAGATACCCGTCTCTTCGGTCTTCATCCTGAAGCTCGATCCAGCTGTTCGCATGCATCTTGGCGGTGGTTGTCTTGCCGCATCCTTTCGGACCCACAATCAAGGTGGCTCCGAAGCTCTCCAGCTTAAGCTCAAGCATTTCGTCAGCGACTCTTTGCCTGTAACGCATGGTTCCCCAGTCGTCTTCATCTAGCCGAATGGCGTATTACTGGAGTAATTTTAGCATTTTTGTTGGAGTAATTTTCGCTATGGAATTGGAGTAATTTGCGGAAAAAGAGAAGGTTGTGGATACAATGCCGCGCAGCTCGGGGGTCGACGTCCTGTTGCCAACACCCAGAAGCCCGCCGTCAATACACCCGACCCTGACGCCGACGCCATAACGCCGACGCCACGAAAACTTGCCTAAAACGTACCCGTCCCCTTTTAGGCAACTACAGCATGATCGAGTTCTTGTTGCTCAGGTAGTCCATGTAGGCGCGACGGGCCTCCGCCACCTTGGAGCGGCCGATGGGCACGAGGTCCTTGCCCACCACAAAGCCCTGAGCGGTCAGCTGCCTCACGTGGGCAAAGTTGACGAGAAACCCCTTGTGCACGCGGAAGAACCCAAACGGCGCGAGCTTCTCGCCCATCTCGTCGAGGGTGGTGAGGACCTCCTCGGTACGACCGTTTGCCAGGTGCACGACCTTGTCGCGGCGATGCGCCTCCACGTAGGCAATGTCGTCGATGGCAAAGGTTCCCATGGCATGCGCCATCTTGAGCGTGATGGTGCGGTTGGTGCTCGTCTTGCGGCGCTCGCGCACGAAGGTCTCGATGGCGTCGGCCATGTCCTGGGCAAAATGGCTCTTGCGCACAAAGCCGAGCGGTCGCAGCGAGAGGGACTCAAAGACACGCTCCTCGCTGTTTGAGACGTAGATGATGTCGGTCCCAAAGCCGATCTCACGCAGGGCGCGCCCAAACTGGATGCCATCGATGCCAGGCATCTCGATGTCAAGGAGCACCAGGTCAAAGCCCACGGAGTCCATTCGCTTGGCAAGGTCCTCCAAGACGGTGTAGACCTCCATCTCGGCCTCGACGCCACGGCGCGAGAGCTCGCGCTCGGCGGCGCTGGCTATGGCATCTGCGGCAAAGCGCTCGTCGTCGCAGACGGCAACGTGATACTGAAGCATGTCCCTTCCCCCTGTTCAAGGGCCCTCCCCGGCCCCATTCCTTGCCCCTTATGCCAGCGCGAGCATCACCCGCGCGGTAAACTCCCCCTCTTTGTACGAGAAGTCCGCGGTGCCCTCGTACTTCTCGGCAATTCCCTTGATGATGGAGGTCCCATACCCATGGCCCTCCCGGTCCTTCTTGGTGGTCTCGAGCGCCCCGCCCTCCGAGAAGTGCGGGCGACGCGCCGACGGGTTTGCCACCGTCACGACAAGGGCCCCCTGGTCCGCCACGATACCAAGACGCACGACCTTCTCGCCTGTAGCGTCTTTCGCATCCCCGCCCGCTGCCTCGCATGCCTCGATGGCGTTGTCGAGCAGGTTCATGAGCAGGCTGCAGAGGTCGATCTCCTCATAGGGGAGCTCGGGCGGAACGGCGATGCGAGAGCTTATCTCCACGCCCGCGGCGCGCGCCTTTGAGACCTCGAGGTTCACGATGTCGTCAATGAGGCCGTTTCCGCTGCTCACCCACGAGAACGTGGGGTTGGCGCGCATGGACATCTCGCCGAAGAACTCCTCGGCGCGGGCATAGTCCTTCTGCTCGAGCAGCATGCGGATGTAGGCGTACTGGTTCTTGACCTCGTGACGGAGCTTGCGCAGGTTCTCCCCGCTCTCGCGGTAGACACCGAGCGCCTCGTAGCGGCTCTCCATAAGGTGGCGCTCTGCCTGGATGCGCTCCTTGTCGCGGAACTCGCGCGCCAGGCGCAGGACCGCCCAGTAGACCACGAGCTGGGCGAGCTGGCCGTTGAGGCAGCTGAGGAAGCTCTCGAGCGTGCTCGTGGAGTAGTAGACAAAGCCAAAGTCCGAGCGCAGGTAGAGGATCGAGCGCTCCGCGAGACCGGAGGCGCACACCACCAGCACGGGAAGCACAAACGAAAGCGAGACGTTGTCCCCGTCGAGCGAGTTGTGGCGCTCGAGCACCACGAGGATGGTCCGCAGGGCGAGCATGTAGACGAGGGAGACCGTCGAGGCAAGGGCGATGCCGCCGTGGGCGTCGACGTTGACCATGTCGGCAACGGAGAGCGAGTAGAGCCAGGCGCAGACGACAAGCGCAATGCGGACAAGCTGCGCGGGCAACCAGCGGTCACGGAAGATTACGCCGCAGACGAGCGTGGGCGCAACGGTCCAGATGATGGAGTTGGGAAAAATGAGGTCGCTCACGGTGCCGAGCACCCACACAAGCGGGAGCGCCACCGCAAAGCGAAGGGGAAGCAGCCAGGCAAGACGCATGCCCACGCCGTGGAACTTCGTGAGGAGAAGCACGAGCGACAGCGCGAGAGAAACGTTGTAGAGCGAGCTCATGCTCGCGCCAAACGTGGTCGCAAAGCTTTGCAGAAGCTCTTCCATAGAGGTCCCTCGCGCCGGTACTTCAGTGAGCTTAGTGTAACCTGAGCGTCCGAACCTCAACCGCGCGCACAACCCGCTCGGTTTTCGCGACAAACGGGTCCCCTTTTGCCCGAAACCTCACAGGTAGTCCCTCTTTGAAAAGGCTTTCCTGCGGAAACGTCTGCGGATTAAAGTAAAACTAAGACTACCTGTGAGGTTAGGTGTGGCTAACTTGCGGCGAGTCGGCCGCGTAGGGCACACCGGACGCGCCAGTCGTATCAGGCACGTTTGCCGCGTGCTCGGCGGCAACGGCCTCCATCAGCCGCGCGAGCGACCACGCACGGTTGACCTTGGTGAGCAGGGCCTTGGGCCCCACCACGCATCCCGCCTCACGCGAGCGGGCGAGAAACTCGTTCACCCGCGCGTCCGTAAGGCCGCAGAGCAGCACAAACTCCTCCACCGCCGGTGCCGGGCCCGCATACGGCACCGCCGCCGGGCGAAACCCCGGCAGTCGCGCAAACGCACCAGCCGCATCGCCCAGGCGCTCC
>CASEGE010000215.1 GCA_949287335.1 uncultured Olsenella sp. | reverse complement strand
GACAGGTTTGGCGAAGAACAGACCTGTCCCAGAATCTCTGAGCGAAATAACCCGTCCCGAATTAGCAGTCCCGGCCGGCGAACGCGATTTACAGGACGCCCTTCCAGAGGAGGAAGCTGTAGAGGGTGACAATCGCCACGCCACCAAAGAGCGTTACCAGGAGCACCGCCACCAGCGCCCCCTCGGGGATCGACGCCGAGAAAAACGCCGCCACAAGCATGGCCGCACCCATGACCACAAAGACGGGGCCAGCAAAGCGGTGCGTACGCCGCCAGTTATCCGGATCGTCAAGCGTCCAGGGGATACGAACGCCAAAGGTGTAGTTGGGCTCGATGTGTGGCATCGCAATGCCAAGGCCAACGAGGAGCAGTCCGAAAAAGCCAAAGACAAGCAAGTTCACGACGGAGCCGCTCTCAGGGATGACGCCGAGCGCCGTTGCCGGCGTGAGCCAGGCCATCGCAACCATGAACACGGTAAACGCCGCAGAGAATCCCTGGTAGATGCCCTTGAAGCGGTTGTAGCTCGTCCCGCGCGGATCGAAGAACGGCACCGCAAAGAGCAGCGCAAGCATCAGAATCGGCATGATGACGCCCATGAAGATCGTCGAGCCCTTGTCGCTCCAGCCGTTGACGGAACCGTCGGCTCCCCAGTGGGTGGGCACCGTCTCCGGCATCGCGGGGAGCGCCCAGAAGACGTAGGCCCCCGCGCTCACAAGACACAAGGCGAGAAGCGCGATCCACAGGACCTTGTCGCGCGTCGTGTAGTCCAAGCCAGCCATGAGAGCCTCCTCAGACGAACCTGATGCGCGATGTTATACCCCTCCCGCGTGTGTCCATCAACCTCGCCGCCCATCGCCTTTGCGGTCTGCAAATTGGGGACGTGTTATTTCGCGCAGAGTTTTTGGGACAGGTTTTGCTCCAGATTTTCTCCTCGTCGAACCTGTCCCAAATTCTCTGAGAGAAATAACACGTCCCCAATTAACAGACCCGCCGAAGCTCAGCCAGCCGTGATGCCAGAAGAATGCCACCTCAATGGCCACGATCACCACGCACACCACAATCACTGCGGCGTAGCCCCACGGCACGTCAAAGAGTGCCATATGCGGGAAGTTCATGCCGTACCACCCGGTAACAAGGGTGAGCGGCATCACGATCGTGGTCACCACCGTGAGCCACTGCATGACGTTGTTCTGCCGCACGTCGATGGACTCCTGGTAGAGGCTGTGCACCTGCAGGCTATAGTCCTGCAGCGACTCCAGGCGCGTGGCGAGCCGGCCCAGGAGGCGCTCAAGCGAGCAGAGCCTCGCGCGGTCCGCGGGCGTCACGAGGCCAGAGTCGTCCTCGGCAAGCTCCGAGGCAAGGTCGGACATGCCCTGGTAGAACGTATCAAGTCCCAGCATGCGCCGTGAGTCCGCCATCATCTTGCGCCTATCCGGGTGCTCGCGACCCTCAAGGACCTGCTGCTCCATCAGCTCAAAGTCCTCGCGCATGCGAGAAAGGCGTGCGGGATGGTCGCGCAGCAGCTCGCGGAGAAGCGCGCAGAGCGCCCCGGCAGGTCCCTCGACGTGCGCCCGATCCTCCACGGCACGGCCGAGCGCCGTGGCGCAGACGTCCCCGTCGTCAATGAGCACCAGCTCATCATGGGTAAGAATGAAGCCAAAGCGTCGGCGCCCGCTCGGCGTGACCACAAGACCCGCCGCGCCGGTGGACGTGCGCTCCAGAAAGGGCATAGCGGCATGCTCCAGCTGTTCGAGAACCTCACGCTGCGTGTGGGAGAGCCGGCGCGCCCGCACCTCCTCGAGGCGCAGCAAAACCGCGACGTGCCCGCCGTCCTTCTCGCCCGTTGCGAGGTGCCCGTTTGCGATGTGCCAAGCCCGTGCCATGATGCGCTCCTCTCGCCGCTCGTCGCCGCGACGGTCGCGTCCGCGAGAAATGATACGAAGGGACTGTCCCTTCGTATCATTTCCTACCCGTTGTGGTGTGAGACAATAGCCCCGCAGACCGCAATCGAAGGAGGCAGCATGGACTGGATCGTGGAGCGCGACCGCGTGCAGGTGCTGGACGAGGCCTGGAACGTCCTGGCCGAGGTGACCTTCCCCGTGGTAGAGCCCGGCATCGTTGAGATCAACCACACCTTCGTGGACGAGAGTCTGCGCGGGCAGGGTGTCGCCGGCGAGCTCCTGGGCCGCGCCGTGGCAAGCATCGCCGCGAGCGGATTCTACGCGCGCCCCACGTGCTCGTACGCCGTCAGCTGGTTTGAGAAGCACCCGGAGCACGCCGCGCTTCTCGCGTAGGGGCGCGCCCGGGCACTGCGTGCGCTCGTTCCCGCGTTGTGTACAGTGGCCCCCGCGTTGTGTACGCAGTTCAAACTTTTACGAGGTTCTTCTCACTGCGTTTTCGCAGGTCAGCGGCAGGCGAGAAGAGCATCAAGCTTGCAACTCTGCGCACAACGTGGGGGGTCTTTGTACACAACGTTTCTGCGGGCAAGATGCGCAGCGCCCCGGCCGCCGGGAGGTCGGCGACCGGGGCAAACGCAAGGGGCAAGCCCTGTCCAGCCAGGCGCTACAGCTCGGCCCCGTTGGTCTCGATCACGTGCCGGTACCAGGCAAAGCTGTCCTTGGGAATGCGCGCGAGCGAGCGGATGTCGTCCTCGCCGCGGTCCACGTAGACAAAGCCGTAGCGCTTGCCGTAGCCCTGGTGCGTGCTCACGAGGTCCATGAAGCTCCACGGGCAGTAGCCGATGAGGTCCACGCCATCGGTCAGCGCAAGCTGAGCCTGCTCGAAATGGCGGCGCAGGTAGTCAATGCGATACGGATCGTGCACGTGGCCGTCGGCCGTGAGCTCGTCGCGCGCGCCAAGGCCGTTCTCGGTGATGAGAATCGGCAGGCCGTAGCGGCTCGCCACGCGGCGCAGCGTGGTGCGCATGCCCACCGGGTCGATGATCCAGCCGTACTCTGTTGCCGTGAGGTGCTCGTTGGTCGCCGAGCGGTACACGCCCTCCTCGCCCAGCATGACCTGCTGGTCGCCAGCGCGCGGCGCACAGTCGGTGCCGTCGTTGCGCGCAGCCGCGACGGTCGCTGTGGCGTAGTAGTTCACGCCCAGGTAGTCCGGCTTGGCCGCGGCGAGAAGCTCCGCGTCGCCGGGAGCGAACTCCGGCGCCACGCCCTTCTCGACCATGTACGCCCAGGCGATGGGGTTGTAGCGGCCAAAGCACGCCACGTCAAGGTAGTTCCAGCAGCGGATGGACTCCCAGTTGTCCGCCGCCACCACGTCTGCCGGGTCGCACGTGGCGGGGTAGATGGCCGTGATGTTGGGCGCGGGGCCAATCTTGGCGTCCGGCCACATCTGGTGCAGCAGCAGCGTGGCCTTGGCACTCGCCACGAACATGTTGTGACTCTGCTGGTAGAGGTTCTTCTTCTCGGGCAGCACGCCCATCGCGGCGGGATACATCGCGTTGGGGTGAATCACCATGACGTTCTGCTCGTTGATGGTGAGCCAGTACTTCACGCGATTGCCGTAGCGCTCGAAGATCAGACGCGCGTAGCGCTCGAAGGCGTCGATGGACTCGCGGTTGGCCCAGCCCCCGCGCTCGTGAACCGCGAGCGGCAGGTCAAAGTGGAACATCGTGGCCACCGGCGTGATGCCGTGCGCCACCAGGGCGTCGATCAGGCGGTCGTAGAACGCGAGGCCCGCCTCGTTAGGCTTGCCAAAGCCATCCGGCACCACGCGCGACCAGCTGATTGAGAAGCGATACGCCTTGAGGCCCAGCTCGGCCATCAGCGCCACGTCCTCCTCCACGTGATGGTAATGGTCGCTCGCGACCTTGAAGTCCGTGACGCCGGCGGGCGGCTCGTGCAGGTCCTGTAGGCTCATGCCCTTGCCGTCCTCGTCCCACGCGCCCTCGACCTGGTAGGCGGAGGTTGAGGCGCCCCAGAGAAAGCCTTCGGGGAACGGCTTGAGGTCCTTGTAGAACATGGTTGCTCCTTTTCTGTGGCGCCCCGCCCGGAGACGGGGCGCTTCTCGGCGAGAAGAACGACGGGCAGTCGGTTAAACCGTGAGATCCATGATTCAAAAGGGGTCTGTCCCCTTTTGAATCAGACCGTGAGGTCCAGGAGCTCGTCGCCGGCAGAGACGGTACCGACAGCCGTCGTGCTAACGGCGGAGAAGTCCGGCGTGTTGGTCACGATGACCATGGTCTCCGTCGAAAGTCCGGCCGCCTTGATCTGCGCCAGGTCGACGTCCATGAGCGGCTGGCCGACTCTCACGCGCTCCCCCGGTGCCACGTGCGCCGTGAAGGGCTTGCCAGCGAGGTTCACCGTGTCGATGCCGATGTGGATCAAGATCTCGGCGCCCTGGTCGGAGACGAGGCCCACGGCATGGCCGGTATCCGCGACAAGGCTCACGGTGCCGTCGCAGGGCGAGACGAGCGTGCCGTCGGCGGGCACGACCACGCAGCCGTCGCCCATGCCCTTGCCGGCGAAGATCGGGTCGGAGCAGCTCTCCATGGGGAGCACCTCGCCGGCAATCGGCGCCACGAGCGTGCCGCTGGCGAGCGCAGGCGCGGCAGGAGCAACCGGGGCAGCGGGCTCGGGAAGCTCGTCCTTCTCGTTGGCAGGCTCGTCATCCTTCTCAAAGTGACCAAAGAGCACGAAGGTGAGCCCGCCGGAGACCACCACGGCGATGACCATGGCGATGATGATGTTGATCAGGTGCTGCATGGTGCCGTCGCCGATGTAGAGCAGGACCGCGGGAAGGCCGCCGGAGCCGGTGGCAAAGCGGTGGGTCTGCGTGAGGCCGGCATAGAGGCCGCCGCACGCACCGCCGATCATCGCTGCGACGAGCGGGTACTTCTTGGGCAGGTTGGTGCCGTAGAGGATGGGCTCGGTGATGCCCATGAAGGCGGTGATGGCACCGGGCATTGCCACCTTGCGGTCCTTCTTGGAGCGAAGCGCCACCACGAGACCGGCCGATGCCTGGGCCATGTTGGAGACGATGTTGCCGGGGCCCCAGATGGAGTCGTAGCCGAGGTCGGCCATCTGAATGGGGCCGAGCGGGGCGATGCCGTTGTGGATGCCAAACATGACCATCACCGGGCAGAGGCCGCCGATGAGCACGGCCGGGACCCACGCGGCGTTCTCAGCGAGGAAGGTGAAGAAGATGGAGAGCCACTCGCCCACGATGTAGCCGATGGGACCGAGGACGGAGAAGGCCAGCGTGCCCATGACAAGGAACGTGAGCATGGGGACGAAGACCAGGTTCACCGACGCGGGGATGTGCTTGTTGAGCCACTTCTCCACGAAGGACTGGACGAACACGATCAGGATGATAGGGATGACGCTGGAGCCGTAGGAGGCAAGCGTAAACGGGATGACCTCGAAGAAGTTCACCGGCTCTGCGGCGGAGACAAACGCGCTCCAGTTGGGGTGGAGCAGCATCGCGGCCACGCCGGAGGCGAGAATCGGGTTGCACTTGAGCTTCTGGGCCTCGGTGAAGGCGAGCAGGACCGGCAGGAAGTAGAACACGCCGTCCGCAAAGATGTTGAGCATCTGGTAGGTCTGCGAGTCCGCGCTGATGAGCTCGAAGGTGGTGAGCAGCGCCATCACGGCCTTGACCATGCCGGCGCCGGAGAGGGCCGGGATGATGGGCTGGAACGTGCCGGCAACGAAGTCGATCACCCGGTCGAAGGCGCCCTTCTTCTCTGCAGGGGCCTCCACGTCCTTCTCGCCCGTGTCGACGAGCTTCTCAACCTCCTCGAAGACGTCGGCGACGTGCGGGCCGATGCACACCTGGAACTGACCCGCTCCATGGATGACGCCCACGACGCCATCATGCGCCTTGATGGCGTCCTCGTCGGCCTTGGCCTCGTCGGCGAGGGTGAAGCGCAGGCGCGTCTGGCAGTGGTACGCCTGCGTCACGTTCTCCTTCCCGCCCACGAGCTGCACGATGTCTCGCGCCAGCCCCTCGTACTTCTTGGACATGGTCCCTCCTTGCGATCGTGGCGCGACCCGTGCCGCACCGTGTTGAGAGAGACGATAAAAGCGCTGGTAGATAGGCTCAATAGTTTCCGGAGATGATGAAACGAGGTTTCGCGAAGAGAGGGGCGGGCGGCCCGGAACGTGAAACGAGATGAAACTTTGCCGCCACGTGACAATTGGGACAGGTTGAATTGTCACACTCCCAGCCCGCGTGACAATTTAACCTGTCCCAATTGTCACGCACCTCAACGCTCCGAGATCTCCTTGAGAACGGCAAGGCGCTCCTCCTCGAGCGCACGGCCGCCGACGAGCTTGGTCTGGAGGTTCTTCTCGTAATCACGAGCAAAGTAGCAGGAGAACAGGACGTTCAGGAGATAGCTCACCGACTCCTCCGTTGAGAAGTTGGCGATCTTTGAGTACAGTCGCTCGCGCGAGGCGATGGTGAGCACGCACGGAATGGTCTTGCGCAGGTAGTTGTTGCCGCCGCTCGTGAGCGCGATGAGCCGCACGCGGTTGGAAATCATCGCTCCGACCTGCGCCATGGGGTTGGCGTCGGCGTTGTTCCCCGAGTAGGAGATGATGATCGCGCAGTCGTCCGGGCCGAGGCTGCGCGCCACGATGCCCATCTCACCGGGGCTCACCGCCGTCGCCTGCTTGCCGATGGCAAGGAGCTTGCGGCAGAAGGACTCGCCGTAGTAGTGGTTGGGCGTGCGCCCAAAGACCCAGACGCGCTCGGCTCGCTGGAGATGGCGCACCGCCATGGCGAGCATGCCGCGATCGAGCTGCGCGTAGGTGGCTGCCACGGACTCGGCCATGAGGTTGCCGATGCTCTCGAGGATGCGCCCGTCCGAGTCCTGCGCAGCGAACGGGAAGTTCACGTCCACGTCAGCCGCGTGCTGGCGCTCGAAGGCGCCCTCGCGCACGAACTCACGGAGGAACTCGCGCCAGCCCTCGAAGCCGAGCGCCTTGGCAAAGCGGGTGACGGAGGCCTTTGAGGTATAGGTCTCGCGCGCAACGTCGGCGATCGTGAGCTCGGGCAATCGGGTGTGCTCGCGCAGTACGTACTCGGCGAGTGCCCGGCGCGAGTCGTCGTAGGTGGCGGCGACTTCCTCGATGCGATGGATGAGGTACATGGGGGCTCGCTTTCGTGGGGTCAGCCCATGAGCGCCATGAGCACGGGGACGATGGCGAACGATGCGATAGTGGAGACGATGGTGCCCTGGGAGAGCAGCTCGCCAGGCCGGTCGTACGTGGAGGCGATCGCCGCCGCCATCGAACCTGTGGGCATGGCGAGCATCACGATGAAGACCCCAAGCGAGAGCGGGTCCGGCACCACTGGGGCCAGCAGCAGGTAGCACACTGCGGGCACGAGCAGAAAACGGATGGCCGAGAAGCCCCAGAGGCGCCAGTTGCCCAGAACCCGCCGCAGGTCGGCCTCGGCGATGGCAAGGCCCACGAGCATCATGGCCAGGGGTGACGTCGCGGCGCCCACCATGTCGACGGCCTGGGCCACCGGTCCGGGCAGAGGCACGCCCGAGAAGAACACGACGAGTGCAATGACGCTCGCAACCATGGGGACGTTGAGGACGTTCTTGAGGACGTCCACCAGGCGAGAAGAGCGCGCGGATGCCACGTCCTTCTCGCCGTCCTTCTCGCCGCCTGAGGTCAGGACCCCAACGCCGATGCTGTAGAGGAAGACGTTGGAGACCGCGATGAAGATGCTCCCGAGAAAGACCGACCCGCCGCCAAAGAGCGACTCGAGCACGGCAAAGCCGATGAAGCCCGTGTTGGTGAGCACACCCATGAAGAGGTAGAACGGTCGCTCACTGCGCGACACCCGCAGTGCGAGACACGCCAGCGCGGCCGCGGCGAGCATCACGAAGAAGAGCGCCGCGCCAAGGACGAACGACCACGTGATCTGCTCGGTGCCCGCAGAGCTGTCGACCTCGCCCACCGAGGCAAGGATCGTGCACGGCAGGGTCACGTTGAAGATGAGCGCGGAGAGCTTGGGGCGCACGTCCGAGGTGAGAAAGCCCGCTCGCGCCGCAACGTAGCCGATGAGCGTCACGAGCACGAGCGAGCCCATGCTCCCGATGACGGTGAGGATGTCCATGCGCGTCCTTTCTGTCAATTGGGGACGTGTTATTTCGTGCAGACAGTTTGGGACATGAATAAATCCGTTCACAAACCTTAACCCCATCACTGACCCAAAGCGTCTCCACGAAAAAACACGTCCCCAATTGACACACACGGCTGTCCTACTTTGCGTTGGGGTTCGTGGTACCGGCGAGGGGCTTCTCGCCGGGACGGGCCGCCGGGCCCACGAGCTCGTGCGCGACGTACGGCTCCTCGAGGTAGGCGACCTCCTCGGGCGTGAGCACCACGTCGAGCGCCGCCACCGCGTCGTCCACGCGTGCCGGCGACGAGCAACCCACGATGGGCGCCTCCACGCCGCGCGCCCAGTGCCAGGCGAGCGCGATGCGCGACATGGGCACGCCGTGCTTCTCGGCCAGCTCGGCCACGCGTGCGACGATGGGCATGTCGCGCTCGCGGTCGGCGTCGTACTTGTTGCGCATCGTGGCGTCGGTCGTGGAGCGCTTGGACGCGGAGTCCCAGGTGGGGCGGCACAGGTGCCCCGAGGCCAGGG
>CASEGE010000214.1 GCA_949287335.1 uncultured Olsenella sp. | reverse complement strand
GCCGCTCTTTGGCGCGTCCAACCAGCTGCTCGGTGGCATGACGATGATCATGCTCGCGGTCTTCTGCAAGTGCACCGGCCGCAAGGGCTTCATGCTCTACGTGCCGGTGGCCTTCCTGCTGGTGTGCACGTTCACGTCGCTTGTCCAGAGCATCATCGGCTGCGTGAACGCGCTTGCCGCAAGCGGCGCGGCCGTGATCGCCACCTCGGGCCTCCAGCTCGTCTTTGCGATTCTGCTGGTGGTTCTTGGTCTCATCGTGGCCTACAACTGCCTGCGCGAGCTCTTCGGCAAGAGCGCCGGGTCCATCCCCGACGAGGATCCCGAGTGGTCCGAGCTCGGCCGAAAGAAGTGCGGTCGATAATATCGTCCTTCAGCAGCTATTTTGTGGGGCGGGCGCCGAAACGTCATCGGCGCCCGCCCTGCTGCTTCAAAGACATGGGGCATCTCGCTTGCGTCGGCCTCAGGCGGGCTTTTCCGCGTCGAGTCAGACCATCGTCTCGCCGCGTGCCGCCAAAGCTCACGCGTCGCGTTCGCAAACGTTCCTCGCGGTCTGCCCAAGCATCGCGCGGGCCTCGCGCTCGTTGGGGTACGCCCGGGCGAGAAGCTCGTGGAACCGCGCGTTGTGACTGGGCTCCAGCAGGTGCGTGAGCTCATGGGCAACAACATAGTCCAGGCAGGTGGACGGGTATGCGGCAAGCCGCACGTTGATGCGGATGCGACCTGTCCCTGGCGTGCAGGAGCCCCAGCGCGTGGTCATGACGCGCAGCTGCCAGCCGCTGGCGTGCGCGCCGACACGTGCCTCCATGCGCGCGATCACCTCAGGCAGCCGTCCCGCGAGCTCTTCTCGGTAGAGCTCGTCCGCCGCGGCCCCATCCGGTAACCTCATGAGACGCCCCCAGAGCGGCACGAGGCCGTCGTCGTGCTCACCCGTGAGCTCCTCCCTCCGCGCGATTCGCTTGCGCAGCCAGCTCTCGTGCTCGTCCAGGAAGCGCTGAGCCCTCTCAAGCGAGGTACGCACGGGAATGGAGAGGTGCGCCGTGCCATCCGGGCGAACGCGCAGGTTGAGCCGTCTCACGCGCTTGCGCTCCACCTCGACGGGCACGCCATCCGGTCCGCCGGCACGGAGCAGGTATGTGTCCTTTGCAGCCATGAGCCCATTCTACTAGCTCTCAAACGCGCGTCGTCAATTCGTGACAGCGCCTTTCAGCGTTATGCGCCAAGACGGCGCGCCCCGGCGTTCCGTGCTGCCACGGGGCTCGATTGTGTAAAGCGGTCTGAAGGTCCACGCGTTTGGGTACGATGAAGTGGTCATGTGTCAGACCGGAGGAACCCATGCTCGAGCTCAACGACATCTGCAAGCGCTACACCACAGGATCGTTCACGCAGGTCGCGCTCGACCACGTCTCCGTTGCCTTCCGTGACAACGAGTTCGTTGCCATTCTCGGGCCCTCCGGCTCCGGCAAGACCACGATGCTCAACATCGTGGGCGGCCTCGACCACTTTGACGAGGGCGACCTCGTCATCGACGGCATCTCCACGAAAAAGTACGAGGACCGCGACTGGGACACCTACCGCAACAATCGCATCGGCTTCGTGTTCCAGAGCTACAACCTCATTCCGCACCAGACCATCCTCGCCAACGTTGAGCTTGCGCTCACGCTCTCGGGCGTGGGTCGCAGGGAGCGCCGTCGCCGCGCGCTTGACGCCCTCGCGCGCGTGGGCCTCGCCGATCACGTGAACAAGAGGCCGAGCCAGCTCTCCGGCGGCCAGATGCAGCGCGTCGCCATCGCGCGCGCCCTCATCAACGACCCGGAGATACTGCTCGCCGACGAGCCCACGGGCGCCCTGGACTCCGCCACGTCCGTGCAGGTCATGGACCTGCTCAAGGAGGTCGCCCAGGACCGCCTCGTCGTCATGGTCACGCACAACCCCGAGCTCGCGCACCAATACGCCACACGCATCGTCGAGCTCTCGGACGGCCACATCACGGTCGACTCCAACCCCTTCGACCCGGCCACGGCGCCGCGTCGCGCGGCAAAGCAGGCTCGTCGCACCTCGATGAGCTTTCTCACCGCGCTCGGCCTCTCGTTCAACAACCTCATGACCAAGAAGGGCCGCACCATCATGACGGCCTTCGCGGGATCGATCGGCATCATCGGCATCGCCGCCATTCTCGCCCTGGCCAACGGCGTGAACGAGTACATCGCGCGCGTGGAGGAGGACACGCTCTCCAGCTACCCGCTCACCATCAGCAAGCAGAGCATGGACATCTCGGGCATGCTCTCCGAGGACGTGGGCGCCTCCGGTGACGCGTCAGGCGAGAAGGACGGCGGCGCCGAGGACTCCACCCAGATCCCCGAGTTCATGATGCTCACCGACATGTTTGCCTCGGTGGGCAGCAACGACCTCTCCGGTCTCAAGAGCTATCTCGACTCCGGCAAGGCGGGCATCGAGGATGACGTCAACGCCATCCAGTACGACTACGGCATCACGCCGCTCGTCTTTTCCGCGGACACCTCGGACGGCGTCACGCAGCTCAACCCCAACGCGCTCTCCACGGCCATGACCGGAGGGGCCTCGGGCACCGCAACGGCCGGCATGACCGGCGGCGGCATGTCCGTCTTCAACGAGATGATCGACGATCAGGAGCTCCTCGAGTCCCAGTATGACGTGGTGGCGGGTCGCTGGGCCACCGAGGCAGACGAATGCGTCCTCGTCCTCACGCAGAGCGGCCGCATCAGCGACTACACCCTCTATGGCATCGGCGTGCTCGATCCCTCCGAGCTCACGGAGATGGTGAGCTCGGCGCTCAGCGGGACCGCGGGCGAGACGAGCATCGAGGAGGCGGACGTCGACTTCACCTATGACGACGCGCTCGCGCTCAGCTTCAAGGTCATCAGCCCCACGGACGCGTATCGCAAGAACGCCGAGACGGGTGGCTGGACCAACATGTCCTCCGATGAGGACTTC
>CASEGE010000213.1 GCA_949287335.1 uncultured Olsenella sp. | reverse complement strand
CGCAAGCAGGAAGATGGCCGCAACCACCACGGTTCCCGCCACGCCAAAGTGCGCGGTGGCGGAGGCGGTGATGACGGCAGCCCCGTTGGTCGCGCCGGAGAGCTCGGCGCACAGCTCAAAGCCCACGGCGCAGAGCCCGCCGTAGACGATCATCATGAGGACGCCCGCGATCGCCCCCGCACGACAGACCTCGCGCATGACCCCGCCCGAGTCGCGCACGCCGAGGGAGCGCACGTTCTCCGCGATGACGATGCCAAAGGTCAACGAGGCAAGCAGGTCCATGGTCTGATACCCCGTGAGAAACCCCTGAATGGGGGCATTGCCGTCATAGGGCGCCACGGGCGGCGCATCCGGCAGGGAGCCCATGCCAAGAAGGGACGCCGCCGAAGCGCCCACCACGGCAACGATGAGCAGGATGAGCGCGGGCCCCGTGACGCGCCCGAGCAGCCTGGTGAGGCGGCCGGGGTGCATGGCCAGCACATAGGCAACGGCAAAGAACGCAACCGAGAAGGCGAGGCGAGCGACCTCGAGGGAAACCGAGTCCCCAATCAGCGGCGCCATCATCTCAAAGGCGGTCGAGGCTGTCCGCGGAATGGCAAGGCAGGGCCCGATGGCCAGGTAGACCAGGGCCACAAAGACGCGAGAGAAGACCGGGTGCACGCGCGCCGCGAGCTCGCGCAGCGTCCCCGCAAGCGCCACGGCAACAATGCCCAGGACCGGCAGGCCCACCCCCGTCACAAAGAAGCCGAGAACCGCGGGGAGCGCCTCGCTTCCCGCCTGAACGCCCAGGAGCGGGGGCAGGATGAGGTTGCCCGCGCCAAAGAACATCGAGAAGAGCGTGACGCCCACGAAGAGCGTCTGCCGAGACGTCAGGCGCGCGGGGGCGTCCCCTGTCGCCGATAGCACCGTGCCCTTCTCGGACTCCACGACGAGGCGCCCCCCTATTCCGCGCAGCAGGCGGTGACCCACTGGAGGAGGTTTGCCGTCGGCGAGCCGGAGCGCTCGGCGAGCACGTGGCCCTGGCCCCACACGGGCGTGTGGGCAACGTCTGCCACGCCGTCGTACTTGCGCAGCGCAAACACGATGTTGGAGGCAGTGGCGAGCGAGGTGTCGGTGTCGAACAGGCCCTCGTTGATGCGCCAGTGCGGCGCCACGGAGGCCTGGCCGTAGCCCTCGTAGTGGCCGCTCAGCCAGTAGAGCGGGTTCATCATGGCAACGCGCGTGGCCATGTCCGTCTCGAGCGAGTCGACCTTCTCGAGGTCGGTCTCCCAGGCGGTCTCGTACTCGGGGTCCCAGTCATCGCACTCGGCATAGGCGTCGACGTTCTTCTCGACGATCTCCGCCGCCATGGCGTCAAAGTGCAGGGTGGACTCCTCACCAATGCCAAAGAGCTGGTTGCTCTTTGAGCTGCGTTCGGGCAGGTCAAACGGCGAGGCGGCAAGCGCGGCGGGCCTCAGGTGCAAAGAGAAGTCGCGCAGGCTGGAGACCGAGACGCTCGAGGAGCCATGGCTGTAGTTGATCCACCAGGTGTCCGCGTTGAGCGCGGCAAAGTAGCTCTGGGCGGAGTCGTAGATGGTCGACTGCACCTGGGCCACGCCAGCGGGCATCATGACCTGGTGAGACGAGTCCGCCGCGGCGCCTTGCGCCTCGTCCTCGGCACCCGCGTCCTTGTCGGCGCCCGACTCGGCGTCCGCGCCGGAATCCTTGGCGTCCTTGTCGGCCGCATCCTTGTCGCCGGCACCCTCCTCGCCATTGATGATCTCGAGGTCCTCCGCGGATGACCCGGTCTCCTCCTCGCCCGTGCCGTCCGCCGGGAGGCTCCCGGAGGAGAGCTGCGACGAGGCGTCGGCCGCACGCGTCGCGGCAAGGTTTGGGTCCCCGGGAAACGTCGGGTCATCAAGGCGCTGGGGCGTGTAGGTGTAGGGGAACGCGGTGTTCTGAACAAAGTACGTTGCCGCGTCGTCAATTGTGTCGAGAAGGGCCTGGGCATAGGAGCCCATCGAGTACGCGCCCGTCTCGGTCTCGTCGAGGGTGAGCTGGGCATCGTCTGCGCCGCGCAGGTCCATCTCGTTGACCCACGTGCCATAGGCCCCAGCAAGCTCCTGCGAGAGCAGGCGCGTCCAGGTACCCTCCGCGCGCGTGCCGTCGCTCGCGTACTGGCCCTGGCACCACTCGTAGGCGGCGTCGGCGGTGTCGAACGAGGTGACCGGGCACCACGATGCGCTGCCGGCAATGGCGTCGGAGATCGTCTCGCCCTGCGCGTCATGGGTGATGGCACCGATGGAGGCGAGGTAGGGCTCGAAGAGCGCGGCGTCGCCCGATGCGCCGAGAACCGCGCTCACGCCGCCGCCCGCGCCAAAGCCAAAGATGAAGACGCGGTTGGTGTCGCACGGGAGGAGCTCGGAGTTGTAGCGCAGGTAGCGAACCGCGGCCTTGAGGTCCACGACGGGCCAGGGGGAGCCACCGGGGAAGAGCTCGCCGGTGCCCGACGAGGTGTCATAGCCTGCCGAGCGACCGCGGAACCCCGCGTAGACGTAGATGCAGCCGGCCTCCATGTAGGGGGCGAGGCCCTCGTAGTCATAGGCGGTGGGGCTCTCCTGCGCCGAGAGCGTGCCCGTGTTGATGGGCATGAGGATGGGGGCGGTCGCGGCGGTGTAGTTGCCCACGACGGCCTTCTCGTTGACGGTGCACGAGTAGGTGGAGCCGTTCTCCTCGGCGGTGAAGTACGCGCCGGGGACAAAGATCGCGAGCGACTCGTAGGTGGTCGTGGCGGGTGACTTGCAATACGTCAGACCGAGCTGGTAGTAGATGTCGTTCTCCTCGTCATAGCGCCAGGCAGAGGAGTTGAGCGCAAGGCCCTCAAACTCGGAGAGGTCGACCGAGGGCTCCGGCTCGGGAGTCTCCTCCACGGGCGTCTGCCCCGTCGGGCCGGAGGGGGTGCAGCCGGCGATTCCCATCGCCGTCCCCACGGACGCCAGAGCGAGAAACTCTCTTCTTGTGCAGCCCATCGTTCCTCCTTGTGCACGAGCATTGCGAGGCGGGTAATATTGTACGCAACGAGCGTCGCGCGCGCCCGCGCGTCCGGGCGCGACCATCATTTGCCAACACCGAGGGCCGGAGGAGCCATGTTCAAGTTCTGGCACAAGAGGGACGAGGGTGCGGAGAAGAGCGCCCCCACCGAGCTTCCCGCCGACGCAAAGCGCCTGCACCTTCGCTTTGTGGGCCAGGTCCAGGGCGTTGGGTTTCGCTGGACCGCATCGATCGTTGCCAAGAACCTCGGGCTCACGGGCTGGGTGAGAAACGAGTCGGACGGGTCGGTCACGGCGGAGATCCAGGGCTCCGAGGCGCATGTGGGCGCGTTCTTCTCTCAGATGCTCGAGGAGTACCGGCGCCACCCCATCAAGTACGTGGTGGACGAGCGCGAGGAGATTGCCCTCGTGCCCGACGAGAGCCGCTTCGAGGTGCGCTACTAGCGGAGCGAGGGGCGAGGCGCGGGGTGCCTTTTCCCACGCTTTTGCACCACAGTTGCACCAATAACAAAGCAGGTCGGAGACACATGGCCTCCGACCTGCGAAAGTACTGGTGGCGGGGAAGGGAGTCGAACCCCTGACACGGGGATTTTCAGTCCCCTGCTCTACCAACTGAGCTACCCAGCCATTTGGTGCAGGGATTACTATACCAAACTCCCCCGACGTGTCAAAGACTTTTTCTCGCCAATTCTGAGTGCCAGGCTCGGCCCGGCCCGGGCTCGACCGCTCGGGCCCAGCCCGCTCGGCTAAACCGCTGAAGGCTCGGGCGAAACCTCGGGCAGGGCGCGAAGACGGGCGGCGGCGCCCACCGATGCCGCCGGCCCCGTCATCGTGAGGATGCAGCCGCAGACATCGGCCACGTCGCCATACGGGACCACGACGAGACCCCTCACCTCGCGCCCGTGATAGCGAGCGGGATTGGTTGCACCAAGATCACGAAGCTCCATGCCGTCTGGCGTGGGCGCCACGTGCAGGTGACGCGAGGAGATTGCGGGCGAGTGGAGCACGATGTCGTTTTCCGGAGCCCTCCCAAGGGAGAGGCCCTTCTCGGGAACGCACACCCAAAAATCGACCGACGACGTTCTCACGAACATGCCCACCTCGTCCGTGAACCCGTCCTCATGGGGCCCGCAAGCGAGAAGATCGAGCGCATCGCCCCCGCTCGCTCCCCCGGCGACAGCGGGCAGCCCCGCGTCGCGCACGCGAGAGCCGTCTCGGGAGAAGTCGTAGAGGCAGCCATAGCAGACGTTCATGTCCGCATAGAGCTCCGCCCCGCACCGGGGGCAGAACTTCGTCTCGTAGCGCACCCCCGGGCGCGCACCAAACCCCTTTTCCATAGGTTCCCCTTTCTCGTCAGCCCCTCTTAGCCAAGCCCCATGGCCACGATCCACAGGTGCTCGCCCTTCTCGATCCACGCATCCGAGCTCGCCGGCCGCTCGATGACGCAGCACGCGTCCCGGTTGGATGCGAACGCGCCCGGCTCAACCTCGCGCCGCACCTCAAGCACCTCCCCGAGCTCGCCGACAAACGCGATGTCGATCGGGTAGCCCATCCCAAAGGTGTGGACCGAGCCGCATCGCGTGAGCATGACCGGCATGGCGCGCTCCGACGTGCCGAGAAGTCCCCTGAGCTTCTCGACCCATGAGCCCAGAACCCTCAGCTGATGCACCATCTGAGGACGTTCGTCCGACGCGAGACGAGCAAGCACCATCTAGACCACCACCCCAGGCCGGTAGCGGTCCACCACGAACGAGCACTCGTGCGTAAGCGAGAAGGGGGCGACGAGGCTCACGCCGGGCATGCGCAAAAGGCTTGGCCACGGGTGATAGGTGAGCGTGCAGACGTAGCGTGTGAGCAGCGGGGATATCACAAAGGACGCCCCCTGCCCCGTCTCGGCGGCACGTTCCGCGCGCACCTCCACCTCGCAGCGGTCAAAGCTCGCGAGCGCCCCCTCAAGGGCGGAGGCCACCTCCTGGACCGCCCCGAGCTCGCTCTGCTCGCCCGCCGGAGCTACGCCGTGCGCCACCACGCAGTCGAGCGCGGCCTGGTCGAAGGCGGCGCATGCCTCGATAAAACCCATCAGGTTGAGCACGATGAGCGCAACCACAATGACGACGGGCGTGACCACGGCAAGCTCCACCGTCATCTGGCCGTCCCTGCCGAGCGGGCGCCACCCGCGCGAGTCTCCCCTCATGCCGCACCACCTAGCTCGGAGAGGTCTATCGTGAGCGGGATGGAAAGGCTCGTCCCCGGTATGGAGAGCTCCGCCACAGTAAAGCTTCCCCCGCCCAGATTGTCCGCGAGCGTGACGCCCAGGGCACGGGCAAAGTCATAGACCGAAGGTGAGTCGGGCAGCCTCGTCACTAGCTCGCGGACCATGTCGAGCTGCTCGAGCCCCGCCCGGCCCAGCACGTCCTGGGAGTTCACGAGCACGGGCTTTCTCAGACGCATGTCCACGGGCTCCATGCCAATGTCACGCATCACCCCTTTGAGCTGATCCTTTAGCCAAGATCCAACCGTGCCGCCGAGCACGTTGTCAACGCCGTCGAGAAACGCCCCGCCCGCATCGGCAACGGCGCCGTAGGCAGAGCCGTACCCAACGAGAAGCGAGCCCCACAGCTCGAGCACGCCATCCGCGGCGCCACCGAGAAGCGAGCCGCCGGAGGAGAGGCCGTCAAAGAAGCTGGAGAGCACGTTGTTCTGGGCGGTCGACTCATCCGGCGCAAGCGCCGCCGCAGACACCGCCGCCCCCGCAGGAAGCTCGGCAGAGGAGAGAAACGCCTGTGTGAGCTCGGTGGGAACCACGTTTCCGCCCGCGCGGTAGACCACCGATACGCAGCCCCACGACCCCGGGGGACAGAGCGTGGGTCGCGCGTTCGAGAGCTGCTCGATTGCCTCAGAGAAGGACTCTTCGCCCCGCTCCGCAAGCTCCCTCGTCGCGCCCTCGGCAGCGGCGAGGTCCGCTCGCGCACGCTCATAGTCCTCCGAGGCCTCCACGATGATGCGCCAGTGATACTCGAAGCCGTTGTTGATGGCGGAGGAGGCGGACCCAACGCGTCCCAGGTCGCCGGCGTCCATGTGGCACGTCTCGCAGCGTGCGACGCCACCCGCCTCGAGCTGAGCGAGCGAAGCCGTGCCAGACGCCTCGCCCGATGCGCCCGGGCACGCACGGGAGCTGTGAAGCGTCCGCACGCCCTCCTCAAGGGTGCAGGGCCATGTCTGTTGCGTGTAGAGGCTCGTCGCGCGCATCTCGTCCGTGTTCCTCGGCAGCGACGGAAGGTCCACCACAACCGTGCCGTCCGCGCCCTCGGCATAGAAGCCTCCCCTCACCTGCTCGAGCGCGTACGCATAGAAGGCGCTTCTGCAGGCCGAGTTTGTGAGCTCGCCCGCATCCTCACCGGCGGGGGCCTCCGCCACGAGCCGCGCCGCGTAGTAGGCCCGGGCACGCAGCAGGGGCGCACCGAAGGACCAGCCTGCGGGCGAGGCGTAGTAGGCGTTGCTCGCCGAGGAGAGCCCGGCGAGCTTTGACGCACGCTCCCAGAGGCAGTAGGGGCTCGAGCCGCAGTCTGCCATCCAGCCGCGCTCGACGGCGGCGTCCGCCCTGGAGCGAGCCTCCTGCGCCGCGCTCGAAGCCTGGCGCATCTGCTCGGAGAGCTCCTCGAGCGAGTTGTCCTCGACCTCCTCGTCGAGCATGGAGAAGTCCGACTGCGAGGTCACGGGCAGCGGCAGCGCACAGCCAACGTAGGAGAGGCCGCCCGCCGAGTTTGCCGACACGCAGGACGCAGAGTTGGCCACCACGAGCAGGGGCAGCGCCGCCTCGAGTCTCTCGATGCCCGCGGCCGCGCTGCGAGAGAAGGTCCTTCTCGCCTCGAGGACCTGGCCACCTACCGAGCACAGCTGGGCCCCCACCGAGGAGAGTCCCGGCACGCAGGATGCCACGATGCCCGCGCCGTAGGCCACGATGCCCGCCATCCCAAGGCTCAGGACGCACGCGTCAATCACCTGCACCACGGTCGAGAAGGCAGCCACGGCATTGTCCCCCGCCATCGCCGCCGCGTCCGCAACGCGCTGGACCTCCGATGAGCGCGAGGCAACCCACCCCGCCGCAGCGGAGGAGAAGACGAGCGTCAGGCTCAGGAGCAGGGCGAGCGCCACCGCCACGGTGGTAAAGCCGTCCTCGTTGTCCCTGAAGACCGAGAGCGCGGGCGCCGCAAGGCGCCGCTCGCTACCCCCATATGCCGATCCACTCCTCATAGCTTCCTCCAACCCAGCTTGCCCGTATGTCGCACGTTGCCTCCACCCGCACCGCCACCGAGGAGCCCTCGGAGGTCCCGAGAGCCGCCACGAGGCTCCCCAGAAGCGGCAGGGGCCTCACGCGCCCCTCAATGGAGACGCACACCGCCCCCTGCTCGTCTGGACCCGTGCACACGATCTCCCAGCCCCGCTCCCCGCCCTCGTGGAAGATGGAGAGGTCGGGCACCGCCCTGAGCCTGCGCAGGGCAAACTCCCGTAGCTCCTCCTCACCGCCTCGCAGCGTGAGCGAGAGGCGCGCGAGCTCGCCTGCCGTCGCCGCCATCACGGAGCGCGTGTAGAGCACGCAGGCGGGCTGAACGAGCAGGGCGATGAGGGCAAGGGCCACGGGAAGCAGCAGCGCCGCCTCCACGCTCATCTGAGCGAGCCTCGCCTCCTCGCCGCCCCGCTCAGTACCCCACAACGTCCTTGAGCATTGCCACAAAGCCATCTCCCATCCCGTGCGAGGCGCTGCCCACCGCGCGATTGACCAAAAGCCCGTCACGAACCCCGTGCCACAGGAGTCCCAGCACCGCGATCATGGCGAGAAAGGCAGAGAGCACGAGCAGATACTCCAACGTCGACTGGGCGCGACGCGACCCTAGCCACCGGCAAGCCCACGCAGGTCCCCCGCGCTCATGCGCCACGCGGCGACATCGCTGCCCTCCCCCGAGGACGCCTCGCTCACCAGCACGATCTCGACCCAGCCCTCGCCCTGAAGCACACATCCCCACACTCTCCCCAAAAGGTCCAGGTAACCGGAGCGCGCGACGATGCAGTCCCCCCGCTCTCCGCTTTCCTCCAGCACACAAGCCGCCTCGTCCTCGAGCGGGCGCTCGCTGTGATAGCTCTCACGAGGCCCTGAGGCAGCAACGGTGCCCAGCACGTCCCCAACGGCCCCGAGCTCACCGTTCTTCTCGGCACGCTCGGTCTCGGGCTCCTGAGGCCCCGCCCCAAGCTTGGGCACGAGCACCACAAGGCCGAGCGCCACCACGAGAAGCGCGGCGATGATCACAGGGAGTTGATGCCCTGAGCGATGGCGTCCCACAGCTCGGCGACCCTTTCCCTAAACGCCACAATGGCCACGATGGCTATGACCACGAGCACGCCAACCAAGATGGCGTACTCCGTCGTCCCCTGCCCCGACTCGTCCGCGAGCATCCCGCACGGCCATGCCAACCGACTCCTGAGAAACTTATTCATGTCCTTCTCCCTTCTCCCGGGCAAAAGCCCTAGCCAACCACCACCGCCGACCCCAGAAGCGGGCCGAGGATTGCCAGAAACATCGCGGGGACGATGAGCGTCCCCAGAGGAACGAGCATCTTCACCGGCACGCGCTCGATCTCCTCCTCAACCTGGGAGCGCTGCTCCTCGCGAAGCGCCTGCGCCTGCTGCTCGAGCGCCTCGGCGAGCGGAGTTCCAAAGGTGAGGGACTCCCCCACCACCGAGGAGAACCTCCTCAGCGCCGTGACGCCCAGCTCCTCGGCGAGCTCCCAGAGCGCGCGCTCCCTGCCCCTGACGCCGATCCTCCAGCTGAGCATGGCCTCCGAGAACGCGTGAGAGAGCTCGTTCTCATAGCGCGCGCAGTACAGCTCGAGCGAGGCGTCAAAGGAGAGCCCCGCCGAGAGACCAAGCGTCACCACGTCAAAGAGTGCGGGCAGCTCCCTCGCGCACTCCGCCCTTCTCCGAGCGCGCTCCTCGGCACGACGAGCGCGACGAACGGGGGGAAGGCGGGCGACAAGCTCCAACGCCCTTGCGGGCACGGATGGAACCCGGCGAACCGCGGGCCTCACGGAGCGAACGGTACCCTCATCCAAGAGCAGCGCGGAACATGCGAGAGACGCTGAGGCCACAAGCACGAGCGCGAGACCGGGGCCGTCCATCAGACCACCACCCTCACGAGCCGCCTGATCAAGAACAGCGCAAGCGCGTCGAGGCCGCCGGCGAGCAAGAGGCAGCCCATGCCCACGGGCGTGAGGAGCCCGCCCTGAAAGTCCGGAGATATGAGGGCCAAGATGCCCACCATCGCAACGGGAAGCAGGCAGACGATCTTGACCGAGAGCCTTACCTGGGCCGTCTTGACGGAAAGCAGGCGCTCGAACTCGCCCTGGCGCTCGGCAAGGCGTGCCGAGCGCATGAGGAGGTCCCTGAGCGGGCTGCCCGTACGATGCGAGATGACGAGCGCCGCGGCGAGAAGCTCCGCACCCGGGACCCCGAGCTCGCGGGCAAGCTGCCCGACCGCCTCCTCCGTGCTCATGCCACAACGGAGCCGAAGCGACATCCTGGCAAAGATGCCGGCGGCCGGGCCCCGCTCGTGCGAGCCCACGTACTCAACCGCTTGCGCGAGCGTCTGCCCGGAGCCGAGTGCCACGGAGAGCGTGCGGTAGATTCCCGGCATGGCAAGCGTCACCTCCCGGCGCGCCCTCTGGTGCACCGAGGCGTCGCGGGCCACAAGCGTGCCCGCCAGCGCCACACCAACCGCAACGCCTGCGACCGCCGAGCCAAACAGCACCGATGACGCGCAGCAGACAAGGAGCAGCGCCGCAAGAAGCGTGGCCAAGGTCCCCGGGGCGTCGAGCCCCATCGCCCGTGCCGGCACGCTTTCCATGAGGCCGTCCACGATTCTCCTGGCCTGCGGCACCTCGAGCAGACGCAGCAGCGCACCCGTCCTCCCCAGGCCGCGCAAGGTGCGAGAAAGGCGGCTCAGCGTCCTTCTCGCCCTGCCGATGGTCAACAGGTGCGAGAGCTCCTCCGCCCCGCCCAGCAGCAGGAAGACCGAGCCTCCCGAGGCGAGAAACGCCACTATGAGAGCTGATGGCGCCATCTCTGCACCTCCCCCTCCTCGAGCAGGCCATCCGCGAGCGCCTCCCCGATGAAGCGGGGCTCCCGCTCCAAGCGCCATCCACGGGCACCTCGGTCGAACGACACGCACTCGTCGAGAACCGCCTCGCCCCGCGACCCGCGCGAGACCTCGGTGAGCGAGGCCACGTGACGCGAGCCGTCCGCGAGGCGTCGCATGACCACGATGAGGTTGATGGCCGTCGAGATCTGCTCCTCGATGAGCTCGGTGGGAAGGTCCATGCCAAAGCGCGCCATGAGGACGAGGCGCATCACCGCCTCCTCCGCGCTTCCGGCATGCAGCGTGGTGAGCGAGCCGTCATGCCCCGTGCTCAGCGCGTTGAGCATGTCGATGCACTCCTCGCCGCGCACCTCGCCCACGACGATTCTGTCCGGTCGCATGCGCAGCGCGTTTTTCACGAGCTCCCTGATCGTGATCTCTCCCGATCCCTCGATCGAGCTGTCCCGCGCCTCGAGCCTCACGACGTTTGGGTGCGCGTCAAAGCGCAGCTCCGCCGAGTCCTCGATGGTGATGATCCGCTCTCCCTCTGGGATCTCGCACGAGAGCGCGTTGAGCAGCGTCGTCTTACCCGAGCCCGTCCCGCCCGCAACGGCGATCGAGCGACGCACCCGCACCGCCCACGAGAGCACCTGCGCGTACCAGGAGGGCAGCGCGCCCAGCTCGACGAGGCGCCCAAGGGTGCGGATCCTGTCCGAGAACTTGCGTATGGTCACAGCTGGTCCATTGATGGCTGTGGGCGCGGCGACGGCATTGACGCGGTCACCGTTTGCCAAGCGTGCGTTCACGATGGGACTCGCGCGGTCAAGGCGGCGCCCAAGCGGTGCGAGGATGCGGTCCATCACGATCATGATCTGCTCGGGTGAGTCAAAGACGGCCTCCGCCGGGTAAAGCTCGCCTCCGCGCTCGAAGAAGAGCGCGTCGCAGCCGTTAATCATCACCTCGGTGATCTTCTCGTCCTCAAGCAGGGGCTGTATGGGGCCAAGACCGCACACCTCGTCGATGACCTGGCGCAGCAGGGCCTCTCGCTCGTCTGCGCCCAGGGCATCGTGCTCGCGCGTGTTGAGGATGGCCTCGAGCACCACGCGGAGCTCGGAGCGAACCTGGCGCACGTCCTCGCTGGAGAGCATGCTCGCAATGGTGGCAAGCCCCAGGCGCTGAATCATGCTCGTCTTGAGCCCCTCTCGCTCGGCCCGCAGATACCCACCGGCAAGCGTCCCCGGAACCCCGCGCTGCGTTGCCTCGACCTCGCGCACGCGCTCGAGAACGGACATTTACCTCGCCTCCCTTCTCAGCCCAAACAAGGAGCGCAACCTGCCCGCCCTCGTTCCCTCGGCGGCCCGCCTGGCCTCGTCGCGCTCCGGCAGCCTGCCAAGCTCGGCGAGCATCTGGGCAAGCGTCGTTGCCGCAGAGTCCGAGAACGGGTAGCCGGGCTCCGAGAGGTCATAGGCCTGCCCTGCGGCGAGAAGGTCCGTCACCTCTGCGCCACCGTCAAAGATTCGATAGACGCGGGCGGCCTCTAGGCCCACCTCGGCCCTACCCAGGGCGTAATTGATCTTCTCGCGTGGGTCCGAGCGGTTCTCGAGGCGGACCACGCGGGTCCGAGCGACGCCGAGGCGGATGGCCAGCCCGCTCATGCGCGCGAGAGACGCCACGGAGCCGCTCCGCCCATCGGAGACGATGACAAGGCGATCTGCCTCCTGCACCGCCTGGGCCACCGCATCTGTGAACGTGGTCGACGTGTCTATGACCACGAGGTCAAACTCCCCCGCAGCCCACTCGATCACGCCCCCGACGTATGGCCAGGCGAGCTCGGCGTTCTCCGGCCTGTCGCACGGACCCAGGAGGCTTACGCTCGGGGCTACGCCCAGGGCCGTCCTTCTCAGCAGCTCCGGCGTCACCTCGCCCGCGCCCGCGAGCGCGCTGAGATCGGACTTTCCCGAGGCGCCAAAGCAGCTCGCGGCGTTTCCGCAGGAGAGGTCAAGATCGAGCAGGCAGGCGCGCATCCCCCATCGCGCGGCGACGCACGACAGGGTCACGGCAACGGCCGTCTTTCCCACGCCCCCGCGACCGGAGCACACCACGAGGACGGGGGCTCGCCGCGAGGAGGTGCTCCGTTGCGACGGCGCCATGCCCTGCGCGAGAGATGGTGCGCAATCTTGAGCGGGAGCGGCGGGAGGAGGGCAGACGCGACCCCCATCGCGCGCCTCCTCCCGACCCGCCTCCAAACCCGGGAAAGAGGGGAGCTCGGACAGGTCTATCACCACGTCAACCCCGGCACGGGCGGCGCGCGACCTCAAAGATCCGGACACCTCTCCCTGGGCGAGCGCGACGCAGCGAGCATTGCCGTCGTTGGCAAGGGCGGCCGCCACATTGATGCCCGAGACGCCGTCGGCAACGGGCCCCACCATGACACCCAGGTCGCCGGGATCTGACTGCGCAACCTTGAGCCGCAGGTCATCGGCACTTGTCGCCAGGAGCGCCACCGCATCGCCGTCAAGTCCGGCAAGGGCACCCATGACGGCACCGCGGTCCTTCTCGCTGCAATACATGATCCACTCGCTCATAGTCCCTCAGCTCCCTCCGTTGACTCGACGGGCACCTCGGTAGGCGCGATCGGAGTTGCCTGGGCCAGGTCGAGCGCGCCGTCCCCGGGGAGCACCAGCCTCAGGCTCCCCCTAACGCTTGCGGCGAGAAGCGCCGCCACGTCGACGGGATCAACGGCAACCGTGACCGAGCCCGAGGAGAGCGGCCCTCCCGCCTCCTGGGGACTTGCCAGCACCTGGAGGTCTTCCGCGAGCAGACGGACCCCCGTATCAGAGACCTCGTAAGCAGCCAGCGTGGCCCCCGCCTCGAGCGAGGAGGCAATTCCCTGGTCATCCCCCATGGGAACCGAAAGTGCAACCCTACCCTGGGGGACCTCGACCGCATCCTCGGAATCGCGGAAGTTGAGTGCGGTAAGCGGCGTGCCCGCGGAGACGGGCTCGCTCACCTCGGAGCCCAGCACGCTGTCCAGCCCCGTCACCGCATCAACGGGGGCCAGGTCGGAGACCCAGTCGCGCTCGGCAACGTTGCTCGCATCAACAATCTCGCCCGCCTCGATGGTCCTTGTCGCAACAACGAGGGTCACGACCTCGCCGCCGTAGCGCTCGAGCGCCTCGGCGCGGGCGCGCTCCGCCTCCTCGCGCGTGTGCTCGCCGTAGAGCAGACACGCCGCGACGGCGATGACCGCACATGACCCCGAGATCACAAGCCTCAGGCGACGCCTCATGGAAACCCCTCCCCTCGCACTCGATGCGTCGACGCACCATCGACGTGAGGGAATTCTCGCCCCGCCAAGGCGGGTGGCAGGCGTCCTTTGAAGAAAGTCAGACACGAATCTTCCCGCTAGCTTGCACGAAACCAACAGCCTTGTTAGACGCGCAGGAATCTTGCGGGGCACCTCAACATGGTCTCAACTAGTTTTGAAACCATCGCGCACACAGTTTCTCCACAAGTGCGCAGGCACTAATTGTAGGTTTTATCTAAATGACAACGTCGGGGTCAAGCGTCTGGGCGCTCGCGCGCATCTCCTTGGAAAGGGCAAGGTAGCAGGCAAGACGCTCCTCGGATATGGCCCCCTCCCCCTGGAGGGCGCGCACCGCGCAACCGGGCTCGTGCACATGCGTGCAATCTCTGAAGCGACAGGTGGACGCCGCCTCGGCAATCTCAGGGAACGTAACCAGAAGGCCCCGTTCGTGACCGACGAGCGGAAGGCTGCGAAGGCCCGGCGCGTCCGCTATGGTCCCCCCATCAGGAAGCTTCACCATCACGCGCGCTACCGTCGTGTGCCTGCCCTTGTCATCGCGCTCCCGCACCGTGCCCGTTGCAAGGACGTCGTGGCCGAGAAGGGCGTTGAGCAGCGTCGACTTGCCCGCACCGGACTCCCCGAGAATCATCGCGCACGTCTGCGGCGCCACGCAGGAGCGAACCTCGTCAAGCCCCTCCCCCGCAGCGGAGGAGGTCACGATCACGCGCACGTCCTGACCCACGAGGTTGCGAACGCGGCGCACGTCGCGCTCGAGCTCCTCCTCGGAGCAGCGGTCGGCCTTGGTGAGCACCACGACGGGCGTGGTCCGGCAGTCGTTTGCCAGCACGAGCGAGCGCGCCACGCGGTCGAGCAGGACGTCGCCGGCGCCGAGGGCCTGCACGATGAGAATGGTGTCCACGTTTGCCGCGAGCACCTGCTTCTCCCCGCGACTGCGGCCGCGCCAGCGCTCAAAGGAGGTGCGGCGCGGAAGCACGCGCTCGATGACGCCCATGTCGTGGCCAGGTGCGCGGCGAACGGCCACGCAGTCCCCCACGGCAGGCAGCAGGCCGTCGTCCTTCTCGGCATCCTGCTTGGCAAACGAGACGGCGTGCTCGGCACGAAAGACGTCGGAGGCGGTTGCCACGAGCGGATAGCCCCGGTCCAGACGAACGACAAACCCCAGGTGCATCTCTTCCGCGTTTTCCGATGTGGCGAGAAACTCCTCGAAGGCGGCGCGCTGCGCGTCATCCAGCCGCAGGTCGGCAAAGGTGGGCAGATCCGTCAGGGCATCGATTGCGGGGAGGGTGATCGCCTGCGCACGGCTCTCGCGCCGCTTGCGCAGCGCCTGGTTTCGCTGTCCCCGCTTTGCCACGTATGCCCCGCCCTTCTCGGCAGCCCATCAACACGTTGGATTATATCCGGCCGAGGGCGGCGCGCTCAGCGGCATGTGGACCGTTGACGACAGTTTGACCGGCGGAAGTGTCGCATCGCGTCCCCAGCCCGCTGCATGTGGACCGTTTGCGACAATTCTGGCCGTCAAAGTGTCGCATCGCGTCCACACCCACGTGGCCGCATCTCTCACACCACGCCCAGCAAGCCGAGCGCCATACCGAGAAGAGACACTGCCACCGGCATGAGCGCACAGGAAACGAGCACGTATCGATAGGTATCCCGAACCTCGGTGTGGGCCGCCTGGTTGGCTGCGAGCATCGCGGACGTATGAGGCAGCAGCGTGGCCGGACCCACCGAGGCCATGCAGAGCACGCGATGAATCATCGCCGGATCGAGCCCCGTGGCAAGCAGCGCCCCCGCCGCACTGGAAAAGTAGATGTTGAGCGCACCGATGGCAGACCCGGTGATGCCCGCGATGGCAAAGATCGTGATGAACGCCTGCCAGAGCGGGTTCACGCTCGTGTCCATGAGCGCCGAGACAATGCCCTGATAGGCCGGAGACGCCACGACCACGCCGCCAAAGCCCATGATGGACGCAACGGTGATGAGCGAGTTGAGGCCGCTCGCACATGCCTCGCCAAGAGCACGGCGCACATCCCCTATGCGCTCGCGGTAGAGCAGACACGCCAAGGCAACGGCGGCAACCATGGCGGCGCTCACCGCATCCGTGGCGGCAAGCGACACCGCTCGCTGCAGCACAAAGACCAGCACAACGAGAAGCACGATGGGCGCAAAGCACGCCCAGGTCGGAGGCGCATCGCTTCCGGGGCCACCGATCTTCTCGCCTGCGGCAGGCGAGAAATGCTCTCCGCGGCGACGGCACCGGCCGATTTCCCACTGGAGGTAGGCATACGACATCGCAAACATCACAACCGAGCAGATCACGCCAAGAAGCCCGCCAGCATACGCATCCGTTCCCAGGTAGGAGGTGGGAATGAGGTTTTGCGTGGAGGGAATGCCCGGCATCATGACCATGCCCAGCGTGGCCGGGCACACCATGATGGCCGCCACGATGAGCTTCTTTGGGATGTCGGCGCGCTCAAAGAGCTCGGCGGCAATGGGATAGACCGAGAACGCGATGATAAACGCGCTGATGCCGCCATAGGAGAGCACAAGGCCCGTGATCATGATGACGAGAAGTGCGTGCTTCTCGCCCACGAGGCGCAGCATGCTGGATGCGATGCCCGCAGACGCCCCCGAGCCCCCCATTACGCGCCCAAAGACAGACCCCAGGGCAAAGAGCAGAAACCAGCTGCCCACAAACGCCGACATGTCGCCCATATAGGCGCCGTTGATGCTCTCGAAAAGGCCCATGCCGTTGGTCGCGATGACGATGAGCGAGGCAGCGAGAGACACGATGGCCATGTGCCAGCCGCGCCACACGAGAAACACGATGGCGACAACGGCGAGAACGAGTCCTGCGAGTCCTAACATGGGGGCTCCAATCCGCACGGGCTTCTCGCCAGTGTACGGGCGAGAAAAGCGCGCGGGGAGACCTCGTCGCGAACGCGTTACACGCAGGACTTGTACGCGTCACATGTCACGGCAACGCGCCGCGCGACTTAGAAGAAACTTCGCATCACGCTCTGGACGTTGGTCATGAACTCACCTTCCTCATCCAGATGCGCCGTCACGCGAGCGTTTCTGCTTGTGAGGTCGAAGCAACGAATCTGCTCTAGCACCGCCCAGCCCTCGCACTCGTCAATCTCGGGCAGCCTCAGGTGAAGGGGGAATCCGTTATCTCGCGTGGTAATGGGACAGATGAGCGTCATAGACGTTGCCACGTTGAAGTCAAGGCAGCTTACGACGAGACCAGGGCGACGTCCCGCAGGTTCGTGTCCCACCGAAGGCGAGAAGTCGAACTCAACGATGTCACCGGGAGAAAACGGGCCGCTCACCACAGCTCCCTTCCCATGGGTGCCCCTAGGTCAACAATCTCCGGAGAGGGGCCTTCGTAGCCGTCCATGAGTGACTGAAGCGTCATGGGCCTGCGCACGGGCGTGAGCCGCAGCGACCCACCGTCATACTCAATGGTCACCTTGTCCCCAAGCTCAAAGCCGGGGCCTCGAAACTCCTTGGGGATGGCAACTCCCACCGAGTTGCCCATGCGCGTAAGCGTTGCCGTAGCCATGGCAGCTCCTTCGTACGTACCT
>CASEGE010000212.1 GCA_949287335.1 uncultured Olsenella sp. | reverse complement strand
CCTCGGCGCGGCCCCGTCCACGACGGACAGGCCGGCCCTCCCCTGGGCGGCGTTCTCGATCTGCCACGAGCGGCGCGCGCTGTCGTGGCTCGTCTCGGGCAGGCTCGAGTGCATGGAGACCGAAGCGATGAGGCCCACGAGCATCATGCTCGCGATGATGGACGAGCCGCCGTAGCTCACAAACGGGATGGGCTTTCCCGAGAGCGGGAAGAGGCCCAGCACGCCGCAGACGTTCAGCAAAAGCTGGATGATCACGAGGCTCGTGCAGCCCGCCGCCACAAGACGGCCGCAGAGGTCGGGCGCGTAGCGGGCAATCTGGAAGCCCGCCCACATGAAGACCGCAAAGCCGGCGAGAAGCCCAAGCGTGCCCACCAGGCCGCACTCCTCGCCGATGATGGCAAAGATGAAGTCGTTGTGCGCCATGGGCAGGTAGGAGTACTTCTGGCGCGAGAAGCCCAGGCCCACGCCAAGCAGGCCGCCCGAGCCAAAGGCGTAGAAGCCCTGGATGAGCTGGTAGCCCGTTCCGTAGGGGTCCTGCCAGGGGTCGAGCATCGTAAGGAGGCGCTGGCGCGAGTAGTCGTCCTTGAGCGAGAGCGCGAGAAACGCGACGGCACCAAAGATGAGCAGGCCCACGAGGAAGCGCTTCGGCATGCCCGCGAGGTAGCCCATCACGATGAGGGTGAGACCGATGACAAGCGTGGAGCCCTTGTCGGGCTGGATGATGATGAGGCCCACGGGCACCGCCACGCCCACGAAGAGCAGCTTCACGAAGGTGGACCAGTCGATCGTGCCCTCCTCGAAGTAGCTCTCGGCCACGTTGGCGGCCGTGAAGATCACGGTGATCTTGGCAAACTCGGAGGGCTGCAGGTCAAAGAAGCCGAGGTTGATCCAGCGCGTGGCGCCCATGTCGTTGTCGGTGCCGGCAAAGATGACGACGGCGAGCAGTATCACGGTGACGACCCAGATGGGCAAGAGGAAGGTCTTTGCCCAGATGCGGTAGTCGAGAACCGCGAGCACGACGGCAATCACCACGCCCACCGCGAGAAACATGAGCTGGCGCTTGAGGTAGTACGCGGCGTCCCCGGTGCTGTTGAGCGCCGAGACGGACGAGGCGGAGTAAACCATGAGCACACCAAAGGCGGCAAGGATGCCCACCGCAACCAGCAGCACGAGCCTCGGGCGCATGAAGCGCTCGGGCACGCCAAAGATGAGGCGCTCCTCGCGCTCGGCGCGGCGCTCGGCCCTGTCCGCGCGGTGGACGCGGCGACGGGCGGACCTTGTCTGGGATGCAGTCGGCACCGCCTACGCCTCCGATCCCGCGAGCTCGGCGACAAGCGCCTTGAAGAGGCGCCCGCGCTCGGACATGTTGTTGAACTCGTCAAACGACGAGCAGGCCGGCGAGAGGAGCACCGTGTCGCCCGGACGGGCCGCGGCCACGGCCGCCCCGAAGGCCTCGCGCAGGTGCGGCGCGCGCAGGACCTCGAGGTCCTTCTCGCCGCGCGCGTCCTCGAGGGCGGAGGCGATGCGACCGCCCGCCTCGCCAAAGCACACGGCCACGCGGCAGCGCTCGCAGACGGCGGCCGCAAGCGAGGTGAGGTCGGTCATCTTGTCGTGCCCGCCGAGCATGACCACGATGGTGCCGGCGTCAAACGCGGTGAGCGCCTTCTCCACCGAGTCGGTGTTGGTTGCCTTGGAGTCGTTCACGTAGCGCACGCCGGCAACCGTGCCGGCAGGCTCGATCCGGTGCTCGATGGGCGAGAAGGACGTGAGGCCGCGGCACACGTCCGCGGCGCCGACGCCCAGCTCGAGCGCGACGGAGGCGGCGGCGAGGGCGTTCTCGGCGTTGTGGAGGCCAAAGATCTTGAGCTCCTCTCTGTGCGCGAGCGCATGCTCCGTGCCGTCGAGCCGCACGACGAGCCTGCCCTCGCGAAGAAACGCCGCGCAGGGCGAGCCGGGCTCCTCGTGCACGGAGAGGCGGCAGACGCGCAGGCCGCGCGCCTCGGCGCGCTTTGCCATGGCGCGGCAGAACTCGTCATCGACGGAGACGACGGCAAGGTCACCCGCGTCCAGGTTCTCGAGGGAGCGCTCCTTGGCCGCGGCGTAGGCCTCCATCGAGTGGTGCCACTCGAGGTGGTCGGGCGTCACGTTCAAGATCACCGCGACGCGGGGGTGCAGGAGGCGCGTGGTGGCGAGCTGGAAGCTCGAGAGCTCGGCAACGAACCAGCTATCCTCGGCCCTTCCGTCCAGCTCGTCGGTCACGAGCGTGCCGATGTTGCCCACGGACTCCGCCGCGAGCCCTCCCTCGCGCAGGAGATGCGTGGTGAGCGAGGTGGTGGTGGTCTTGCCGTTGGTGCCGGTGATGGCCACCCAGCGCTCAGGGCTCTCGCGGAAGGCAAACTCGGGCTCGCCGATCACCTCGTTTGAGCAGGCCTTGGCCGCGCGGAAGAAGTCGGAGGAGTCCGGGATGCCGGGGGACGCCACGGCAAGGTCATAGCTGCCGCGCACGTCCTCAGTGCCGCAGATAACGCTGACGCCCGCCTCCTCGAGCTCACGGGTCTTCTCGCCGGGGGTGGACGACGCGCCGCCGTAGAGCGTCACGGAGTCCACGCGGCCGCCGAGGCGGGCCGCCAGATAGCGCGCAACGGACTCGCCGGTGCGGCCGAGCCCGAGCACGAGGGTGTTTCCAAGATGGTCTCGAGTGATGGAGGTCATGTCTGCTCCCCTAGCCAAGCTGGAAGAAGAGGGCAAAGCCGAGGGCGGCAAAGGCCGCGCTCACGATCCAGAACCTAATGACGACCTTGGTCTCGGCCCACCCCATCTGCTCGAAGTGGTGGTGGATCGGCGTCATGAGAAAGACGCGCTTGCCGGTGAGCTTGAAGCTCGTGACCTGGATCATCACGGAGAGGGCCTCGCAGACGAAGACGCCGCCCATGATCAGCGACGTGACCTCGGTCCTGGTGAGGATGGCAAGGGCGGCGAGCGCCGCGCCCAGGGCGAGCGAGCCGGTGTCACCCATGAAGATGGAGGCAGGGTAGCAATTGTGCCAGAGAAAACCGATGCAGGCGCCTGCGATCGAGGCGGCAAAGATGGCGAGGTCGAGCTCGTTGTAGCGGAAGGCCACCATGGCCATGACGAGCATGACCACCATCGAGCAGCCGCCCGCGAGGCCGTCGAGGCCGTCGGTGAGGTTGACGGCGTTGGAGAGGCCCGCCATGAGGAGGAACACGAAGATGAGGTAGAGCCACGGCACGCTCACCTGGGTGCCGGCAATGTCGAGGGTGGTGGTGAGAACGCCCAGGTCGATGGCAAAGCCGCCCGGGAAGCGAATGCTGGGCGCCACGCCGCAGACGTTGACGGCCACCAGGCAAAACGCGATGGAGATGAGGATGAGGCCCGCCATCTTCTGCGAGGGCGTGAGGCCGAGCGAGCGGCCGTGCGCCACGGACTCGATGTCGTCGAGAAGGCCCAGCGAGCCCGTCACGAGCGTGACCACCACGGCGGCGATGAGGCCGGGCGTCCACTGGGCGATGAGGGCCGTCGAGACGAGCACGCCCACGAGGATGATGATGCCACCCATGGTGGGGGTCCCCTGCTTCACGAGGTGGCGCTGGGGGCCGTCGGCGCGGATCTGCTGGCCCACGCCCTCGTGGCGCATGAGGCGGATGAAGAAGGGCATGAGCAGGCCCGTCACGAGCGCGGCAATGCCAACGGCGAGAAACACCTGGTAGGTGGGATAGGCGGGATTTCCGATCATCGAGCGAGCACTCCCCTCACAAAGGCGTCGAGCCCAGCGGCACGAGACGCCTTGACCAGCACAACATCACCCGCGCCGAGCACGGGACCCATGACCTCGGTTGCCTTCTCGACGGTCTCAAAGCGCTCGATGGCGTCCTCAGAGAGGCCCATCGTGCGCGCCGCCTCGGCCATCTCGTCGGCGAGCTCGTCTCCCACGAGCACGAGCAGGTCGACGCCCTTTGCCGCGGCGTAGGCGCCAACGTAGCCGTGGAGACGGGCCGCCTCGTCGCCGAGCTCGCCCATCTCGCCGAGAACCGCGACGCGCCTGCCCTCGCAGGCCATGGAGGAGAGCACGTCGAGCGAGGAGGCCATCGAGGCCGGCGCGGCGTTGTAGGAGTCGTCGATCACGCGTGCGCCGGACGGGGCCGTCTGCACGTCGAGGCGCATGTGCGTGGCGCGCATGGACTCGATGGCGTCGAGCGCGCGGTCGCGGTCGAGGCCCAGGCGCCAGATGAGGGCGAGGGCGAGCAGCAGGTCGTCCACGACCTTCCTGCCCGGGACCGAGAGCGTCACGCGGCGGGACCACCCGTCGGAGCAGGAGAGCTCCACGGTGGCGCAGCCCGTCTCCCCAAGGGTGACGGCACCGGCGCGCACCTCGTCGGTCTCGCCCGTGCCCGAGAGCACCACGTCAACGCCCGCGGGACGCGCAAAGCCATCCGCGATGAAGGGCGTGAAGTCACCCGAGGAGAGCAGCGCGAGCGCGGGCGCAAGGTCGCCGTGGGAGCACATGCCGGAGACGATCTCGGCCTTGGCGCGCGCGATGTTCTCGCGGCTGCCGAGAAGCCCGATGTGGCTCGTGCCCACGTTGGTGATGCAGGAAAGCGTGGGCGCGCAGGCGGCGGCCATGCGCTCGATCTCGTGAAGGTGGTTCATGCCGAGCTCGCAGACCACGACCTCGGTCCCCTCGGGAACCGAGAAGAGCGTGAGCGGAAGCCCGAGCAGGTTGTTGTGGTTGCCGGCGGTGGCATGGGTGCGACGCTGGGAGCCAATGCCGGCGGCCAGCATCTCCTTGGTGGTGGTCTTGCCCACGGACCCCGTCACGCCCACCACGAGCCACTCGGGGTGGCGCTCGCGCCAGGCGCGGGCGAGGCGGAGCATGAACTCCTCGCAGTCGTCGCCCTCGGCGCGCAGGACCGCGCACCCCGACTCGCGCGCGGCGGCGAGGGTATCCTCGGCAACCTCTGCCGAGGCCACCACGGCCGCGGCTCCGGCGCGGGCGGCGGGGGCGAGGTAGGCGTTGCCGTCAACGCGCTCGCCGGCAAAGGCGACAAAGAGGCCGCCCTCCGAGACGGCGCGCGAGTCGATGACGACCTCGCCCGTCACCTCCCGGGCGCCCTCGAGCAGCACGGAGGCACCCGTGGTCTGGGCGATCTCTGGTATCGACATGCGAATCATCGTGTACTCCCCTGTCCTTACGAGACGGGCGGGACGCCCAGGATGCTCACGGCCTGGGACATCACGTCATGGAACACCTTCGCCGAGGAGGCGGAGGCGAGATATGCGAGGTGGTTGAGGCCCACGTAGACAAGGACCTCGGGGTCGTCGGCGTTGGCAAAGCCGCACAGCGACGCGGTGAAGTCGTACTCGGCGTAGCCGCCGGTCTCGGAGGCCTGCTCGCCCGTGCCCGTCTTGCCGGCAATGTCATAGCCCTCGACCTGACCGTTCTTGCCGGTGCCCTCCAGGACGACGGTGCGCATGACGTCGGTCTCCATGTTGGCCGCCTCGGCGGAGATCGCGGTGCCGCCAACGGGCCAGTCCACCTCCTCGTCACCCTTTGTCACGAGGAAGTGCGGGGTCGTGAGGACACCGTCGTTTGCCACCGCGCCGTAGGCGCGCACGAGCTGCACCATGGGGATGGAGATGGCCTGGCCAAACGCCATGGAGCCCGCGGTTCCGCCGTCAAACTCCTCGGGCGTCTTGACGATGCCCTCCACCTCGCCGGGAAAGTCGATTCCCGTCTTGGTGCCAATGCCGTAGCGGGCGACGCCGTCGGAGAAGCGCTGCGCGCCGATGACCTCCTGCACGAGCAGGGACATGGCCGCGTTTGAGGAGCGGCGCATCATCTCGCGGACCGTCATGTCCATCGTGTAGTCGCGGTTGTCGTCGTCGGTGACGTAGTGGTTGCCCACAAGAATTGCCGGCGGCACCGAGAAGACGGTCTCCGAGTCAAAGAGCTCGAGGTCAAAGCCAATGGAGGTGGTGAGGACCTTGAAGACCGAGCCCGGCTCGTAGGAGCTCGACACGAGCTTGAGGTTGAGCGCCTCGGGATCGAGGTTGGAGAAGTCGGGCAGCGGGGTCGAGCAGGCCGCGAAGATCTCACCGGTCTTGGGGTCGGTCACCATCACGGAGCCTGAGTCGGAGTTATAGGTCTCCACGCCGGCCTTGATGATGTTCTCGCATGCCTCCTGCAGGTCGATGTCGAGCGAGAGGATGAGGTCGGTGCCGTTCTTGGCCTCCGTGATCTGCGCGGCCCCACCGGCAATGGGCGTGCCGTCGAGGCCCGTCTCAAGGAGCATCTCGCCGTCGGTGCCCGTGAGGATGTCGTCGTAGTAGTACTCGAGGCCGGAGAGGCCGTTGCCGTCGGTGCCCACGTAGCCAATGATCTGGGCGCCCACGTTCCCGTAGGGGTAGACGCGCTTGGTGTCCTCGAGGAAGTAGATGCCCGTGAGCTCCTTCTCGGCGAGGTCGTCCGCGAGCTTGTCGGCAATGTCCTGGTCGACCTGTCGCTTGATGTAGACGAAGGTGCCGTCCATCGTCAGCAGCTCCATGTAGGTCTGCTTCTCCCCGCCCAGGTGCTTGACGAGAAGGTCTGCCACCCCCGAGGGGTCCTTTACCGTCTCGGGGTTTGCGTAGATGGTCTCGCACTCGGCGCTCATGGCGAGGATGTTGCCGTTGCGGTCGTAGATGGTCCCGCGCTTGGCGTGCAGCGTCGCAACGTTGGTGCGCTGGGACTCCGCGCGCTCCGAGAGGTTTGCGGCGTCGACCACCTGGAGCCAGCCCAGGCGCGCGGCGACGATGCCCATGATGGTGAGGAAGATGCGCCTTGTGACGTTGAAGCCGTTGTCCGAGCCGCCGCTGCCCGACCCGCCGGGGCGCGAGGCCCTTACGTGGTAACGCGCACGAGAGGCCTCGTCATACGAGGCCTCTGGATACGAACGCCGCCCGGGGCGGCTCTGTCTGTTTCTGCTGCTCACGTTAGAACAGTCTACGCCAGCTCGCCGGTCGCACCCGTCTCATTCGGGGTCTGCGCAGCTTCACCATCAGTAGCGGCCTCGCCGGCGGGCGTCTCGTCGGCGGCGCTCGCGGGCTCGCCCACGTGCACTGCCTCGGTGGGAAGGACCATCCCGTAGTTCTGCGTCGCGATGCGGCTGATGCGAGAGTTGCTGGAGAGCACGGAGCGCTCAATCCTCAAATTGTCGTTGAGCGTCTGGGCTTCCTCGATCTGCGTCGTGAGCTCGGCGTTGGACTTGAGGAGGGTGACCGTTGCGGAGGAGAGGGCAACGCGGGCCATGCCCACCACCACGAGGACCGCGGCAATGGCCACGGCCACGCGGATGCGCGAGACAAACACCGGGGACACGCCGGCACGGACGCGGGCGTCAAGACCGCCGCCGGAGACCACCTCGAAGGACGGGCGGGCCTGGCCCTCAAGGCGCTCACGCCTCCTCTCGGCCGCCTCCACGCGATATGCCTCAGATCCCTGATACCTCATGACAACTTCCCCGCTACTCAATGGCATCACGCCGCACGATGTTTGTTTCAGGCAGGCACGCTGCGAACTTGAGGGTTGATTGACCGTTTGCCTCAAGCCCATGATGAGCGACCTTGAGTGTTACTTCAGAGTGGATAGATACGTGGTGTTTGTACTGCGTTGGTGGTGCGTTTAGAGTGCGTATGTGATGCGTTGGTGCCTCGTTTGTGGTTCGTTATGTAGACGGCTTGCGCCGGCTACGTCATTTGGATGGCCCCGCACCCGTGACGTCGAGCTTGACCGCCACGCGCATGAGGGCGCTTCGCGACCGTGGGTTGGTCGCCACCTCCTCGTCTGACGCAACGAGGGGCTTGCGCGTCCTGACGCTCACTATCGGCACGTGACCGCACACGCACACCGGAAGGTCCGGCGGGCAGGTGCACCCCTGGGACATCTCCGAGAAGACGTGCTTCACGATGCGGTCCTCGAGCGAGTGGTAGGAGATGACGCAGATTCTCCCACCGGTATTCGCCCAGCGAATCGCCGCCCTGAGTCCCCGGTCGAGCACGTCGAGCTCGTGGTTGACCTCGATGCGCAGGGCCTGGAAGGCCTTGCGCGCCGGGTGGCCGCCGGTCCTTCTCGCCGCCGCGGGTATCGCGGCCTTGATGACCTCCACCAACTGGAGCGTGGTCTCGATGGGCGCCTTCGTGCGGGTCTCGACGATGCGACGCGCGATGCGGTTGGCAAAGCGCTCGTCACCGTATACGCGAAGGATTCGGGCGAGGTCTGCTTCGTTGTAGGTGTTTACGACCTCTGCTGCGGTTAGGGTGTTGTTACCCGAACTCATTCGCATGTCCAAGGGCGCGTCCTCGTGGTACGAGAAGCCGCGCTCCGGGATGTCGAGCTGTGGGGACGAGACGCCAAGGTCGAAGAGAAAGCAGTCGACCCCGGGCACCTCAGCCTCGACGAGAAGCTCGTCGAGGTCCCCGAAGTTGCCCTTGAGGAGACGGACGCTCGCCTCGGGCGCCTCTCGCTCGAGGCGCGCCGCAGCGGCTGCGAGGGCCATGTCGTCCTGGTCGATGCCAATGGACAGGCCTTCCGGGGCCACGCGGTGGGCAAGCTCGACGGTGTGCCCCGCACCACCGAGGGTGCAGTCGCAGACAACCTCCCCCGGCTGGGGGTCGAGCTCGGCCAGGACCTCGGCGAGCATCACGGGTACGTGCCGATATTCTGCTGTCAAGACCCTCACCCCCTAGTCGTGGTAGAGAAGCGCGTCGAGCTCGTCCTCGAAGCTCTCCTGCGTCGCGTTCCACTCGTCGGTGTTCCACACCTCGAAGTGGTCCCCGGCGCCCACGACCGTGACGTCAGCGGTGAGACCGAGCTTCTCGCGGGTGCCGGGCTTGTTGGCATCAAGCTTGCCGAGGGCAACGCGGCCCGCGGAGTCGATGTCCACCTCGACGGCACTGCCCAAGAGCCTGGTCCTGAGCTGAACGTCCTTGCGGCTGCGGGGATCGTAGTGGTGGTCTCCGTACTCAAAGAGTCCTTCGACGAACCGCTCGAGCCCCTCAGGGGTGAAGCCGTTCACGCACTCCTTCATCGGGAGGAGGTAGATCGTCTTTCGGTCCCCGTCAACCAGCTGCTTGCGGAAGACGGCAGGCAGGGTAACACGAGCCTTGGCATCCACGGACATCGGATACGACCCGGCGAGCATGTCACCCTCCCTTCGAGAGACGAAAAACCAGCCCCCGAACGGAGCGTGCGATAACTATACGTCATTTGCGACACCTTGCCACACCAGAAAACACTTTCCTACACCTTGTGGTTGAAATATGGGTTTGGACGGTTTCCGTGGGCCTGAGCACCCCTAGATGTTGCGTCTTGCGCCGTCTGGAACCACAAGCGCCGCCTCCCGTGTTCGCATTTCTCGCAAACGATTTGTGTCGCTGCCGTGAAAGCGCAGGATTTTGGTGGGTGGGGCATCCGCCCACATCCGCCCTCCCCCATCACGGAGCGCGCGCCGAGAAATGCCGTCCTCTGTACCGAATTCACGGCAACGCCCGCGAGAAATGCCGTCCTCTGTACCAGCGAGACTTGACTACTGCCGAGAAAACCGGGGGTCTGTACCAGCGAGACGCAATGCGCGCCCAAAGAATCAGCCCGCTGTACCGTCCATGCCGAGAAGTGCGGCCCTCTGTACCGCAGTTTCTCACACCCTCCACTCGACCCTGGTACAGAGGGCGGCATTTCTCGGCGAGAACGAGAAAAAACGGTACAGGGGGCAGCATTCCTCGGCGGAGG